>CAZVUT010000047.1:2825-17723 GCA_964630155.1 uncultured Synergistaceae bacterium
GACGCGATGGATGCCGACTACATCGCCCGTCTGGCCGACCTGTTCCCCGGCGCGGCGCCTGACGGCGCGTCGCTCGCGGCGCGCATCCGGGATTCACGAAGCGCAATGGCGGCAGGCGAAACTGGCGATATTCTCTCCTGGCTCGAATCGGCCGGGAGCGGATTGCTCTAGCTTTATACACTATACAGGGAGGGATCGTTATGAGACGGACACCGTTCTACGAACAGCATGTCGCCGCCGGCGGCAAGATGGTGGATTTCGGCGGCTGGGAGCTTCCCGTGCAGTACCCGGCGGGCATCGTCGAGGAGCATCTTCTGGTGCGAAAATCGGCGGGACTTTTCGACGTCTCCCACATGGGAGAGATCTGGGCCGTCGGCCCGGACGCCGAAGACTGGCTCAACGGCATCGTCACGAACGACGTCCGGTCCATGCACGACGGGCAGGTCATCTACGCCCAGATGTGCTATCCGAACGGCGGCATCGTGGATGACCTGCTGATCTACCGCTACGACACGAAACGATATTTCCTCGTCGTGAACGCGTCCAACGCGCAGAAGGACTATGAATGGCTCGCCGGACACGCCGCCGGAAACGTGAAGGTCACCGACGCGTCCTCCGAATTTGCGGAACTCGCGTTCCAGGGACCGAAGGCGGAAGCGGTGCTCCAGCGTCTGACGAAGTTCGACCTTTCCTCGATTCCGTTTTTCCATTTCGCCGACGGGGTGGAGATATCGGGACTCGTTTCGATCATCTCCCGCACCGGCTACACGGGCGAAGACGGATTCGAGATCTTCGTCCCGTGGGACCGGGGACCGAAGCTCTGGGACGCGATTCTCGAGGCGGGCGCGGCGGAGGGCGTCCGTCCGATCGGCCTCGGCGCGCGTGACAGCCTTCGCTTCGAGGCGTGTCTGCCCCTCTACGGACACGAGCTGTCGGTTCATATCTCTCCGCTCGAAGCGGATCTCGGCTTTTTCGTCCACACGGAAAAACCGTTCATCGGAAGGGATTCTCTCGCCAAAATGAAGGAAAGCGGCGTTCCCCGGAAGATCATCGCCCTCCGGATGGAGGACAAGGGAATCCCGCGATCGGGGTACGAGGTGCGTTCAAGCGGGCACAGCGTCGGAACGGTGACGACCGGCGGATATTCGCCGTCCCTCGACGCGAGCATCGCGCTGGCGATCGTCGACTCGAAGGTTGCGAAAGAGGAGACCTTTCACGTGGTGATTCACGGGAAGGAACGCCTCGCAAAACGCGTGAAGAAGCCGTTCGTTCAGAAAAGCTACAAGAAGTAGACGTCACAACTCGAAGGGGAGGAATGGAAAAATGTCGCAGGTTCTCAAGGACAGGAAATATACCGAGTCGCACGAGTGGGTCAAGATCGAAGGGTCTACGGCGAAGATCGGCGTGACGGATTTCGCGCAGCATGCCATGGGCGACGTGGTGTACGTCGAACTCCCGGAGGTCGGGGCGTCGTTCGCCAAAGGCGACGACTTCTGCGTGGTGGAGTCCGTCAAGGGCGCCAACGATGTGTACGCTCCCCTCTCCGGAAAAGTCGTGAAGGTCAACGAAGGCCTCGACGACGCCCCGGAAACGGTGAATCAGGACGCATTCGGAAGCTGGATCGCCGAGATCGAATGTTCCGATATCTCTGAAGCCGATGCCCTGATGGATGCCGCAGCCTACGAAAAACTGGTGGAAGAACTCGAAAAGAAGGAGGGGTGACGCATGCATCGGTACATCCCGAACACCCCGGAACAGCGTGATGCGATGCTCCGGGCCGTCGGCGTCCGTTCTACGGACGATCTCTTCTCCGACATCCCGAGGGAACTCCGTCTGAAAGACGCCATGCGCCTGCCTCCGGCGCTTTCGGAAGCAGAGCTTTCGCGCCTCATGAAGGGCATGGCGGCGGAAAACGCGAATGCGGAGTCCTCCGTCTGCTTCCTCGGAGCGGGCGTCTACGATCACTTCGTTCCGTCCGTGATCAATCACATGACGCTCCGGCAGGAGTTCTTCACGAGCTATACGCCATACCAGCCGGAACTGAGCCAGGGGACGCTGCGCGTGATCTTCGAGTTCCAGACGATGATCTGCGCCCTCACAGGCATGGACGTCTCCAATGCGTCGATGTACGACGGCGCGACGGCCGCCGCCGAAGCGGCGCTGCTCGCGGCCTCCGCGACGAAACGTCATGAGATTCTCGTTTCGCGCGCCGTCCATCCGGATACGCGCCGGGTGCTGGCGACCTATCTTCCGTGCCAGAACGTGATTTTGCGCGAATTCGGATGCACAAACGGTCTTTCGGACATCGACGCACTGAAGTCCATGATCGGCCCCGACACGGCGGCCGTTCTCGTCCAGAACCCGAATTTCTTCGGATCGCTCGAAGATCTCGCGGCCATCGGCGATATCGCGCGGAGCGCGAAGGCGATGTTCATCACGGCGACGAACCCCATTTCGCTTGCGATTCTCGAACCGCCCGCGTCGTTCGGGGCGGACATCGTCACGGGCGAGGGGCAACCGCTCGGAAACGGAATGAACTTCGGCGGACCCGGCTTCGGATACTTCGCCGTGACGGAAAAGCTCATGCGCAAACTGCCCGGACGCGTCGTCGGCCAAACGAAGGACCGCGACGGCAAGACCGCGTATGTTCTCACGCTCCAGGCGCGCGAGCAGCACATCCGGCGCGAGAAGGCCACATCGAACATCTGTTCGAATCATAATCTGTGCATCCTCATGGCGACTGTTTACATGAGCCTGCTCGGGAAACAGGGCGTCCGGGAGGTCGCGGGACAATGCCTTCAAAAGGCGCACTACGCACGGAAGGCGCTGATGGATAACGGCTTTACGCCTCTTTTCGATGCGCCGTTCTTCAACGAGTTCGCGGTCCGGACGACGGAACCGGCGGGCGTGCTCAATTCACGACTCTCCGGGGAAGGATTCATCGGCGGGTACGATCTCTCGCGGGAGTACCCCGAGCTGTCAGGAGGGTATCTTGTCGCGGTCACGGAGAAGCGGACGAAAGACGAAATCGACCGATTCGCGGCCTGCGCGGGAAGGGGGAAGAAGGCATGAAACGGCTCGAACCGACGATTTTCGAGAGCTGCGTTCCCGGAAGGCAGGGGTATTCCATTCCGGAACTTGACGTTCCCATGCAGGACGCGGCGCGCCTCCTGCCTGCGGCCTCTCTCCGAAAGGTCGCGGCGGAGCTCCCCGAAGTCAGCGAAGTGGACGTGGTCCGTCACTACACGCGGCTCTCGCAACTCAACTTCGCTGTGGACGAGGGGTTCTATCCGCTCGGCTCCTGCACGATGAAGTACAACCCGAAGATCAACGAAGACATGGCGCGGCTTCCGGGATTCGCGACCGCGCACCCGCTCCAGGGGGCGGAAAGGTCGCAGGGCGCATTGCGGCTTATGTACGAACTCTCCGCGATGCTCGCCGAGATCACCGGAATGGCCGCAGTGTCGCTTCAACCGGCGGCCGGCGCGCACGGCGAACTGACCGGCATCATGATCATCCGCGCGTACCATAACGGCCGCGGCGACGCGAAGCGCACGAAGATGATCGTTCCGGACACCGCGCACGGAACGAACCCGGCTTCCTCGGCGACTGCCGGCTATGACGTCGTCGAGGTCGCATCGAACGAACGGGGCGACGTCGATCTGGATTCGCTGCGAAACGCCATGACCGACGAAGTCGCCGGCATCATGCTCACGAATCCGAACACGCTCGGCCTGTTCGAGGAAAACATCCTCGAAATCGCACGTATCGTTCACGACAAGGGCGGGCTGCTCTACTACGACGGAGCGAACTTCAACGCGATTCTGGGGCAGGTCCGCCCCGGCGACATGGGATTCGACGTCATCCACCTGAACCTCCACAAGTCGTTCAGCACGCCTCACGGCGGCGGCGGCCCGGGGGCCGGTCCCGTGGGCGTCTGCGAACGGCTCGTTCCCTTCCTTCCCGTGCCCGTCATCGCGAAGAAGGGAGACGCGTACGCGTTCGACTTCGACCGGCCGCAATCCATCGGAAAGGTGCGGTCGTTCTACGGCAACTTCGGCGTCCTCGTCCGGGCGTACGCATACATCAGGACGATGGGCGCGTATGGGCTGCGGGAAGCATCCGAAAACGCGGTCCTCAACGCAAACTACCTGATGCGCAAACTCAAGGGGAGCTATCTTCTTCCGTTCGACCGGACGTGCAAGCACGAATTCGTCCTCTCCGGCAAGAAGCAACACGACGCGAACGGAGTTTCGACGCTTGACATGGCGAAGGCCCTTATGGACTACGGCTTCCATCCGGCGACGATCTACTTCCCGCATCTTGTCGAAGAGGCCATCATGATCGAGCCGACGGAAACGGAAGGCAAAGAGACGCTGGACGAATTCGCGGACGCGATGCTCGCGATCGCGAAAGACGCGGAAAACGACCCGGAAAAGATCAAAACCGCGCCGCACACGACTGTCGTATCCCGTCCCGATGAAACGGCCGCGGCGAGAAAACCCGTGCTTCGCTGGGCAAAGGACGCGTGAGGCGCGTGGTCGACGTCATCATACTCGGCGGCGGACCGGGTGGGTACAGGGCGGCCGAACTCGCCGCCAAAGCCGGAATGAAGGTCGCCCTGATCGAAAAGGACGCTATCGGAGGAATGTGCCTGAACCGGGGCTGCATCCCGACCAAGGCGTACTATGCCCGGCTCGTCGGCGGGCACGGATCCGTGGAGACACTCTGGGAGGACAAGGAGGCGGTCGTCTCCAAACTCCGGGAGGGCATCGTCACGCTCATGCGAATGACAGGCGTGGATGTGGTCCGGGGAACGGGAACCATCACCAGCGTGGGAGACGTCAAGACCGTCGAGGTTCGCGGCGAAGGCGCGCCCGTCGTACTGCACGGGAAGAACCTGATCATCGCAACCGGATCGCGTTCGATGCCCATGGACTTCGAAGGCGCTGATCTCCCGGGCGTCGTCACGGGAGACCGGGCCGTCGCCTGTCCGGACCTCTGGAAATCGCCGGATCACGCGGCCATATCATCGGTGGGCGTCATCGGCGCGGGCGTCATCGCGGTCGAACTGGCCGCGATGCTTCGGGCGCTCGGCAAGGACGTCACGATCTTCAAGCACTCCGACGAGGTCCTGCGACGGGCGGATGGCGACATCAAGAAAAAACTCGTTCAGGGCTTCAAAAAACGCAAGATCCGGATGGTCGACTTCTTCCACCCGGAAAAAATCGCGGCGGAAGGGACATCGCTGCGGGTCACCGGCTCGACGAAGACCGGCCGCGAAGAGGCGGTCTGCGACCGGGTCATTCTCGCGTCGAGCATGGTCCCGATCCTCGACGGGTACGGGCTCGAAAAAACGGATATCCGGTTCGACCCGCGTAAGGGCATCGCCGTGGACGCGTCCATGCGGACGAACATAGAAGGCGTCTGGGCGATAGGAGACGTGACCGGAGGCATGATGCTCGCGCATCTGGCCGAATATCACGCGCTTGCCGCCGTGGAGGCCATGCAGGGCGTCAGCGTCCCGATCCCGCCCGACTCGGTCCCCTGGTGCGTCTTCTCCGACCCGGAGATCGCGGCCGTCGGCCTGTCGGAACAGCAGGCAGAAGCACGCGGGATTCCGTTCGTCACTGCCCGCGCCTACTTCCTCGGAAACGGCATGGCTCTCGCGATGGGACAGACAGACGGATTCGTGAAAGTCGTCGCCGGCCGCGACGGAAAGCTTCTCGGCGTTCACATGATTGGGCCGGAAACGGCCTCGATGATTTCGGAAGCCGCGCTCGCGATACGGCACGGGATGTCCGTCCGGGACGCGGCCTACACGGTCCATCCGCACCCGACCTTGAGCGAATGTTTCAAGGATGCGCTCTTCCGGGCGCTGGAAGAACTCGGGAAATGCACGTAAAAGCGTGAAAACGCTCTCCGTATAACAGTGACGATTCCGCCTCCCCCCAGGTTGATCGGACACTGTCGAAGAAGGTCCGATCGGCTGCATCGATCGGACCTTCTTTCTTTGCCCGGTCACCTGCGGACCCAGTATTCGCTTCCGTCCCGCTTCCGATCGAGGAACCCATAGTCGACCAGAAGCCGGCGAAGCAGCGCGTAATCCCCGAATGAACGCCCGAGAATCTCGTTGACCTCCTTTTCCGGATACCGGAGGTCCGGAGCGAAGGACCGGAGGACGCGACGAAGCACGACAATCTGTTCCTTCGCCTTCATCGGAAAGCGGCGAAGCACGCCGTCTTCGTCGAAAAGCCGCTTTTCGATCTTTTGCGACTCGGCCGCAGTAACCGCGAAACGCTCGTCGGAAACAGGCGCCGACGCGTGAACCGGAACGAACCGATTCTCGTCCCGCATGGTTTTCTCCATGATATCCATGACGGCGAGAAAGACGCGCGCCTGGGCGACCCGCTCACGGAGTTTGAAACGATGATTCCGGACCGTGGACGAGGCGATGCTCATCTCACGCCCGATGTCGTCATCCGTATACCCCTGAAGGGACAACCGTACGAGTCGTTGCTGGATGTCGGTCAGCCCGACGTAGCGTTTCCCGAGATCCAGCAGCGCCGGTCCCGCGCCTCCGTGCGCATGCGTCACATGCTCCCGAGCGGCGCGGGACGCTTCCAAGAAACGGGCGCCGTCCGGATACACGCACCCGTCTTCATAGACGGCGTCGCAAAAGAGACACCGGTACGCCCCCGTCTTGCCGTCATGAATCACTCCGGCGCGAAGCTCGTCCACCGTCGCCTGCAACAGCAATGCGTCGTTTGTTTTCATAAACAATCACATCCTTTGTTTGCTTTAATAGGCATACTTTAGGCCATTCGTTTATAAAAGTCAAGCGACGCAAAAAAAGGGATGGGTTCGGTCGCCTGACGCGATCGAACCCATCCCGCCGTTCTGAAACGGTCAGACTACAGGGAAAAACGCTTCACGAGATCTCTGGCCGTCGGCGTGACGGCCAGCCCGCCCTTTGCGGTCTCCCGCAACGATTCGGGAAGGGCGCGCCCTACCTCGCCCATCGCGTCGATCACCTCGTCCGCCGGGATCAGGGATCGGATGCCGCCGAGCGCAAGATCCGCCGCCAGCGCGCTCAGTGCGACAAGCAACGCGTTTCGCTTGACGCACGGAGACTCCACAAGTCCGCCGACGGGATCGCATACGAGCCCCAGGATGGATTTGAATGTCAGCGCCACCCCCTGCGACACGGCGTCGGGCGTTCCCGCGCGCATTTCGATGAGCGCGGCGGCGCCCATCGCCGCCGCGGCGCCGCACTCCGCCTGACAGCCGCCGGACGCCCCGGCGAGCGTCGCCCGCGCCGCCACAACCTCTCCGACGGCCGCCGCCGCGACAAGTCCCTTCAACAACACATCTTTCCCCGCGCCGAACGTATCCCGGAACGAGAAGAGAAGCCCCGGCAGAATGCCGCAGCTTCCGGCAGTCGGCGCGGCCACGATCCGGCCCATCGCCGCATTGTACGTCGCAACGGCCATTGCGATTCGGCTCGCGCGAAGGATGAAGTCGCCGGAGAACGACTCGCCTCCGGTCGCCGCCGGAGCGATCAGATCCGCCTCCGCGGGAACGATGTGCCCGCGCCACGGCTGTGACAAGGCCTCGCGGACGGACAGATCCATATCCTCAAGACGCGCTCCCATGCTCGAAAGCAATGTCTCGCGCGACCTGCCGGACTCCCCGCACTCGACCTCGATCGCCTGCTCCGAAAAACAACGCCCCGATTCCGCGCACGCGGAGAGTATTTCCGCCAGTGATCTCATTGTCCGTCTCCTTCAGTAGGATACAATTCGACGACCCGGAGGATCGAAGGGTGCGCCGCCTCGACCGCGTCGCGCAGATCGTCTCCCGGGGTTCCCGAAAGGTCCATTTCCGCGACGAGAGACGCAAAACCGCCGCGCGTCTTGCGGTGCAACGTCATCGACGCGATGTTGATCTTTCGGCTCGCCATCAGCGCCGCAACTGCGGCCACAACGCCGTGCGTATCCCTGTGAAAGGTGACAAGCGTGGGAAGCTCGCCGGAAATCTGGACCTTGAACCCGTCGATCTCCTGAAGCTCGACCGCTCCGCCGCCGATGGACGCGCCGACGACTTCAAGGGATCGTCCGTCGAGGCCGGTGAAACGAAAGCGCGCCGAATTCGGATGAACGCCTTCGATCTCGTCGCGGTCGAAGCGGTACGAAAAGTTTCGCTCCCGGGCGATATCCGGCGCGTTGCGGATTCCCGGATCGTCCGGCAGCATCCCAAGCAATCCGGCGACGATGGCCTTGTCGGTCCCGTGCCCCTTGCTCGTGAAGGCGAAGCTGCCGCGCAGGAAGACGACAACCTCTTTCAGCGGTTCTCTTCCCCAGCAGGCCGAGGCCAGGCGCGCAAGCCGTGCGGCTCCCGCCGTATGACTCGACGACGGGCCGATCATGACCGGCCCGATGATGTCCGTAAAGCCCATAGAATCATCCCCTCCCGTCCGAAATGAAAACGAAGCGCGGCATTCCCGATAAAGCTATCACAAGATGTGCCCGCATTCCATGAGGACTTCGCCGGACATGGTCAGGACATTATCGCTGTCCGACGACAACGACAAAATTCGCGCTTGACACGGGAAGAAAACGGGTTTATCATGCTACGCAATACGCGAAAAGCGCCGTATTTTAAATTTTTAGACAGAAGGAGGGGATCATAATGAGAGTCTTGAATATATCGCTCAATGCACAGCTTCTCCTCGTCCTCGTTATTATCGGCCACGGCGGTCCCCTCGTTTTCGGGTCCGGCGCCTAAGCCGCATACCTGAAATCGAGAGCCGGGACCGCCAAAAGCGGTCCCGGCTCTTTTTTTATGAAAAGGAGGTGGTTCGCGACACGAAAGAACGTCCGGAAGCATTGCATACGCGCCGCAGAGATACGAAAACGAATAACAGACGATATTTCATTCGCTTTTATAGAAAAAAGGAGATGTGACATTATGGGACAGAAAGAATTTGAAAGCCTTGCGAATATGTATTCCTATTACCGTCGCGACGACCGGCATCTGGAGGATCTTTTCTCTGGGTCCTGGCGCGGTCCGTTTGAAGGAGTCACCTGTTTCCGCCGCGTCGATACGCCGGACGCCTCCAATCCGATGGATTCGCAGTGGCGCGGCCCGTTCGAGGGTCACAGATAACCGAAGTCCGGGTTCTCCGGTGATCGCGTTCCGCACTTCTCCGGCCTCCTCTCATGACGCGCCCTTCCATTACGGAGCCGCGTCATGAGAGGAGGCCGGACGAAGCAGTGGAAATGAAAAAGCCGGTCTTCAGCTTTTCGTGACGCCGCGATACGCCATCGCGCCGAGGATCGCGCCGATTACCGGCGCAACCCAGAAAAGCCAGAGCTGGCCGATCGCCCATCCGCCGGCGAAGAGCGCAACGCCCGTGCTTCGTGCGGGGTTGACGGATGTATTGGTCACCGGAATGCTGATGAGATGGATCAGCGTCAGCGCCAAGCCGATGGCGAGCGGCGCAAAGCCTGCGGGGGCCCGTTTATCGGTCGCGCCGAGAATGATGATAAGGAAGAACATGGTCATGACGATCTCGGTGACCAGCGCCGCGAACATCGAATATCCCCCGGGGGAATGAATGCCGTAGCCGTTCGCCGCAAATCCCTTCGCCGCGTCAAACCCGGCCGCGCCGTTCGCGATCACGTAGAGCACGCCGCCCGCAAGGATGCCTCCAAGAACCTGCGCGGCGATATACGCGACGAGATTCTCCGCCGGAAACCTTCCACCCGCCCACAGGCCGATTGAGACGGCCGGGTTGAGATGGCAGCCGGAGATCGGGCCGATCGCATACGCCATCGTCACCACAGTAAGCCCGAACGCAATCGAGACTCCAAGCAAACCGATCCCCACGTTCGGGAAGGCTGCCGCGAGCACAGCGCTGCCGCAACCGCCGAGAACCAGCCAGAACGTCCCGAGAAATTCGGCGGCGAACTGTCTCGTCTGCATTATTTCGACCACTTGTTTCGTCTGCTTCATTTGGGATATTTGTTTCGTTTGTTCATGAATCGATTGCGTCATTTGCTTCACATTCTTATTCATTTTTTCCTTCATATTTTGCAGCATATTCATATTTATCGGCATTCTTTTTCTCCTCCTTCAGGTAAACGGCGGTGTTTCGATTCCGTCTGAATGGCGAAAACAAATACGAACAGGACAAAGCGTTCTCTCCGTCATGCACCGATCGGATGCACCTCAAAAGGACCGGACGTAACGAACTTTCCTCCTTTCCGGATCACAAGCAGTCCGTCCGCTGCGAAAACGTGGGAAACCAATGATACGGAGGCAAACTCCGGGCATAAATTCCATTCCATCGTACGCCAAGCGAAAAGCTTCCGTCAAGCGCGGCATTTCCGAACAAACGAAGTTCCAATAAAGAGTCACAGGCGGACGACGGAAGCGCCCTTCCCGCAGAAATTTTCACGATGTATACTATTATATATGGTTTTCCCACGAAAGGAGCCGGATGAGGCGATGGATACGACACGCGAATGGGCGATGCGCAAGGATCGCGACGATCCGCTGCGGTGTTTCAGGGAACGGTTTTATATCCCCGAAGGGTGCATTTATATGGACGGGAACTCCCTCGGGCTCGCGTCCCGGGATACGGAGGCGTGTATCCTCCGCGTGCTCGAGGAGTGGAAGACGCTCGGAATTCACGGATGGCTCGATGCGAAACCTTCCTGGTTCACCTTTCCGGAACACGCGGGAAAGCTGATGGCGCCGCTTATCGGCGCGAAAGCGGAGGAGGTCGTCCTTGCGGCCTCGACGACGGCGAATATGCACGTTCTCGTCGCGACGTTCTACCGACCGAAAGGAACCAGGAAGAAGATCCTCGCGGACGAACTCAATTTCCCCTCCGATCTGTACGCCCTGTCGAGCCAGATTGCGCTTCGGGGCGGAAACCCGAAGGAAGACCTGATTCTCGCACGAAGTCCCGACGGCCATACGCTCGACGAGGACGATATCATCCGTCTGATGGACGATTCCGTCGCGCTCGTCCTGCTTCCGTCGGTTCTCTACCGCAGCGGCCAGCTCCTCGACATGGAGCGTCTCACTCGCGCGGCGCACGAACGCGGTATTCCGGTAGGGTTCGATTGCAGCCATTCCGTGGGCTCCGTGCCGCACCATTTCGACGCCTGGGGAACGGATTTCGCCTTTTTCTGCTCGTACAAGCACCTGAATGGCGGCCCGGGGGCTCCGGCATTCCTCTACGTGAACGAACGTCATTTCGGCTCCGCCCCCGGGCTCGCGGGGTGGTTCGGCTTCCGAAAGGAACGCCAGTTCGACATGGCGATCGAGTTCGACCCGCAGCCATCGGCGGGAGCCTGGCAGCTCGGCACGCCGCACATGATGTCGGCCGCCGCCGTCGAGGGATCGCTCCGGATGTTCGAAGAGGCCGGGATAGAGTCCATACGCCGCAAATCCCTCGAACTCACGACGTACTTCATGGACCTCATCGACGCGACCCTTTCGCGCTCCCCCTATGACTATTCGTACGCGACGCCGCGTGACGAAGCGCGCCGCGGCGGGCACATCGCCGTCGAGCACCCGAGCGAAGCGCTGCGAATCTGCGAAGCGCTGAAGGCGCGCGGCATCGTTCCGGATTTCCGGCCCGAACGCGTGATCCGCATCGCGCCTGTCGCGCTCTACTCGACCTTCGAGGAAGTCTGGCTGGTCGCGCAGGCGTTGAAGGAGATTATCGACCTTCGGGAGTACGAGCGGTTCGCGAAGGGGCGCAAGGCAGTTTCGTAAGCTCCGCGTAGCGGAAGCACGCAACGAGGTGGTCGTTGACCATTCCGACCGCCTGCATGTGCGCGTAGCATACCGTCGGTCCGATGAACGAGAAGCCGCGTTTTTTCAGGTCTTTGCTCATCGTCTCCGAAAGGGGCGTCGAGGCGGGGAGCTGCGAAATATCAGTCCACGCGTTGACGACCGGTTCGCCGTCGACGAAGCGCCACATGTACGCGTCGAACGAGCCGAATTCCTCCTGGATGCGGAGGAACGCGCGCGCGTTCCCGATCGCGGAGCGGATCTTCGCGCGGTTGCGGACGATTCCCGCGTCGCGGAGGAGCCGCTCGATGTCCGTATCGCCGTATGACGCGACGCGCCCGGCGTCGAAATTTTCAAATGCTCGCGCGTACGCGGCGCGTTTGCGCAGGATCGTGATCCAGCTCAGGCCCGCCTGCGCGCCCTCGAGCGTCAGGAACTCGAAGAGCTTCCGGTCTTCGTGGACCGGAACGCCCCACTCCTCGTCATGATAGCGCACGTAAAGCGGGTCCACGCCCGGCCAGGGGCATCGGACCCGCTCGTTTTCGGTCGACGTCGCCATTCTCCGCTCAGTGGTGGTGATGGCTGTGCTCGTCGACGAGTTCGTCGTGCGTTTTTTCGGCCCACGGCTCCAGCCCGTGCTTGCGCCGGTAGTCGTTGATGGCGGCGTGGATGCACTCCTCGGCGAGCACCGAACAGTGCATCTTGATCGGGGGAAGCCCGTCGAGCGCCTCGGCGACGGCCGTATTGGTGAGCTTCCAGGCTTCTTCGAGCGTCTTCCCGAGCACAAGTTCGGTCGCCATGCTCGACGAAGCGATAGCCGACGCGCAACCGAATGTCTTGAACTTGATGTCCGTGATGACATTGTCCGTCACCTTGATGAATATCTTCATGATATCCCCGCATTTGGGGTTTCCGACCTGCCCGACGCCGTCCGCGTCCGGGATCTCCCCCACGTTCCTGGGGTTCGTGAAGTGCTCCATAACCGTCTGGCTATACATGGTCTCCGACTCTCCTTTATGCTTTCTTCAACCCCGCGAGGTAGTCTTCCCAAAGCGGGGACATCTCCCTGCGCCGGGCGACCGATTTCACGAGGGTATCGAGGACGTAGTCGATGTCCTCCTGCGTCGTGGTCTCTCCGAGCGTCAGGCGAAGCGATCCGTGCGCGAGTTCGTGCGACAGGCCGATCGCCATCAAAACGTGAGACGGGTCGAGCGATCCTGACGAACAGGCGCTCCCCGTGGACGCCGAAATCCCAGCCGCGTTGAGGTCCATCAGCATCGTCTCGCCTTCAAGGCCGATCAGGCTGAAATTCGCGTTGTTCGGAAGTCTGTCCGCGCCGGGTGCTCCGTTCAGCTTCGCGTGGGGGATGCGATCCATCACGCCCGCGATGAGCCGGTCGCGGAGCGCCGCGACTCGCTTTCCCTCTTCGTTCATGTGCGACGCGGTCCGCTCGATCGCCGCCCCGAGTCCGACGATTCCCGCGACGTTCTCCGTCGATGCGCGCCTGCCCTTTTCCTGGGCGCCTCCGTGCATGAAGCTGCCGATCTTCGTCCCCTTGCGGATGTAGAGCACGCCGACGCCTTTGGGGCCGTAGAACTTGTGCGCCGACATCGAGAGCATGTCGATCTTCATGGCCTGGACGTCGATCGGAACGTGGGCGACGGCCTGCACGGCGTCCGAATGGAAGATCACGCCGCGCTCCCTGCACAGTTCGCCGATTTCGGCGATGGGCTCGATCGTTCCGATCTCGTTGTTCGCGAACATGACGGATACGAGGATCGTATCCTTCGTCATCGCCCGCTTGAGTTGATCGAGGCTGATTTTCCCTTCGGCGTCCACGTCGAGATAGACGACGTCGAACCCCCGCTCGGCAAGGAATTGCCCCGTATGCAGCACCGCATGATGTTCGATCTTTGTGGTGATGATGCGTCGGCCCTTGTTCTCGTGAGACCACGCGACGCCTTGAAGCGCCCAGTTGTCGGCTTCGGTGCCGCTGCTCGTGAAGAAGATCTCCGCCGGAGTGCAGTTGAGTACTGCGGCGACCTGCTCTCTCGCTTTCTGTATGGCCGCGCGGTTCCTGTCGGAAAAGGAATAGATCGAGGACGGATTTCCGAAGGATTCGGTAAAATACGGCAACATGGCCTCAACAACCTGCGGGTGCGTAAAGGTCGTCGCCGCGAAATCGAGGTACACGTTTTTCGTCATGGAACATCCTTCCCTTCCGAAAGCTTCTCGCATGCCCCTCCCGTGCAGGGCCCTCCCTGAAACCGTTCCAGCGCGTGATCTTCCGCAAGATCCTTCAGCGTCGTTTCCTCAAGAATCGAATCGATGCTCGTCTTGACCTTCGACCAGAGACGCCTGGTCGGGCATCTGGAACTTTTTTCGCAACCAACGCCTTCAAGACATTCCGAAAAAACGATATTGCCTTCCAGCGCCTCGACGATGGACGCGGCGGAGATCTCTTCGGGCGGCCTGCTGAGCATGTATCCCCCCTGCGCCCCCCGGACGCTTTTGACCAGCCCGGCTTTCCGGAGCTTCTGAAAAAGTTGCTCGAGGTACGTTTCCGAAAGTCCCTGTTTTCGGGCGATATCTCCGATCGAAACGGCTGATTCACCGTCGTACTTGGAGCAGAGTTCGATGAGCGCCCGAAGCCCGTACCGCGTTTTTGTGGAGAGCTTCATCGTATCGCCTCCTCTCCTTGACGCAGATGTACGATACTATTTCCTACTAAATTTGTCAAGTATTCCCGGTTTTTTGTGTATACTCCTGCCGGATTCGGAAACCGGCGCAATCCGTTTCGGGAATCGACAGAATTTCATTGAAAAAGCTCCTGCGAACCGATAAAGTAGTGTTCACTATTATGCCCTCACGAAGGGGGGCGATCCGTTGAAGGAGGTGTCAACAGAATGAATACTCGTTCCATACGTTCCGGATCCTTTGGAATGCTTTCCGTTCTTTGTGCGGCGTTCCTGTTCCTCGCAGCGCCGGCGGAGGCGAAGATGCGAATCGCCATTCTCCAGTTCCAGGATAATGCGGGGTCGGGCGCCCCTGCGGCGGCGATTACGGATATGATGACCACGGAACTCT
>CAZVUT010000048.1:0-17715 GCA_964630155.1 uncultured Synergistaceae bacterium
AACGAACCGAGTTCGCCGATCTTCTCCAGCCGGTACGACAGGGTGTTCCGGTGAATGCCGAGCCGCCGCGCGACTTCGCCGGGGCATGAAGGGGAGCGGAGCCACTCGCGGAGCGTTTCGTCGAGTTCCGGACTCCATTGCGGCGCGTCGAACAGCTTTGAGAGGTTCTTTCCCGCGTATTCTCTCGCGGCCTCCCTGTTGAGGGACAGGAGAAGATCCTCAAGTTCGAAATCGCCGATATCGTAGATCGACGTGTCCCGTCCGAGCTTTCTGCCGATGTTGACGGCGCGCCACGCGCTCCGGAAGGAGCGTTTGAACTCCTCCGGAGCGAAGGCGGGGAACCCGATTCCGATCGACGCCGAATACCCCTTCTCGCGGAGCGTCGCGGCGGCCGTCGTCGCCTTCCCGAGAACCCGTTGCTTCGTCGCGGCGGCGTTTGCGGGACCGGGGATCGTCATGAGGATGAGGTATTTGTCCGACCCGGTGTTCGATACGATGTCCTGGGATTCGTTGAAGATGTTTCGCAGCAGCTTCAAGATAGAGGACTTGATCGTCTGGATCCGCAGCTCCGCGTCGTGGGCGTACTCCTCTTCGGAACGGACGCTGTCCACGACCTTCCCGAACTGGATGATGTCCACGAGCAGCACGATCCGCGGAACGGCCAGGTCGTACCCAAGCCCCTTTCCCTGCGAGAGCAGGACGGTTTCGTTCATATCCTTCGGATCGAAGGATATGGCCTGGTTCATGAGGTTCGAAACCGCGCTCTCCCGGAGATGCGACGTCTCCTGAAGCGCCTTTTCGCGAAGGAAAAGCTCCGCCTCCTTCTGGACGAGGTGCCCGTACTTCCGCACTTCGTCCGGACTTCCCGCGATGCCGACCGTTCCGACGATCTCGTTCCCGAGCCGTATGGGAAGGCAGACGCCGGGTCGGACGCCGAGCTCCGCGGCCTTCTGCTCGTCGATGCTCTCCGCCATGCCGCGCCGGATGACGACGATCGAGTGGGCGTGCATCTTCCCGATGCGGTCCGGATGATTCGCGCCGATGATGGTTCCGCGGTCGTCCGTTATCAGCGTGTCGAAGCCGATGATCGAATGCGTCGTCTCCGCGATGACCTGTGCGTAGCTTTCCAGAATATTCATGAGGACCTCTCGTGTTTTCAAAAATGGGCATTGTCCGCAAAACGAAAAACGCCGCGCCGTCCGACCCCGAATAGTATCGCGCCGTGTCGAAATGGAAAATTGCCTAACCATTGTGCAATGTGTGATCCGGGACCCGGGAGCGCCATCCGGTTCCTTCCCCGCGCGCCCCGGCAGGCCCGCCAGATTCGGAAGACGATTGAATACAGTCTCCGTAAGGCATTCCGGCGGCGATGTCGCCGGGCATCCGTCTCCGTCAGAAGGGTAGCATTTCCGGCGGGGGAACACAAGGATCCGGTTACGGCTGCTTTTGTGCTCTATGCTTTGTGCATATTCACAAAAAAGAACCGGAATACGCCCCGAAAGTTCTGCCGTTTTTCCAGTGTTTTCCCCTCCCGTCTTCCGTATAATCGGAAAGCGTGAATAATTCGCAGATTTGATTTTTTAGAGCAAAACGCGCTCTTTCGCGGCGAAAAGATCGTTTGTGTGCGGGCGTATGCGCGGAGTCCAGAAGAAGCATGCGCGACGGATTCACAGGTCGTGCGACACGTAAGGCCTTGCGGGTCGCATCCGGAGTTTCGGAACACGATAGCCTATGGGAGGGAATACATTTGAAGCTCGAACTTCGTCAGGCGTTTGTCCGGGACGTTCAGTGGGGCGAAAAGACGCGGATGAAAGAAGGGGTGCTGTATATCGACAAGGCCGAAGCGCTGTCTCTTCTGGCCGAAGAAAAGCGCTTCACGCGCCTCGATATGGATCTTGCGAGACCCGGAGAGAGCGTGCGCATCATTCCCGTGAAGGACGTCATCGAACCGCGATGCAAGCTCGAAGGCAAGGGCGAGTGCTTCCCCGGTTTCATCGGGGGATCGGAGACGGTCGGAAACGGGGCGACGCTGGTCCTGAAAGGGGCCGCGGTCGTCACTGTGGGGCCGATCGTGAGCATCCAGGAAGGGCTCATCGATATGTCCGGGCCGGGGACGGAGTACAACCCCTACGGGGAGACGTGCAACGTCTGCCTTCTCGTGCAGCCCGCGGCCGGGATCGAGAAAAAGGAATATGAAACCGCGCTCCGCGAAGCGGGGATCCGACTCGCGTGGTACATCGCGGACAAGTGTCGCGATGCGGCGATAGACCGGTCGGACACATACGAAATGGCGGACAGCGTGGAAGGCAAGGCGGCCGAATGCGGCCATGACCTGCCGCGGTTCGTCTATGTCTGCCAGGCGATCAGCCAGGGATTGCTTCACGATACGTTCCTCTACGGGGTGGACGTGAAGCAGATGCTTCCGACGCTCGTCCAGCCGCAGGAAATCATGGACGGGGCGATGATCTCGGCCAACTGCGTCTCCGCGTGCGACAAGCAGAACACGTTCCACCACCAGAACAACCCGGTGGTCATGGAGCTCTGCAAGCGGCACGGCAAGGACCTGAACTTCCTCGGCGTCATCGTGACCACCGAGATGATGACGCTTGTCGGAAAGATCCGTTCGTCCGAATACACGGTGAAGCTCGCGCAGATGCTCGGGGCGCAGGTCGCCATCATCACCGAAGAGGGATGCGGAAACCCCGATACGGACATCTGCATGAACGCGAAGAACCTGGAACTTGCGGGGATCAAGACGGTCGTCGTCGGCAACGAGGTCGCGGGGCAGAACGGCGCGAGCCAGGGGCTGGCGGACGTGACGCCCGAAATGAACGCGTACGTGTCCTGCGGCAACATCAACGAACTCGTCGAGCTGCCTCCGATGAAGAAGGTCATCGGCGATATCCGGGCCATCGCGAACGTTTCCGGCGGGGACGAAAAATCCATCGGAAGCGACGGAACGATCGTATGCGAGATCCAGTCAATCATCGGTTCGACGAACGAACTGGGGTGCTCGAAGATCGGGTGCGAGTGGATCTGATGTCTCTCCGTTCCGCCCGACATCCGGGCGCGGCGGGAATCATGTTCGGAAAGAGCGTAGCGGCGACAAGGAGGACTGAAAGAGCATGAAGAAACGCGTTGTTCTGTATATCAACCAGTTTTTCGCCGGAATGGGCGGAGAAGAGAGCGCCCATATTCCGCCGGAGTCGAGAAATACGATCCTCGGGCCGGGGGCGGCCTTTAAACAGGCTTTCGGAGACGAGTGCGATATTGTCGGAACCGTCATCTGCGGAGACAGCTACTACGGGGAGCATATCGAGAAGGCGCGGGACGAGTGCCTGAAGCTCATCCGGGCCTTCGAGCCCGACTGTCTCATTGCCGGACCGGCGTTCAACGCGGGGCGTTACGGCGTGGCCTGCGGCGACATCTGCGCCGAGGCGCAGCGGGCGCTGAACATTACGGCCGTGACGGGGTGGTATTCGGAGAATCCGGGACGGGAACTCTACGGCGCGAACGTATACGCGGTCCCGACGGTCGACAGCGCGCGCGGAATGAAGGACGCCGTCGCGAAGATGTCGCGCCTCGCGCTCCGGCTCATGAGCGGCGAGCCGATGGGACCGGCCCGGGAGGAAGGGTACTTCCACAGGGGAAGACGGAAGAATTTCTTCCACGAAAAGACCGGCGCGCAACGGGCCATCGATCTCGCGCTGCAGAAATTCCGCGGAGAGGAATTCCAGACGGAGCTCGAAATGCCGGTCTTCAAGAAGATCCCGCCTGCAGCTCCCGTGAAGGACATCAAGTCCGCGAAGATCGCGATCTGCTCGTCGGGCGGCATCGTCCCGAAGGGGAACCCGGACCATATCCGCGTCTCGTCCGCGATGAACTGGGGAAAGTACGACATCTCGAAGCTTGACGACCTTACGCCGGAGAACTACGAGTCCATCCACGGCGGATACGACCGGACGTGGGCGCTGGAGGATCCCGACAGGGTTTTGCCGCTCGACGAGATGCGGAAGCTGGAGCGCGAGGGCGCCTTCGGCAAGCTCTACGAGTATGCATGCACGACGACCGGGACGGCGACCTCCGTCGCCAACGCGGAGAGTTTCGGCCGCGAAATCGGAGAGCTGCTGAAAAAGGACGGCGTCGATGCGGCCATACTGACATCGACCTGAGGAACCTGCACACGATGCGGCGCATCGATGGTCCGTGAAATAGAAAAGACCGCAGGAATCCCCGTTGTCCACATCGCCACGATCGTCCCGATCATGCTGACGGTCGGCTCCAACAGAATCATTCCCGGAATCGCTATTCCCCATCCGCTCGGCAAGCCCGGCAACGACGAAGAAGACCACGCAGCGCGCCGGAAGCTGTGCGAACGAGCGCTCAAAGCCATCACAACCAAGATCGACAAACAGACCGTATTCAAGGAATAGCGTTCTCCGCGTCCGGGCGGAGAACGCCCGGACTGTCGTGAAGCGGGAGGAAAGGAGGAACCGTCCATGCTGATCGTCACGAACAATCCGAATGTTGCGGAACGCTGCCGGAACGTCCGGCGCGTGGAGGGGTCTCCCCTGGATGTCATGAACGAGGTGTGCGCGCTGCTCGGCCAAGGGTTCCGGTTGATCGCGGCGCCCCTCGCGGGAAACCTCGTGATGCTGCGGAATCCCTATCGTTCTGTCGTCATGGAAGATGACCCCGGCGGGACGGCGTACTCCGGCGATCTTTCGGTTCTCGCCGACGCGTACCGGAGGGTCGCCGAGGCCGAAGGCCGCGGGATTCCGGAGGATACCCGGGCCGATTATGCGTTCATGGACGCCATGTTCGTTGACGAGGCGCTCGCCGAGGCGCGCTGAAGAGGTTCGGGCCATCGATACACAATATCATTACATTTTTTGGGAGGTCTTTTGTATGCAGCAAAAGATAGCGATTCTCGGAGGAGGAAACGCGGGGCAGTCCTCCGCGGCGGAACTCAGCCTTCTGGGGTTCGAGTGCCGTCTGTATCAGGATCCGAAATTCGTCGACGATATGAAGGGCGTCTACGAGACGAAGAAGATCAAACTCGGGCGCGACGTCAAGGGCGGATGCCGGGCGGAGGGCGTTGCGACCGTGAGCATGGTCACGTCGGACATGGCGAAAGCGGTCCGCGGCGCCGACGTCATCCTGTGCCACCTTCCCGCGTTCGCCCATGAGGCGGTCGCCGTGGAACTCGCGGACTACGTCGAAGACGGGCAGATTATCGTGCTTCTTCCCGGAACGCTGGGGACGCTCCTGTTCGTCGAGGCGTTCCGGAAAAAGGGCGTCTCGAAGGACGTCATCATCGCGGAAACGAACACGAATTCCTACGACGCCAGAGTCCTTGAGCCGGGATATGCCTATGTCTACAAGATCAACGCGCCGCTTCAGCTCGGCGTCTTTCCGGCGACGCGGACCAAAGAGGCGATTGAAAAGCTCGAAGGGATATACAACTTCGTCCCGGTGGAGGATGTTCTTGAAGCGGCGTTCCACAGTCACAACCCGGTCATTCACACCCCCGCGTGCATCATGAGCGTCAGCCGCATCGAGCGGTCCAAGGGCGAATTCTACCTGTACGAGGAAGCGTTCGGCCCGACGGTCTGCCGCGTCACGAAGATGCTCGACAACGAACGCATCGCCGTCGCCAGGGCGTACGGCTACCACCCCCTGACGATCGAACAGCTTCTGTCGGGTCTGGATCAGCCCGGAGACCTGTTCAAGGAAACAAACGGCAACCCGGGCCTGTGCTACATCAAGGGGCCGACCAGCGTCCAGAACAGGTATTTCACTGAAGACGGCCTGAACGGACTCGTGCCCTGGTCGCAACTGGGCAAGGCGGCCGGGATTCCGACGCCGCTCATGGACGCGTTCGCGACGATCGAAGGCGCGGTGATCGAGCGGGACATGTGGAACGAGGGACGCAGCCTGAAGAGCATGGGAATAGACAACATGGGCGTTGACGAGCTGCGGCGGTATCTGCGCACGGGAAAGTGCGGAAAGTGCGGCGGATGATAGGGAAGGGGAGGTGACGCGGGAAACTCCGTTGGAAGGGACGCACCGGTTTTTTGAGCAACGACATTTTGGAAGGAGTGAGGATCAGTGAGGAAGACCCTGAAGACCTTCGTTTCGATGTGTTTCGTGTTCGTTCTTGCGACAGCGGCCTTTGCGGCGCCGGAGATGACATTGCGGCTGGCGGGACAGAACCCCATCGACCACCAGGCCACGCAGGCGATGTACTCCATCGCCAAGGAAGTTGCGGCAAAGACGAACGGGCGGATAGAAATCAAGGTATACCCCGCATCCCAGGTCGGAGATTACGTTCTCGTCTATGAAGAGCTGATTCGCGGAACCATCGACATGGCGCTCATCTCCGTTCCGAGCCAGTTCGATCCCCGCCTCGAACTCCCCTACATCAACGGCTATATCAGCAGCTACGCGCAGGTCAAGGACGTCTACAAGCCCGAGGGCTGGCTCTCGAAGAAGATGGACGAGTTCCACAGCCGCCTCGGCGTCAAGTTCCTCGGATTCAACGTCGAGGGCATGGGCGGCATCGGAACGACGAAGCCCGTGACCGAGCCCACGAACCCTGCGGTCGACAAGGGCATCCTTCTCCGGGTCTGCTCGATCGACGCGTTCAAGCTGGCGGCCGAGGATGTCGGCTACCGGACGATCACGATCCCCTACGCGGAACTCTACACGGCGCTCCAGACCGGCGTCGCCGAAGGCGTCAACGGCCTTCCGCCCGTGGCCTGCTACACGATCCTGAAGGACGTTCTCAAGTACTACTACCAGACGAATTACTTCGTTGAGAGCGAATCCTACCTGATGAGCAAGAAAACCTGGGAGAAACTGAAGCCCGAAGACCAGAAGATCATCGCGGCCGCCGCGGCCCGCGTCGCGGCCGAGAGCATCGTTCTGTCCGAAAAGGACGACGAGAAGTACATGGACCTCATGCGCAAGGCCGGAATCAAGGTATTCACCTACACCGACAAGGAACTCGAACCCCTCTTCAAGCGCATCGGAGCCGTCACGTGGGACAAGATGGCCACCCGGATGGGCAAGGACCTCATCGACGAATTCAAGAAACAGTACGCGAAGTAGAACGGTTCGGTCAAACCGAGGCGGCGGGGAGTCCTCCGGGACAGGAGGCGGTCATACGTGAACGGAAGTCTGCGTTTCTTTATCCCCAGGGCTTTTCTGCTGTTCGAAAAAACTGTGATGATCATCGGCTGCATCGCGCTGACGCTCATCATCTGCGCGTCCGTCGTGGCGCGATACTTTTTGCGGGCGAATCTGTACGGCTATGAGGAAATCGTCACGATTTTCGCGTTCTGGGTCTACTTCATGGGCGGGGCGTACGGAGCCTACGAGGGAACACACATCTCGGCCGACCTCGTCAATGTGTATCTGAAAGAAGGCGTGTTGAAAAACACGGTCACACTCATAAAGGACGGCGTCACATTCGGCATCAGTCTTCTTTTCACCTGGTACGGCTACGAATTTTTCATGTTCGGCTTCATGGGCCCCCTCGGAACGGGCATCGCGCTCCCCACAACGCCGGTGTGGCGCATCCCGATGTGGGTCTCGTATGCGGCGATCTTTCTGGGCCTGACGCTGATGTCGGCCTACTTCGGAAGAAACCTGGTCCGGGACATCCGCATTATGTTCTTCGGCGGAGCCGCGCCGCTGGTGACGGGAGATCCCGCTCCCGATGTCGAACTCACGGAGGAGAAGTCATGATATACATCGCACTTGTCATCCTTTTCGCCACGCTCGTGATCGGCGTTCCCGTGCCGATGTGCTTCATGTCGTCGGCGGCGTGGCTCCTCTTCTTCGGCGGAAACGCCATGCAGGGGTACTCCACAACCATGCTGCTGCCCTACGGCTTCAGCCAGATGAATTCCATCGTCCTGCTCGCCATCGCGCTGTTCATCATCGCGGGGGGCATCATGGAAAAGGGGCGCATCGGCGAGAAGCTGATCGACGTGGTCGACGTCTTCGTCGGGCGCATCCGGGGCGGGCTCGGCGTCGTCGCGACCGTCTCGTGCGCCGTTTTCGGAGCCATCACCGGATCGGGCTGCGCGACGCTCTCGTGCATCGGCTCGATCATGTTCCCCCGACTCAACGCGGCGGGGTACCCGAGAGGGCATTCGGCGGCGCTCATGGCCAATTCGGCGGTCCTCGGAATGCTGATCCCGCCCAGCTCCATCATGATCCTCTACGCGTGGATCGGCGGTCAGTCCGTGCTCGCGTCGTTCCTTTCGACCGTGGTCCCCGGGATCATCCTCACGTCGCTCCTGTCCATTGTGAATGTCTTTCTGCTCCGGAACAACACGGACATCATCATCGGAAAGCCGCAGCCCGTTTCCGTCACGCTCCGTCAGGCCGGGGTGAAGGGAAAGATCGCCCTGCCGGCGCTGGTGATGCCCGTTCTCGTCCTCGGAGGGATCTACGGAGGGATCATGACGCCGACGGAAGCGGCCGCGGTCGCATGCCTCTACGCGATCCCCGTCGGATTCTTCGTCTACAAGGGGCTCACCGTCAAGGGGCTCTTGAAGACCCTGATTGAGTCGGCGGTCACGACGGGCGTCATCATGGTCATGCTCTACGCGGTCATGATGCTCAGCAAACTGTACATTCTGGAAGACCTTCCCGGCAAAGTGCTGGTTCTTCTCCAATCCATATCGACGAACCGCTGGGTCATCCTGTTCATGATCAACATTTTCCTTATCATCATGGGAATGCTCATGGACGACATCAGCTCCGTCATGCTGACGACGCCGATCCTGCTGCCGATCATTCTGCACCTGGGGTTCAGCCCGATTCACTACGCCGCCATCGTGGGCGTCAATACAGGGCTCGGGAACATCACGCCGCCGTGCGCGCCGATGCTTTACCTGGGAGGGCGGCTCAACAATTCGCCGATCAACGAGACGCTGAAACCGACGCTGTGGATGATCCTCTTCGCCTGGATTCCGACGCTTGCGATCACGACGTATATCCCGCAACTTTCGATGTGGCTGCCGCACGTGGTCCTCGGGACGCCGATGTAGATAGAATCAAGGCTTCGTAGTATCCTTTCAATGGGTGATGATATGAATCCGGACAACGCTCTTGTCGGAACGGTGGTTCGAAGGATAGTCCGCGCGATGGATCCGAAGCGGCTCGTGATCGCCGGCGTCAGCAACCGGCATCTGCACCTGTCGCGCGACCACGCGGACCGGCTCTTCGGCCCGGGGTACGAGCCGGAGAAGTTTCGCGATCTCCGGCAACCGGGACAGTACGCCTGCAAGGAAACCGTCACCATCGCGACGCATGACGGCTGTCTCGAGAAGGTCCGGCTGCTCGGTCCGATCCGTTCGGAAACCCAGGTGGAGCTTTCCGCGTCCGACGCCCGGAGGCTCGGGCTCGCGCTGCCGCTCATGAAGAGCGGCAGCGGCGCCGGGACGCCGGAAGTTCTCCTGATCGGCCCCCGCGGTTCGGCGACGTGCTCCAGGGGCGTCGGCGTCGCGTGGCGGCATCTGCATCTTTCCACGGCCGAAGGCGAGATCTTCGGCCTTTCGGACGGCGACGAGACCGACGTCGAGACGACGGGCGACCGGAGCGTCGTCTTCCGGAGAGTCTGGGTCCGCGTCGGGGCGAACATGCTCTCCGAGTTCCACGTCGACACGGACGAGGCGAACGCGGCGGGGCTCTCCACGGGCGACATGGTCCGGGTCCTCTGAGGACGGATATGAACACGGAAGAGATCCGCAGCGTCGGCATCGACATCGGAACGACGACGACATCCATGGTGCTCAGCCTCCTTCGCATCGAGAACGTCGCCAAGGGCTTCGGGGTTCCGAGCGTCCGGATCGTCGACAAGCGGATTCTCTTCCGGAGCGACGTGATGTTCACCCCATTTTCCACGGATGGCGCCATCGACGGCGAACGCATCGAGGCGTTTCTCTCCCGGCAGTTCGGGCTCTGCTCGGTCCGTCCCGCGGATATCCGCACCGGGGCCGTGATCGTGACCGGGCAGGCCGCGCACGCCGCGAACGCCCGGGCGATCGCGCAGGCCGTCTCGCGTTTTTCCGGGTCGTTCGTGGTCGCGACGGCCGGGGCGCACCTCGAGGCGTACATCAGCGGCCTCGGCGCCGGCGCCGCGACGCTCTCGAAAAAGAGGAACCTCCGGCTCATGAATCTCGATATCGGCGGGGGAACGACGAATATCTCCGTGTTCGACCGGGGAGTTTTCGCCGGAACCCTGTGTTTCGATATAGGAGGACGGCTTGTCCGGTTTGTTGCCGGGACGTCGGTCGTGGAGCACGTGACCGATCCGGGACGAATCGTTGCGTCCTGCCTGGGGCTGCCGGTCGCTGTGGGGAAGACGCTCGACGAACGCGGCGTCTTCGCGTTTGCCGGCGCAATGGCCGGTTCCCTGCTCTCCGTGATCGAAGGTTCGCCGGATGCGCCGGCCCGCAGGCTTGCGATCGACAACCGCGAGGGGTTCGCTCCGCGGTGCGACTGCGTGAGCTTCTCGGGCGGCGTCGGGCGGCTGCTCTATCTGGACGAAGGCGAACGCGTCCCCGGCTACGACGACATGGGCGCGGCGCTCGCGCGCGAGCTGCGCCGCAGGACCGCCGAACGGGGCGTGACCGTGATCGCTCCGGAGGAGACGATCTACGCCACGGTGATCGGAGCGGGCGTCCACACGGTGGATATCAGCGGGTCGACGATCTTCCTGTCCGACGCGTCGGTCCTCCCGTTGCGCGACATCCCGGTCGTCTCCATCGGAAACGCCGGGAACGGCGAGGACCTATCGGCGAAGATCCGCCTGTTCGGCGCGGACCGCGGCCGGATGCCCGCGATTGCGGCGCCTGCGATGCGGTCGAAGTCCTTCGCCGACGTCTCGGGCCTCGCGTCGGCCGTCGCCGCGGCCGCGGATTCGTGCGGTCTCGACGGACCGCTCGTGATCCTCTGCGCGGACGACATCGGCAAGATCGTCGGCGGGCTCGTGAAAAACCGGCTTCGCCGCGCGCGCGCGATCGTTTCGATCGATCAGGTGAGCGCGAGAGAGCTGGATTACATCGATATCGGAGAGCCGCTTCACGGGGGAACGGTCGTCCCCGTGGCGGTCAAGACGCTTGTTTTCCCCGACGAGGGAACCGGAGAGTCAGAAGGGGGGATTTCCTGAAGATGCGACTGCGAACACGGCTTGGCGGACGCCTCTATTCATTCCGGGGCGTGAAGGACGTCCTTGCGAAGGCGAACGAGGAAAAATCGGGCGACATCCTTGCGGGGGTCGCCGCGGAGAGCGCGGAGGAGCGGATCGCGGCGAAGCAGGTCGTTGCCGCGCTGACGCTTGAGGAGCTTCGGAACAATCCCGTCGTTCCCTACGACGAAGACGAGGTCACGCGGGTCATCCAGGACGGCGTCAACGAGACGTCGTACGCCGCGATCCGGAACTGGACGGTGACGGAACTCCGGGAGACGATCATGTCCGACGGGACGACGCCGGAACGCATCGAATGGATCTCGCGCGGCCTGACGAGCGAGATGGTTGCGGCCGTGGCGAAGATCTGCTCGAATCTCGACCTGCTCTACGGGGCGAAGAAGATCCGGAGGATCAAGCGGTGCAACACGACCGTCGGCCTGCCCGGGACGCTCTGCATGCGCCTTCAGCCGAACCACCCCGTGGACGACGTGACGGGCGTTCTCGCGTCCCTGATGGAGGGGCTGTCGTACGGGTGCGGCGACGCGGTCATCGGGCTCAACCCGTGCATCGACGACCCCGAAAGCGTCGGGCGGCTCCTGCGGACCTTCCAGGAGTTCATGGACAAATGGAAGATCCCGGCGCAGCAGTGCGTTCTCGGGCACGTGACGACGCAGATGAAGGCGGTCGAGGCGGGCGCGCCGACGGGGCTGATGTTCCAGAGCCTCTCGGGCAGCCAGAAGGGGTGCGAGGCCTTCGGAATCGACGTGTCGCTTCTCGACGAGGCGTACGAGATGATGAAAAAGTACGGGACCGGAGCCGGGCCGAACTGCATGTACTTCGAGACCGGACAGGGATCGGAACTGTCCGCCGAGGCCCATCACGGCTCGGACCAGGTGACGATGGAGGCCCGGTGCTACGGGCTGGCGAAGCGCTACGATCCGTTCATCGTGAATACGGTGGTCGGCTTCATCGGGCCGGAGTACCTCTACGACAGCCGCCAGGTCATCCGCGCCGGGCTCGAGGACCACTTCATGGGAAAGCTGACGGGGCTTTCGATGGGGTGCGACTGCTGCTACACGAACCACATGAAGGCGAGTCAGGACGACATCGAGAATCTCCAGGTCCTTCTCGCGTCGGCCGGGTGCAACTTCCTCGTCACGGTTCCGATGGGGGACGACGTGATGCTCAACTACCAGTCGGCATCGTACCACGACGCGGCGACCGTGCGGGCCCATCTGGGACTCCGCCCCGCGCCGGAGTTCGAGGCGTGGCTGGAGGGGATGGGGCTCATGCGCGACGGAATCCTGACGGAACGGGCCGGAGATCCGTCGGTCTTTCTGAAGGCATGACCGGCCGGAGGGGGAAACGATGAACGAGAAGGATATCGAGATTCTTGTCCGACGCATCATATCGGAGATGAAACCGCCGCGGGAGCAGGCGGAGTCGCTTCCGGACCCCGGAGACGATTCGGGAGAGACGCTTCCCGACCTGATGGAGCGTGACAAAGCGTCGGGGATCCTCGTGCCGCATCCCGCCGACGAGGCCGGGCTCGCGGCGATGGTCGCGTCGACGCCCGCGCGCATCGGCGTCGGGCGCGCCGGGCCGCGTCCGAAGACGGAGCACTGGCTGCGCTTCCGGGCCGATCACGCGGCCGCGAACGACGCGGTCCTCAGCGAGGTGGACCTCGACATGGTCGAACGGCTCGGTTTCTTCACGGTCGCGTCGCGCGCGTCGAGCAAGGACGAATTCCTGACGCGGCCGGATCTCGGACGCCTGCTTTCGCCCGAAGGGGAGACGCGTGTCCGCGAGGAGTGCCCGAAGGGCGCGGACGTTCAGCTCGTCATGGCCGACGGCCTGAGTTCCGCGGCGATCACGGCGAACGCCCCGGACTTCATCCCCGCGTTCGAGGAGATGCTTCGCGGGTACGGGCTCGCGACCGGGAAGAAGTTCTTCGTCCGCTACGGACGCGTCGGCCTCATCAACGCGGTCGGGGAGATCCTTGCCCCGAAGGTCGTCCTCCTGCTCATCGGAGAGCGGCCCGGGCTCGTGACCGCGTCGAGCATGAGCGCGTACATGTGCTACGCGCCCAGTGCGAAGACGATCGAGTCGGAGCGGACGCTCGTCGCCAACATCCACCGGGGAGGCATCCCCGCCGTCGAGGCGGCCGCCCATGTCGCGGAGACCGTGAAGCGCATCTTCGACATGAAGGCGAGCGGTCTGAAGCTCCGCGCGCTCTCCGAAGGCGCGGGCTCCTGACGGGGGAGGGGCGGATGTACGGCTTCGGCCCGATCCGGGCGACGGTCCTCGCGGTGCGGATCATCCCGCGCGTGAACCCGTTCATGAAAGAAAAGCTCGACCTTCCCGACGGACACATGAGCCTCGGGATGCTCACGCTGACGAGCGACGACGTCGGCTACGCCGCGGTCGACGAGGCGACGAAGAAGGCGAACGTCCGCGTGGCCTACGCGAAGTCGTTCTACGCTGGGTCGTCTCACGCCTCGGGGCCGCTGTCGGGCGAGTTCATCGGAATGCTGTCCGCGCCGGACCCCGCGGAGGTCGAGAGCGGCCTGCGCGCCGCGATCTCGTTCGCGGAGAACGACGCCTGCTTCTGGGCCGCCGACAAGGACGGCGCGACGGCGTTCTTCGCGCAGTGCATTTCGAGCACTGGGAGCTACCTGTCGGGCGTGAACGGCCTGCCGGAAGGCTCTCCGCTCGCGTATCTCATCGCGCCGCCGCTCGAGGCCATGTACGCGCTCGACGTCGCGCTCAAGGCCGCCAACGTCCGCATGACGAGCTTTTTCGGCCCCCCGAGCGAGACGAACTTCGCCGGGGCGCACCTGACAGGGACGCAGGCGGACTGTCAGGCGGCCTGCGACGCGTTCGCCGACGCCGTGATCGCGGTCGCCGGCGCGCCTGTCCGGTGGTGACGGAACGATGCCACAGAAGCGGCTGTTGACCGAAGAGAACCTTCGGGACGCAATCCGGCTGAACGGCGAGATCGACTCCTTCGAGATCGACGCGGATACGATCGTGACCCCCGCGGCGCGGACATTCCTCGCGGACCGGCGAATCCGCCTCGTGACGCGGTCGTGCTGCGAAGCGCTTGAGCAGATTTCCGCGGCGGACGCCGCCTGTCGCGCCGACGCGGACGCCCCGTCCTTCGTGCTCGACGGGCTCGGCGTCACGGTGCGCGAAAAGCCCGAGAACTACACGCACCTCCGGGGGAATCGGCTCGTCCCGAAGACGGACGCGCGCATCCGGTTCCGGGGGAAGCTCGACTCGCTCGAATCGACGATCCTGATCGTCCAGGCGCGGCTCGCCGCGAAGAACGCGACGGCGCTGCTCCGCGACCTCGACGAGCTTCTCGCGGCCGTCCGGACGATTTTGCGCGCGGAGGTGCTCGACGTCCCGCTCGAACCGTTCACGCTCATGGGAATGACGGAAGACCGGATACGGGAGGCGTCCCACGACCCGAAGGGCGCGTTCGGGATCGCGCACTTCATGCCCGACCGGAGCATGGGGGAGGACATGGCGCACCTGAACCTGCTGCGCACGGAGGTCCGCGCGGCGGAGCTGGCCGCGTGCGACGCGTTCTGCGGAAGGGAACCGGGGCGCGGGGATATCATCCGCTCCATGAACAGACTGAGCAGCGCCGTCTACGTGATGATGTGCCGCCTCAAGAGCGGCGCGTTCTACGGAAACGGCGGGAGGTGACGGGAATGGACGAAGCGACGATCCGACGGATCGTGGACCTGTGCGTGCGTGAGATACGAAAATGTTCCCCGCAGGAACCGGCCGGGGCGTGTGCGGCGGAGCGCTCGTGCGACGCCCGGCCGAAGCTCCTCGCGGTCTTCACGGGGGGCATGAAGGGCGCGGAAACGGCGCTGGCGGAAGTCGCCGGACTCAGGGAGAGCTTCCGGATCACGGGCGCCGCGTCGGCTGCGGCGATCGGCATGTTCGGGAAAGACCGGCTCGCGGCGGCGGCTGACGAGTGGATCGACGGGACCGCGAACCTCACGGGAGCGTGCGACGTCGACGGATTCGATGCGGTCGTCTTCCCGACGCTCTCGCAGAACACGGCCGCGAAGGCGGCGCAGGGGATCCGCGACGGTTTCGCCTGCGACCTGATGGCGCGCGCGCTTCTTGCGGGAAGGCGCGTTGTCGCATCGAGGGATTCCGTCTGTCCGGGACGCGTGGGCGGCGCGTACGCCGGGATGCTGCGGACGATCCTCGAGCGGCTCGTTGCGTTCGGCGTCGAGCTGTGCGACGCGAACGATCTCGGAGCCGCGGTGCGCGGACGTCCGGCGCCGGTGCTCGCGTCCGCTTCGCCGGAGCCGCCGCGAACGGCGGCCGCGAAGGGGAAGAAAACCGTCATAACGGCGTCGGTCGTTCAGGATGCGGCCCGCGCCGGAAAGACCGAAATTACGCTGGACGCGGCCGCGATTCTGACGCCGCTCGCGCGGGACGAAGCCCGGGAACGGGGAATCCGGTTCATCCGTTCCGGCGGAAAATAACAGACTGACAGGGAGGATACGAGGATGGACAGGGATCAGATAGCGCTTGGAATGATCGAAACGAAGGGGCTCGTGGGGTCGATTGAGGCCGCGGACGCGATGGTGAAGGCCGCGAACGTGAGCCTGATCGGCAAGGTGCTCGTGGGCGGAGGGCTCGTCACCGTCATGGTGCGCGGCGACGTCGGCGCGGTCAAGGCGGCCGTGGATGCGGGAGCCGCCGCGGCGAAGCGGATCGGGGAGCTCGTCTCCGTCCACGTCATCCCGAGGCCGCATTCGGACGTGGAATACATCCTGCCGCACCTGGAAAAGTGACGGGCGTGACATGCACGCGATGAAGGAGGCGCCTCTCCCGTGACGCTCGATAAAGATCTCGCGATGATCCAGGAGGTCCGGGACCTGGTCCGGAGCGCCGAAAAGGCGCAAAAACTCCTGGGCGCCATGTCGCAGCAGGAAACGGACGCGATCGTGCGCGCCATGTGCGAGGCCGGGGCGGAAGCGTCCGCGCGACTCGCCGTGATGGCCGCCGAAGAGACGGAAATAGGGCGGGCGGAGGACAAGACGCTCAAGAACCTCTTCGCCACGAAGAAGCTCTACGAGTGCATCCGGGACATGAAGACCGTCGGGGTCATCTCGGAGGATCGCGCGAACGGCATCTTCGAGATCGCGGCTCCGATGGGCGTGACGGCCGCAGTGACGCCGACGACGAACCCGACGTCCACGGCGATGAACAACGCGATCATCTCGATGAAGGCGCGAAACGCGATCGTCGTGAGTCCGCACCCGCGCGCCCGGAAGTGCACGTGCGAGGCCGTGGAGGTCGTCCGGAAGGCTGCCGTCGCGGCGGGGGCCCCCGAGGGGTGCGTAGGCTGCGTGACCCAGCCGGGCATCGCGGCGACGAACGAACTCATGCGGAACGCCGGCGTGGACGTCATCATCGCCACGGGCGGCCCAGGGATCGTCCGGGCCGCGTACAGCTCCGGCAAACCCGCGTTCGGCGTGGGGGCGGGAAACGCGCCGTGCTACATCGAAAAGAGCGCGGACGTCGCGCGAGCCGCGCGAATCGTCGCGGCGAGCAAGAGCTTCGACAACAGCACCATCTGCGCCTCGGAGCAGTCCATCCTCTGCGACGCGTCGATCGAAACGCAGGTGCGTGAGGAACTCCGGAAGAACGGCTGCTATTTCATGAACGAGGACGAGCGAAAGAAGCTCGAACGCGTCCTCCTCACGCCCGACTACGGAATGATGGCGTCGTCCGTCGGCCGTTCGGCCGAGGCCCTCGCGGAAATGGCGGGGTTCGCCGCCCCTCGGGGCGCGAAGGTCCTGATCGGCGACGTGGACGGCGTCGGCCCGGGCTACCCGCTCTCGCACGAAAAGCTGAGCCCCGTGCTTGCGTTCTACGTCGTGAACGGCTGGGAGGACGCGTGCGCGCTCGCCACGAAACTGCTCGAACTCGGCGGCCTCGGCCATACGATGGCCATGCATTCGCGCGACGAGAAGATCATCATGGAGTTCGCGCTCCGGAAGCCCGCGATGCGGGTGCTCGTCAACACCGCGTCGTCGCTCGGCGGCGTCGGCGGCACGACGGGACTCTTCCCGGCGCTGACGCTCGGGTGCGGGACCTACGGCGGAAACATCATCTCCGACAACCTGAGCCCGCTGCACCTCATCAACCGGAAACGACTCGCCTACGGACAGCGGGACATCGAGGAACTCCGGCAGGATCTCCTGAAGGGGACCTCCTTCGGCGGAGCCGCCGCGCCGGAGCCCGAAGAACGGAAACGAACCGCCGCGAAGGATGAGATTCCAGTCCTTCCGTCCGAAGAGGAGCTTGTCCGGACCATCGTCGCGGAGGTCTTCAGGGAACTGACGAAAACGAACAGGACGTAACGGTCGTCCGGCCGCGCGACGCGCGGTATAATCGCACACATATCGTACGGGGAGGTCATGAATATGTCGCAGGATCAGATCGCGCTCGGAATGGTGGAAACGAAG
>CAZVUT010000049.1:0-7991 GCA_964630155.1 uncultured Synergistaceae bacterium
TTCCGCGCGGAAACACAGAAAAGTTTTCGACCTTTCCGCTTGACTCTGACACGATGTCAGGGTGCATATTTGTCGAAATCGGGGATTGTGTTCTTTTTCGTCAGACTGCCCTTGCGGCGATGGGAGATGATTCGGGTGAGACTCACAGACGGAACGAAGCGGTCCTACCGGCATTGCATTCTATTCGGCGTCGCGCTCGCGCTGCTGTCCGGCTGCGCGTCCGCAGGCGACGCGAAGACGTGGACGGTGACGACGACGGAGGATTCATCCATACACTCCGGGGCATTCCGGTACATTCTGGCGAACGCGGGGGACGGGGATACCATCACATTCTCGAGCACCGGTTCGACGCTCACGTCGCAGCTATATATCAGGAAAAATGTAACGATCGAGGGGCCGGCGACCATCCGGCAGACGGGATACCAGCACCGCATTTTCGTGGTGAACGACGGTGTTACGGCTGCGCTGAAAAACCTCATGCTGAAGGGCGGCGTCTCGTCGCACGGCGGAGCGCTGTGCAACTACGGCGACCTGACGATGGACGGCTGCACCCTGACCGGAAACTCCGCGTGGATTCAGGGCGGCGCCGTTCTGAACGGCGCGACGCTGACGATGAAAAACTGCACGGTCTCGGAGAATGCTTCCGCCGAAGCCGGGGGCATCATCAATTTCGACGTCCTGAAGATGACGTCGTGCACGATCGTGAGAAACACTGCGTCGGGGTCGTGCGGCGGCGTATACAGCTACGGAGAGACGCAGATGAAAGACTGCGTCGTGGAGCACAATTCGGCGTCCGGCTCCTGCGGCGGCGTCTCCCACGCCAACGGGACGCTGAAGGCGGAGGGGTGCGCGATACGGTACAACCTCGCGGGCGGCGACGGCGGCGGAATCGGAAACAGCGGCGTTCTCGAGATGAAAAAGTGCACGATCGCGAACAACGACTCCGGGGGGAAGGGCGGCGGAATCTATCTCCCGCCGGAGCAATACGGCGAAGCCGGAACCGTCACGCTGAAAGACTGCGACGTCACGAATAACGCGGCTTCGTCCGGCGGGGGCATCTTCAACTCTGCAGGCGCGGCCGGCTGCACCCTCAAGGACAAGACTGCCGTGAAAAACAACTCGCCGGACCAGATCGCGGGCCCCTACAAGGCCGACGGCGATTGCGAGATCGGAAGCAATCCGAACAGATCCGCCACGGCGTTCTCCGGGTATTCCGGCGAGACGGAGCCCGAGCCCCGGTCGATCGTCGGCGACGCGGACGTCGCGCAGGTGAAGAGCGCCCTGGCCGACCCGAATAGCGACCTGTTCGCGGCCGTATCGGACGCCCTGTCGCAGGACCTCGGGGGAACTTCGGGCGACGCGGCGGCGACGCTGTATTACGCGAACACGTTCGAGGGCGTCGCGATCGAGAGTCAGGATCTCGTCGTCGAATACACGGCGTCGTACCCTGCGCGGGCGCGCTACTACGCGCTCTTCTCCCGCTCGGACGGCTCGGGGTACGAAATGCCCGCGAGCGGCGTGCAGTTCGAGCTTCAACCCGGCCGGACGCTCCCCGACGGCGTGTCGCCGCCCGATTTCTACGTCCCGGGCGAGGGCCTCATGACCTGGCGCAATGTCGTGACCGACGGCGGCTCCTATGACCTCGAACCGGCCGGCGGCGTCGTGACCTTCCGCGTCTGCTCGGTCCGCGCGACCGAAACGGTCGGCGATACTGGCAGCGGCGGCGGGTGCAATGCGGGCGAGGGGGCGGCCGAAGGTGCGCCGCTCGCGCTGCTGCTCGCACTTCCGCTCCTGAATTTCCTGAATCCGAAAGGAGATGTCCCGAAACGGCGCGAACGATAGCGGTGAAAAGGTTGTGGAAGATCTCTTGACTCTGCCATTGTGTCAGAGCGCATACTGCTTTCAGGCTTCACAAAACATAGCGGGGGAGATGAATGGTTCATGATACGCAACAACGCTTTCGCGTTTCGGGTTCTTCCGGCGCTCGCTGTGCTCGCCTTGCTCGCGGCGCTCCTGCTCTTCGTCCCGGCGCACGAGGCTTTCGCCGTCGTCCGGACCGTGACCGATCCCGGCGACGATCTCGCGAATTGGCCGTCCAAGACGGGAATGCTCCGAACGGTCATCTACGACTGTCAGGACGGGGACGAAATCCGGTTCGCGGATACCGCGAAAACCGTCTCCCTCCGGACGGATGTATGTTTCACTCCCGGGAGGACCGTCACGATCACGGGCCCGGCGACGATTACGGCGAAGTACTCGGGAAGCCGCCTTTTCGTCATCCCGGCAGGCTCGACCGTCGTCATGAAGAGCCTGACGCTCTCGGGAGGCTTCCCGGCGAGCGGATCCGGCGGCGCCGTCATCAACGAGGGGACGCTGACCATGCAGGGATGCGCGATACAAGACTGCCAATGCCGGGGCGACGGCGGCGCCATCAATGCAGGCGAGGGCTCCGTGACGACGCTGACGAACTGCATCATTTCCGGCAACAAACTGCTCAACGTCGGCAACTCCGGAGGCGGCATACGCGTCTACAAGGGAACGCTGACGATGACCGGCTGCTCGGTGACGAACAATACGGGAGCGTGGTACGGCGGCGGCGTCAACTTCTGGGGAACGGCGACGCTGACGAACTGCATCATAGAATCGAACGCCGCATACTCGTACGGATCCGGGGGAGGCGTCTACAGTTACGGGACCCTGACCATGTCGGGAGGCGCCGTCCGGAACAACTCCTGCGGAAAATTGGGGGGCGGCATCTGCTTCGTGGGGGGAACCGCGACGCTGGCGGGCTGCACCGTCGAATCGAATTCGGCGTCCCAGTCGACGGGCGAGGGCGGCGGTATTTACAACGGCGGAACCACGCTGACCCTGGGCAAGTGCGCGGTCAGGAACAACTCGGCCGGAACGCGCGGAGGCGGCATCGGAACCTCGGGGCCGCTCTCATTGAGGAACGCATGCACGATCACCGGAAACACGCCGGACAACCTCTACGCCTACAACGGATACACCTCCGACGGAACGAACCAGATCGGGACTTCCCCGAACAAGTCCGCGACGGCCTTTTCCGGCTATTCCGGCGCGTCCGAGCCCGAGCCCCGCTCGATCGTCGGCGACGCGGACGTGGCGCAGGTGAAGAACGCCCTGGCCGATCCGGCGAGCGAAGTGTTCCGGGCCGTATCGGCCGCATTGTCGCAGGATCTCGGCGGGGTTTCGGGCGACGCGACCGCGACGCTTTCGGGAATGACGGCGTCGCTCTATTACGCGAACACGTTCGAGGGCGTCGCCGTCGCAAGCACGGATCTCGTCGTGGAATACACGGCGTCGTACCCTGCGCGGGCGCGGTACTACGCGCTCTTCTCCCGCGCCGACGGTTCGGGGTACGAGTTTCCCGGCAGGGGTGTCCAGTTCGAACTCAAGGCCGGGCAGAGCCTGCCGGACGGCGTAACGCCGCCCGACTTCTACGAAAAGGGCGAAGGGCTCATGACCTGGCGCTCCGTCGTGACCGACAACGGCTCCTACGACCTCGAACCGGCCGTCGGCGTCGTGACCTTCCGCGTCTGTTCGGTGCGCGCCGCAGAAACGGTGGTCAGCGACACAGGCAGCGGCGGCGGGTGCAACGCAAGCGTCGGGACCGGCTCCCTGCCGCTTGCGCTGCTGCTTATCGTCCCGCTGCTCCTGACCGGAAAGCGCCGCGCCTGACGGAGCCTCACGAAAGACAACGCCCCGATCGCCGCAGTTGCGGCGAACGGGGCGGTTCGTTTCGGTCCGGCGCATGATTCGATGACGGAAAGCGTCTGCCGTCAATACCCGATTTCGCGCTGACGCCGCACGGCGACGATCAGGGCGGTCTTCCCGTCATAGCGGGAGAGAAGAACATCGCCGAGGTCGCCGTCTGTACGCGACGTCTTCCGTTTCATGCAGCGCCGGATTGTTTGTGATATGTTTTCCACAAACTCTTGCCGGGATATCCCGCGCGTTCCCGCCCGGGGAAGTGTATGTCTCGCGAGTCAAAACGGGAGCATTCCATTCATACAACCGGCCGGGAACGCCGTCTTGCTCAGCGATCTTCCAATGGCTCCCGTCCGGAGCGGAGGTGCGTTCGACATGAACCGCAGAAAAAGCGAACTACCCGGAAACGAAGAAGCCTCTATGGACCTTCCGTCTGATTATGCGGAACTGCTGTCTTCCGTGAAGGAACGCGTGCGTTCGGCGCAGTATGCGGCGCTGAAAGCAGTCAATGTGGAACTGGTGAGCCTTTACTGGGATATCGGACGGATGATCGTTGAAAGGCAGAAGGGAGAAACCTGGGGGAAGTCCATCGTCGAACAGCTTGCCGGCGATTTGCGGCGGGAGTTTCCCGGCGTCGGAGGTTTCTCGGCTTCAAATCTCTGGAGAATGAAGGGGTTCTATGAGACATACAGGGCCGCTGAAAAACTCGCGCCACTGGTGCGAGAAATAGGCTGGAGTCACAATCTCGTCATCCTGGAGCGATGTCCCGACACGTTGGAGCGGGAGTTCTACATCCGCATGACCCGCAAGTTCGGCTGGTCGAAAAATGTGCTTCTCCACCAGATCGAAAACGGGAGCTACGAAAAATCCCTTCTCGGTCAGAGCAATTTCGACCGGACGCTTTCGCCGGAGTTGCGCGCCCAAGCCAAGCTCGCGGTGAAGGACGAGTATACGTTCGACTTTCTCGAACTGGGGGATGAACACAGCGAGCGGGAACTGGAGCGGTCGATCATAGCGAGAATCGAAGACTTCCTGCGGGCCATGGGCGGGATGTTCGCCTTTATGGGCAGTCAATACAGGCTTGAGGTCGGAGAAAGAGAGTACTTCATCGACCTTCTTCTCTTCCATCGACGCCTGCGATGTCTCGTTGCCATCGAACTCAAGATCAGCGAGTTCCAGCCTGAATTCGTCGGCAAGATGCAGTTCTATCTGACCGCGTTGGACAAACAGGTTCGCCAGGAGGATGAGAACCCCTCTATAGGAATCATTCTCTGCAAGGAGAAAAACCGCACCATCGTCGAATATACGCTTCACGACGCCCGAAAGCCCATCGGCGTCGCCACCTATGAGATCACTCGAAAACTCCCGCTGAATCTGAGAGGACAGTTGCCGTCGCCCGAAGAAATCTCCCGGCTTCTGGAGAACATCGAAATGTGAAACGCACATCCACAATCGACGCCGGCTGCCGCCCTGGTCAGGGCGCAGCAGCCCCCCGCATCCCCGAGGGCTGCTCCAGGCGGCAGCGTTCGAGAAGCGCCGCGTCGGAGAAGACCGTCCGCGTGTCGCCGTCCGCGGCGATGCGCCCCTCGTGGAGGACGATCGTCCGGGGGCAGACGTCGAGCACCATGTCGAGGTCGTGCGTCGCGATCAGGCGCGTGTGCCGGAAGTCGCGCAGCAGGCCGATCAGCAGGCGGCGTCCGTACGGGTCGAGGCCCGAGCCGGGTTCGTCCATGATCAGGATGTCCGGCAGCATCGAAAGGACCGTCGCGATCGCCACGGCGCGCTTCTCTCCCCCCGAAAGCCGGTAGGTCGGCCGGTCGGCGAGACGTTCGGCGCCCACGCATTCGAGCGCGTCCGTCACGCGCTCGCGCACCTCGGACTCCGAGAGTCCCTGGTTCAGCGGTCCGAAGGCCACGTCGTCGAAGACCGTCGGCATGAAGAGCTGGTCTTCGGAGTCCTGGAAGACGAATCCGATCCTCCGTCGCACCTCGCCGACCGTCTTTTTCGACAGCAGCGTTCCGCCGACGTCGATCGTTCCGCCGGAAGGGAATATCAGCCCGGTCAGCGCGAGCATCATCGTCGACTTTCCCGCGCCGTTCGCGCCGACGAGGCCGACCGCCTCGCCGTGCTCCAGCCGGAATGATGCGCCCTTCAGCGCCTCCGTGCCGTCGGGGTAGGCGTACCGGAGGTCGCGGACGTCGAGATAATGGTGGCTCATCGCATCGCCAGGCCGGACAGGAGTCCGGGCAGATTCACGAATCGGCACATCAGGAAGAACCCTCCCCACGCGAGAATGAACAGAAGGTCGCTCCGCGCGAACGCGAGCGGCCGCAGGACGCGGATCTCGCCATCGAACAGCCGCGCCTGCATCGCCCGGTGGACGCGCGTCGCGCGGTCGAGCGCCCGCAGGAGCAGCAGCCCGATCATCGGGGCATACGTTGCGAGCGCGAGCTTCGGCCTGTTTCCGCCCGAGCGCAGGTCGTGCGCCCGAACCATGCGCTGCGCCTCGCCCGCGAGCAGGCCGATGTAGCGGTGGAGGAACTGAAGCTGCGTCACGAAGACGCGTGGGACGCCCATCTTCCCGAGGCCGAGGCAGAGCGCGTCGAAGCGCGTCGTGAGCACGAGAAGCACCGCTGCCGACACCGCGAGGAACGACCGGACCGCGATCGAGAGAAACGACAGCCACCCGCCGGTCATCGCGAAGCCGCCGATGCGAAATAGAACCTGCCGGTCGAAGAACGGGTTGAAGAGGCCGACGAGAAGGATGAACGGCGCGGCAAGCAGCGTGCGCGACAGGACGGACCTCGCGGAGAAGCCCGACAGCGCCGCGATCGCGACGGGGTACAGAACGAACGGCGTCAGGCGCGAGACCTCGTACTTTCCGAACGACGTCACGGCGACGACAAAGAGAACGGTCACGAGGCACTTCGCCCGGGGGTCGAGCCGGTGAACGGGGCTCGACCCGAGCGATTCGCCCGCGGCGTCGGCTAGATCCGTCAGGTTTCGGTCGAGGGAATTCGGCATTCGAAAGGACGGCTCAGGGGCCGGAAAATGCGGGGGGACAGGGATCCCCCCGCCCGAACGCTTACCTGCGCAGGCCGGGAGCGCGCCGCAGGAATATGCCTATCGCAGCCGCCAGCGCCAGCGTCATGGCGCCGCCGACAAGGCCCGCCACGCTCGTCCCCATGTCGGGGTTCGGCCAGACGGCCGGTTTCTCGGGCTGCGAGGCCTCGGCCTTCGCTTCCGCCGGCTTTTCGGCGTCGCTCGCGCGGAAACCGTAATCCGGCAAGAACGCGGTTTTCTCCTGAAGACCGGCAAGCGTCGCATGGACGCCGCTCGCCGGGGCCGCAAGCTCCCCGGTTCCGGCGGTCTTCGCCATCGACCACTCGAGGCCGTCAGGATACGTCGAGGCGAACCAGGAGAGCGCGCCGCCCGTGACGAGCGCGGCGGCCGCAAGTCCGGCCAAAACTTTTTTGAGCGATACGCCCTGCATCGGGATGTTGTCCGCAGCCAGTTCCAGGACCTCCGGCCGGGCCTGCCGCACGAACAGAACCACCGCCGCAGTAACGAACCCCTCGACGACGCCGATCGCGAGGTGGATCGGCTGCATCAGCAGCACGAACGTCCGGAACGGCAGCTCGGAGATCCCGGAGGCCGCCGTCTCAAGAACGACCGAGAACGCGCCGAGCTGCAAGCCGATCACGGCCGAGAGCGCAGCCGCGATGAAGATCGTCTTCCGGCTCGCGCCGGCTCCGGCGATCTTCTTGTAGATGAACGGATACGCGAAAAAGCAAGTGAAGAAGCCCATGTTGAAGATGTTGCACCCAAGCGCGAGAAGGCCCCCGTCCGCGAAAAAGAGCGCCTGGACGACGAGGACGGAGGCGAGCGTCAGGAAGGCCGCATGGGGCCCCAGCAGAATCGCCAGGATCATCCCCCCTCCAAGATGTCCGCTCGATCCCGTGGCCGGAATGCTGAAGTTGATCATCTGGGCCGCGAAGACGAACGCGCCCAGAACGCCCATCAGCGGAACCCGGGAGTCGTCGGGAGTCTCTTTCAGCTTCTTCGCCGAGTACGCCGTCAGCCCCGCCGTCACCGCCCACATCGCGCCGCCGACCGCAGGGGAAAGCAACGCATCCGCCATGTGCATCGAAAAAGACCCCTTTCGTAACACGTATTATGGGTATTGTAATACGAATGGGGTTCCTGTCAATGCCGACTCGCGATTTGAGGAAGTTCATTCCCGATTCGCGAACGACAAACGG
>CAZVUT010000049.1:8091-12852 GCA_964630155.1 uncultured Synergistaceae bacterium
CGGCGTGTATCCCTGCGCGGTCGTCCAGCGTCAGTTCGAGCGTCGGATAGCCGCACAGGCAGTATTCCGGACCGATGAACGCGGCGGCGACGCCGGGGAAGCGCGTCACGCACGCCGCGACCTTCTCCAGAAGCGCGTTCATCGCCTTTTCTTTCGCGGCGAACCGTTCCGGACTGATGTTTTCCAGCGCCGTCAGAAGACCGACGATGGTCTCCTTGCTCACCTTCATGCCGCGGCCGATGCCGTGCGACGGCGTCGAGCGGAATTTGTCCTTCGGCATCAGCGATTCCGGGGGATTCCATTCGGGATAGTGCTCCGCCGGAGCTTCCAGCATCTGCGCCGCGGCCGAGGCGATCAGATCCTTTCGCCCGCAGAGAATGCCGCTGTTCTGGGGGCCGCGAATGCCTTTGCCTCCGCTGATGCAGACGAGATCCGCCCCCATGTCGACGAATGCGTACAGGTTTTCCAGCGGCGGAACTTCCGGCCCCGCATCGACGATGACGGGAATGCCGTGTTTTCTTCCGACCTCGATGACGTCCTCGAGGACGGGGTGGCTGTCCGTCCGGACGGCGTAGGCGATTGCCGCCGTCTTCTCCGTGATCGCCGCCTCGATATGCCATTTGTCGATTTTGTAGACGGTCATGGGCGCGATCGGGGCGTGAGGGATTCCCGCCCCGATGAGCTTCGCGCCCGACGCGCGGAAGGAATGCGCGTAGCCGCTGATCTGGTGCGACGGCATGACGACCTCGTTCGGCATGCCGGACGCATCCGGCAGCCGATCCATTCGGGCGACATCATAGCCGCACATGCACGCGGCCGTCGCGAGCGTGAGCGCGGAAAAAGCGCCGCTCGTGACGATTCCGGCCTCGGCATGCGTTATCCGTGCGATGACCTTCGAGGCCGCAGCCTGAAGGCGGTCGATTGGGACCGTGTATTTCGCGGCTTCGTCCATCGCGTCCAGGGTTTCCTGCTCCATGATCGCGCCGCCGTATCGCGTCAGCGGCCCGTCGAGATTGAGAATCGGCTGAACTCCGTACTTTTCGTAGACGTTCATTGTCGCACCTCCGGTATCGTCTGCGGGACGCTCACTCAAAAATTCTCCCGGCGGTCCCTTCGCCCGAGAAGAGGGCCGGCAGGCCGCCCGTATGCCAGAACAGGATTCGGCTTCCGCGCGGAATCGCACCTTCCCGAAGGTATTCGAGAAGTCCGGACATCGCTTTCGCGCCGTAAACCGGATCCAGCAAAACCCCTTCGTTGCGGGCGACCTCGCGGATCGCTTCCGTGCTCTTTTGCGTCGGGACGTCGTACGTTCCGCCGAAGTCGAAGTCCACGCGGACATCGTCTTCGGAGAACGTCAGGTCGAGCTTCAGGAATTCCGCCGTCTCGCGGCTCGCCTTCAGGATGTCGTCGACCATCGTCGGGTGCATCGAGGAGGTGCAGAACCCGAAGAGCTTCACGTTCGATCCGAAGAGCTTCTTCGCCGTCAGCAGCCCCGCGTACGTTCCCCCCGCCCCGAGCGGCGTGACGATGCAGTCGAGGTCGTCGAGCGTCATGTTCCGGTCGTGAAGCTGGTTGGCCAGCTCCGCCAGCGCCGCGAAATACGCGACGTGTCCCTTCGCGAAGGGAGCGCCGACTTTGATGTAGCGGCACGTGTGCCCTTCGGCCTCGAGTTCCCGCATGCGACTGCGCCGCATTTCCTCCGTCCCGGCCAGGCCGTCGTAGAGGGTTTCCCCTGGCCCCAGCCTGACGAAATGGACTTCCGCTCCGAGCGTTTTGTCGAGCAGCAGGTTTCCCTGGTTGTCGTCCGGAATCTCCGGCCCGTAAAGGTACAGGATCGTCCTGAGCCCGCACTGGTTGGCCGCCGCGACGGTCTGCCGGCACCAGTTCGACTGGACCGAAGCGCCCGTCACGATGCAGTCCGCCCCATCCGCCAGAACGTCCGGAAGGACGAATTCCAGCTTGCGGGTCTTGTTTCCGCCGAATTCCCGACCGGTCAGGTCGTCGCGCTTCATGAAGAATTCGACGCCGTAGCGGCGCGAAAGGTTCGCGAGCTTCTGGAGCGGCGTCGGAAGGAATGTCAGATTGACTCTGGGAACGGTTCCCAGGATGTTCCGCGTCATGGTGTTGATTTCCCGGATATCTTTCATTGGCGAACTCCTTTCAGGGCCGCTCCGGCCGCAATCAGGAGCGGATCGTACACCGGCGCGACGGGAGGAGCGTAGACGAAATCGACGTCGTTCAGGTCGCCGACGGTCATCCGCGCCGTAATCGCCGCCGCGCAGACGTTGATCCTTCCGGCGACCGATTCGCTCCCTGCCGCCTGCGCGCCGAGCAGGCGCCCCGATTGTCTGTCATAGATGAGCCCGATGTGATTGTCCTTTCCGCCGGGGTAGTACGACGCCCTGTCCGTTTTCACGATTTTCGTCTCGCCGGCGTCGAATCCGGCTTCCCTCGCCTGCTCCGCGGTCAGTCCGGTCGTCGCGACGTACAGGTCGAACACTTTCGTCGTCTGCGAGCCGAGAACCCCCCTGAAGACCGCGCGTTCCCCCGCGATGTTGCCTCCGGCGACCCGTCCCTGTTTGTTCGCCGTCGTCCCCAGGGGAATGTACGCGGGGCCGCCCGTCACCAGATTGACCGTCTGCACGCAGTCGCCGCAGGCCCAGATCGAATCGTCCGACGTTTTCATGGTCTCGTCGACCGCGATGGCGTTTCTGACGCCGAGCGCGAGCCCGGCCTCCGCGGCCAAACCGGAATTCGGGCGGACGCCGACGGAGACAAGCACGATGTCGGCATCGACGGTCACGCCGTCCCGCGTCCTGACGCCCGAAACCGTTCCGTGCCCGTTCACGACTTCAGCTACTGCCGCGTTCGTGAGCACGCGCACCCCGTTTTTCTCAAGCTCCAGTCTCACCAACGCCGCGTATTCCTCGTCGAGAAACGGCAAAAGCCGCGGCAACGCCTCGACAAGCGTGACGTCCATTCCGTTTTGCGCAAGCTGTTCCGCCATCTCGAGCCCGATGAACCCGCCGCCCACCAGAACGGCCTTTCCGGCGCGATTCGCGAGAACGGCTTTCCGGAGCGCCATGCCGTCCTCCACGGTTCTGAGAAAGAACACCCCATGCGACATGATGCCGGGGATGTCCGGAATGACCGGCGACGCTCCCGTGGCGATGACCAGCGAATCGTACGGAACGTCGAACGATTCTCCGGCATCCAGGTTTCGGATATGAACGGTCTTTTTCCGCGCGTCGATCCCGGTCGCCTCATGGCGGATATGCGTCCGGACGCCCCGCTTTCCGCTCAATTCCTCCGGGGTCAGCGTGATCAGGTCCGCCTCCGTCCTGACGAGCCCGCCGACGTAGTACGGCAGCCCGCACGAGCCGTAGCTGACGTAGCCCGATCGCTCATAGACGCTGACATCAAGCTCCGGATCGGTTCGTTTCGCCTTCGACGCCGCGCTCAGTCCGGCCGCCGTGCCGCCGATGACAACGAGACGATGTCTCATGTCGTTCCGCTCTCACGCAATGATCTAGCGGTTGTTCCCGTACTTCTCGATGACGCCCATCTCCGCCATCAGCGTCCTGAGTTCATCGAACTTCGGACCGGCGAAATCGAGATACGGCTTGCGGATATGTCCGCCCGGAAGACCCAGGATCCTGAGCGCGGCCTTGATGACGATGGGGTTCGACAACTGGTAGAGGGCCTGCAGGAGCGGATAGTATTTGAAATAGGTTTCGCGGCACTCTTCCATGATCTGCATGCTCGTCCACGGACGGGAAAAGCGCGCGACCTCCTCGGGGATGATGTTGCCTCCGATGTTCGCCGCGCCGTTGCCGCCGACCGCCAGCGTCGGAATCACGATCGAGTAGTTCGGATAATCGCAGCAGAGGATGTTGAGCCTGTCGCCGCAGAGGCGCTTGACCTGCACGAGCTGCCTGACGTGCGGCATCGCTTCCTTGTCCACGATGAAATTCGGGTTGTTTTCGGAAAGCCGGGCGATCGTCTGCGGCTCCACATTGACGCCGATTCTCGTCGGATTGTTGTAGATGCCGCAGGGGATCCTGACGGCTTTCATGCACGTGTCGAGGTGCGTGTACACCGCGTCCTGCGGGACCAGGACGTACGGAGGCACGGTGAAAACGACGCCGTCCGCGCCCTCGCCCTCGACGTATTTCGCAAATTCGACGCTCGCTTCCGTCGTGTTGGATGACGCGTTGAAGAACACGGGGATCTTCCCCTTCGTCATCCGGACAACTTCTCTGACAATCGCCTTTTTCTCTTCGATTGTCAGGAGACTGACCTCGCCGCACGACCCCAGAACGAAAAGCTCCGATGTGCCGTATTTGATCTGCCTCTCGATGAGAATCCCGAAGCCGTCGTAATCGATGCTATTGTCGGGCCTGAACGGGGTGGGCATCGCCACCCAGGAACCTGTGGGTCGAAACATGGGACGCATCTCCTTCTGTGGTGTCGTGTGATGTGAATTCATCGAAATCAGCGGCCCGCCGGATCGATTTCGACGATCATGTCGATCTCGACCGACGTGTTCACCGGCATTTCCGCCGCGCCCGAAGCCGAACGGACATGACGCCCGTCATCGCCCCACAGCGCGACGAGAAGATCCGACGCTCCGTTGACGACCTGCGGCTGCTGCGTGAACCCGGGAGCGCTGTTGACGTAGCCGACGAGCCGGATGATCCGGACGATCCGGTCGAGGCTTCCGAGTTCCGCCTTGAGCGCCGACAGGCAGTTGAGGCAGGC
>CAZVUT010000049.1:12952-17157 GCA_964630155.1 uncultured Synergistaceae bacterium
GCAAGCGCGTATCTGACGTCCGGCCAACAGCACAGAACGCCGGCGACGAGGAACAGCATCCGTTCCGCAACGCTGCACCGGCGGAACAGATATCCCGTGATGAAGACATCGAGCGAAAAAATTCCGACAAACGCGAAGACTGCCGTCGAGAGAATCGCCGGAAGGGTTCCTTCCAGCAGCAGCGCCGGCTGGAAGATGAAGATATACGGAACGGCGAGAATCGGAATCGCCATCTTGAACGCCTCGACGCCCGTATCCCACGGGTTCGATCCCGCAAGCCCCGCGGCGCCGTAGGTGGCCGTCGCGACGGGAGGCGTGATGTTGCAGAGGATGCCGAAATAGAACGCGAACAGATGGCACGCGAGGACGTGAAGCCCCATCGCTGTCATCGCCGGAACGAGCAGCACGGAGACGATGATGTAGACGCCGACCGTCATCATGCCCGTTCCGAGAATGAGCGCCGTGATCATCACAAGCGGCAGCAGGATCGAGATCCTGCCTCCGGCGACGTTGATCAGCGACGTGCTGAGCGTGTACCCCAGTCCCGACTGCATGACGCACCCGACGATGATTCCGGCGCACGCGCACGCGGTGGTGACCGAGAACGTCATGTGGATCGCGTTATTCAGGCCGCTTGCGAGGCTGCGGAGCGTGAATCGCGTGTCCCGGCCCAGCATGCTCACGGCAAGCAGCGAGATGACGCCCCAGAACCCCGCCTTGATTTCGCTCGATCCCGCGAGCATGAGGTAGATCAGCATGGCGAGCGGGAAGACGAGGTAGCTCCGGGCCGCGAGCGATTTCCATGACGGGAGCGCCTTCATGTCGTCATCGGACAGCCGTTTGAGGCCGTGCTTCCTGGCCTCCAGGTGGACGATGCAGTAGATCGAGAAGAACCACAGCACTGCGGGAATCACCGCGGCCTTGCAGACGGCGCCGTAGGAAATTCCAAGCACCATCGCGATGATGAACGCGGCCGATCCCATGATCGGCGGCATGACCTGTCCGCCCGTCGATGACGCGGCTTCGACCGCCGCCGCGAACTGCGGCCTGTACCCCAGCTTCTTCATGAGCGGAATGGACACCTGACCGACCAGAAGCGCGTTGCCGACGGCCGTTCCGTTCACCATGCCGACGAGCCCGCTCGAAATGACAGCGACCTTCGCCGGTCCGCCCGTCGACTTTCCGACGAGCTTCATCGTGAAGTTCATGAAGACGTCGAGAACTCCGGTTTCCATCAACAGTCCCGCGAAGATCAGGAAGACGATGACGAAACCGGCGGCCGCAGCGATCGGCGACCCCCAGACGCCTTCGAGATCGAGGTACTGGATGTTGATGATCTCGCCGACAGAAAACGGCGCGTGATTCAGGAAACCCGGAAACCACGGCCCGGCGTACACATAAATCAGGAAGAAGACGGTGACGGCGACGATGCTCATTCCGACATGGCGCCGCGACGCCTCGATGACCAGAAACAACAGGATCGATCCCATGACAAGGTCCGTGGTCGTGGGGCTTCCGGCGCGCAGCGGGAGCGCGACACTGTTCGCATAGGTATAGACCAGGACTGCGACCGAGAGTATCGCAAACGTCGCATCGACGACAAGGAAGAGATTCCGCTTCGCGGGACGCAGCTCCTGTTTGTATCGTTTTTCCATCGACGCGAGAAACAGGATGATCAGGACCGCCATCAGGTGAACCGTCCTGTGGCGGAACGCTTCGAGCTGCCCTGTGTACGACGTGACGAGATGAAAGAGCGCCAGGCAGACGGAAAGCGCGATGACAAGATTCGTCAGAAATCCGTTCGCCTTCAGGACTCCCCAAAAAGTCTCGTTTTCCTGTAATCCGACAATATCCTTCTTGAATGACATACTGTCCTCCAATAGTTGGTTTCCGGCATTCGCCCCCGCGGGAGTCCGCGCGCAACGGCGCGGCTCCCGCCTTTTCGCAATGACCGGTTCAAGCCTCCGTGTTACGGTCCGCAAGCCCGCATGCCGATGGATCGTTTCGCGCATCGCACAGGAGCGTCGAATCGCTCAAAAGCAGTGCGGCCGATAATCGGCCGCACCGTGTCGTCTCCCGGGTGACGCTAGTTCGGGCTTGCCTCTCCGGCCTTCGGAATCTGGAGGCCCTTCTCCCTGTAAAACTTCAGCGCGCCCGGATGCAACGGAAGCACCGTCCCGCGAAGCGCGTTCTCGATCTTGATCTGCCCCTTGTAGGACACCGGCGCCACTTCGACGAAACGCTCAACGTTTTCCCAGAGCGCCTTCGTGATCCTGTAGACGAGATCTTCGGGAAGATCCTTGCTGCAATAGAACCCTCCGCTGTAGCCGACGGTCGTGACGTCTTTCGTCACGCCCTTGTAGGCTCCGGCCGGAATCACCCATTTTTCCATCCCGTATTTCGTCGCCATCGTGTCGAGAAGAGCCTGCGGAAGCTGCATGATCTCGACAGGCGAGAACGTGTCGACGTCCATGAATGCGGAATTGGGAGGCATTGTGAGCAGTGCGTAAAAGTCGATATGATCATCCTTCATGAGAAGCGCGCCGTCGGGGAAGCCGACCAGCGTGGCCTTGCCGAAATCGTCGTACTTCAGGTTGGATTCCGCGAGAAGCCGGTCGAAAACGATCTTTCCCGTAAAGCCTTCCTTGCCGGGACTGAAGCGCTTGCCCTTCAGATCGTCGATCGTCTTGTAGCCTTTCGACGCGAGGGAGACGATATGAAACGGCTCGATGTACTGATTGCCGATATAGCGCAGGTTCTTCAACGGCTTCTCGAACGGCGGACGGCCTTCCCACGCGTCGAGCGCCGTGCCGCTGTACGAATATCCGATCTGCGCCCGGTTGGCGTCAAGATCGCGGCAATTGCTCACGCCGCCGCCGATCGTCGGCGACGCGCGAACGCCCTCGACCTTTTCCGTGAGAATGCTCGCCAGCACCGAGCCCCCCGAAAACCACGTTCCGCCGACAGTCCCCGATGCGATCTTCAGGTACGTCGTCTCGGCGCACTCTCCGACGACGCAGACCGCCCCCCCGAACAGAAGCAACGACACAACCAGCAACACGCCGAACGCCATTCCGCGCAACTTTTTCATCTTCTACCCCTCCCTATTGATGTATGACAGTGCAGACACAATCGCTCATGAGCGAAATCTTTCGGGAACGCATTCATGTGTCAGGAACGGGGGAAAAGAGCCGGAAACGCGGCGTTCGACCTCTCGCCTCTATATCTTCATGCTCTTTTCGACGAACTCAAGATCGCCGAGGATGTTGTTCAGATGGCGCGTCATGGCCGTCCTGGCCTTCGTTCCGTCCCTGCCCTTTATGGCCTCGAATATTTCCTTGTGGTCTTTGCCGATGACGCTTCCGGCGGTGTTCCGCAGCTTCTCGACGATCGACGAGTCCTGCCCGCCATGACGGATCACCCTCAGGGCCATCTCGATGATCCGGTTTTTCGACGCCCTCGAAATCGCCTCGTGGAACTTGACGTCCGTGACCGCCATGCTCTGGTTCGACGCGAGCAGACTCTCCATCTCGCGCAGGGCCCGTTCCATCGACTCGATATCCTCTTCGGTCGCGTTGTCCGCCGCGAGGGCCGCCGCCTCCGATTCGAGAGCGCGTCTCGCCACGAGAATGTCGCGGACGTGCGTTCCCTCATCGGTGAAGAGAAACTGTCCGAAGTTCCGCAGCGATTCCTTTTTCTCTCTCATCGACAGGAGATTCGCCAGATAGTCCTGTCCCTTTTCCGAAAGGACTCTTCCCTGAAAACCGACCCTTTCGACAAGTCCCTGATTGTCCAGCTGCTTCAGAATTCGTCCGACCGTCGCCTCTCCGAGCTGAAATCCCTGCTCTTTCAGGCAATCCCGGATCGCTCCGGCGCCCTGAGGCTCCTTCGCAACGGAAAGAAATGAAAGCACCAGACATTCGACCGCATTCGATCCCATAACATCCTCCTCCATTGCTGCTCATCATCGATGAGCAGCAATGTGATCATTATAGATTTTTTCCGTCCGGAGTCAAGCAGGACTCTCACGGATGTATCACGGAAACGCAATTCCGTCACCAGTCCGGATCTTCCGCATGGAGCAGGATTATCGGGCGCAGATGACGACAGAGGTTCGGGGATTTGGGAGTGTGGCGCATTCCGAGCCCGCGGAGGGCGCTTTTACAGACGCAGGGTGGCCTTGATCTTCAACCCGAAGCGATGGT
>CAZVUT010000050.1:0-11155 GCA_964630155.1 uncultured Synergistaceae bacterium
CGGCTTGATCGCGACGAGCCCCTCCTTCCGGTCGAAAAAGCTCAGGTTTCCGCCGGTTCCCGTCGTCAGACGCGCCGTTACGAGACGCCTTCCGAACTCCACAATCTGCGTTCGCGCAGTTTCCATTCGCATGCGGTCTTCTCCATCCTTCCATAGTCGCAGGGCAGGGCCCTTTTTCACCGTATGACCGGAAAAACCCCGGATTTTGCGGGATTCAGTTCTGCCGCACGGCCTCTTCCCGTTCGCGGAAATACGTCACCGTCTTTTTCACGAGTTCGTCGAGCATTCTTGTGTCCGGTCGCCCGTTCATCGCGACATACGGATCTCCTCCCGGCCCCAGCGGCTCGGCCGTGATGAAACGGTCGCCTTCATTGTAGCCGATAAGATACAGGGCGCGGATGACCGTGTCGATATCCAGCGATCCGTCGCCAAGAGCAAGACGGTTGCTGTCCGCAAGATGCAAGTTTACCATCATGTCCCCCGCTTCCAAAATAGCGGTTCCGATGTGGCTTTCGCTCGTCTGCATGTGGTACAGGTCCCCGTTGATATGCCTCACGCCGGGATGATTCACGGCCGCAATATATTTCTTCGCCTCGCCGATGGTATGGACGATGCTGACCTCATCGGCGCGGATGGGCTCGACGGCCGCCCGAACATTGTTTTCGACAAACAGGCCCGCAACGATCCGCAACGTCTCGGCGCTGCGATACACCTCTCCGTCGTCATACGGCTTCGGGCGTCCGACGGCTCCGGGAACGATCAGGACATACGATCCGCCGACCGCCCGTGCGAACGGAACGGTCCTGCGGATGTAATCGATCGCCGCCTGACGCTGATGGGGCATGTTCGACGAAAGATCGTTGCAGACGGAAAACATCCCGCAAACGCCGGACACCTTCATATTGTGTCGTTTCAGCGCCGTCAGCGTCTCGTCGACCGAATAGCCGAGATCGGGACCGTAATGGTTGCCATGAAGCTCGATGTAGCGAACCCCCGCTCCGGAAAGACGCGCACAGGCATCATCGAGAGGTTCCATTCCGAACCCCCAGTTGCTCCACGAGAACTTCAGCGGTTTCTCCAATTTTTCGGGGTGCGTGTCCCGAAGCTCATTGAACGCCTTCCGGATAGCCTCGTTTTTTTCCTCGTAGTGTTGCCGTTTCACGCCACATCTCCTCCTCGTCGTCTGAAACTAAAAAACGGAGGGGGAACGCACCCCCCCTCCGCCGGTGAAACGAAGCCTCGCCTACTGAACCTTGACGTCGGCGAGAGCCTTATCCATCTTCACCTTCAGCTGGTCCATCGCCTCCTGGGTCGTCTTGTACTTTCCGGCCACAAGATCCTGAAGGGTCGCAGCCCACTCGGTGGTCAGCTCGAAGAAGTAGGGGTTCGGCGTGAAGTAAATCGTCGTTCCCGGAACGGTGGCTTCAAAGGTCTCCTTGAACCCGGGCGTAGCGCCGATGATCTTCTGGAACGCAGGATTCTCGAAAACGGACTTTCTGGGAGGATCGACGGCTTTCCACTCGGTTACGGACCAGGTCTGGTATTCCTTCCCCGTGAAATACTGCAGGAAGAGCCATGCGGCGTCCTGGTGTTTCGAAGCGGCGTTCATCCCGAGCGACCAGACCCAGAGGTTGGATTTGATCTCGGTCTTTCCCGCGGGAAGAGGAGGATTCGCGAATGCGATCTTGCCGGACTGGCTGGATGCATTCGGAACGGACTGGAAATACCCGTTACAGTCCGCGTCGAAGAGCATTGCGGCTTTCCTCGCTCCAAGATCCGCGCCGCACTGATACCACGTGTACGAGGACCATGTGGGAGATCCGCCGGCCTTGATCAGTTTGACCCACATCTCGGTCATGGCGACCGCTTCCGGCGAGTTCACTTTGGAAACGAGCTTGCCGTTTTCGATGGCGAGGTCCGTGGCGCCGTAGTTGGCGAAGGTCGTCATATACCCCGGATGGATCGTGGCCCAGTTACGCGTGCCGCGAACCGCGAGGGCGTACGTTCCCTTGCCTTCGAACTCGTTCAGTTTCGTGGTCAGCGCGAGGAGTTCGTCGATGGTCTTCGGCGGCGTGACGCCGAATTTCTTAAAGACCTCGACGTTGTACATGAGCACGTTGTCTTCAAATCCGATGGGAAGAGCCCACTGTCCGCCCGACCCCACCTTGTGTCCGGGGACGAGATCCCAGCGAAGCGCTCCGACGATGCCGGGGAAGAAATCTCCGTAATCGTAATCTGCGGCCGTCTTTGCCGGGTCTTTCAGGAATTTGTTCAGATCGACCATGTACCCGGACGTCGCATAATCCCAGCACTGGTAGGCGCCCGTCATGTAGATGTCAGGCTCTCCCGACTTGCTGCTGAGCGATGTGGTGAGTTTATCAAAGTAGTTTTCTTCCGGAACCATCGTGTGGACAACCTTGATCCCCGTTTTGGCCTCAAATTCGGCCAGCTTCTTGATGATTCCTTCAGCGTACGGGTGCTGGTTGAAAAGGACCTTGATTGTCTGGCCATCACACTGTTTCCAGTTGAAATCAGCGGCAGCGGCCATGCCGGCGCTGAACAGGAACGCGGTAACGACGAACAGAAGCATGAACTTCTTCAAGACTGTCGTCCCTCCTTCGTAGTTCCTTGAAACTCACTTCCACTGACAGAGATTTCCGCGCAAACGCATCTGCTTCGTCATCGGAATACGCCGACAACCCCCTCCCTTCGTCCTTCCGGAGATCCCTACGGAATCAGAACAACCCGAACGGCGCCCTCACCCTTGAGGGCCAGATCGAATCCCTCTCTCCATTTTTCGAGAGGGAATTTGTGCGACACGACGCCTTCGGTGGGAAGCTTTCCTTCGGCGATCCATTCGATGACGGGCTCGAAGCAGTAGGGGCTGAGGTGAACGCCAAGGAGATCGAGCTCCTTTTCGTCGCTGATGATGCTCCAGTCGACTGTCACAGGGTGGCCGAAAACGCTGAACTCCACGAAACGTCCCAGTTTGCGGATCATATCGAGCCCCTGCTGGACGGCGGAGGGATGTCCCGACGCTTCGATGTAGATATCGCATCCGTATCCTTCGGTCATATCGAGAACGCGCTTCACGACGTTCTCTTTCGTCGGATTCATGACGATGTCGGCGCCGAACTTTTTCGCGAGCTCGAGACGATGATCGTTCACGTCGAGGACGATGAGTTTCTTGGGGTTCCGGAGCTTCGCGGCCCCAAGCATGCCGATGCCGAGGCACCCGACTCCGGCGATGACGACAACGTCCTCGTTGCCGATCTGCGCCCTGTCGATGCAATGCTTCGCACACGCATAGGGCTCGACGAGGACGGCCGCTTCCATCGGAATATCCTTCGGAATCCTGTACACCAGAGCTTCCCTGGGAAGACGCATGTACTCGGCCATCCCGCCGTTCACGTTGTACTGAAACCCGTAGACGTCGTGCTTCTGGCACATCCAGTACCGCCCGGTCCTGCAGAACCGGCACACCCCGCACGGCACGATCTGATCCGACGTCACCCTGTCGCCGATCTGAAAATCGCCCTTCACTCTCGGGCCCATCTCGACGATATGGCCGATGAACTCATGACCGGGAATGACCGGAGCCTTGATGTACGAAGGACGGCCTTCCTCCCCCCAGAAGCGGGGCGCCCCGAGGAAAGACTTCGTATCTCCGGCGCAGATTCCGCACGCCTCGACCTTGATGATGATTTCGCCCTCTCCGGCGCGCGGAACGTCGGCCTCTTCGTACCGGTAGTCCTTTGGTGCGTACGCAACGAGCGCTTTCATTTTCTTCGGCAGATCAGCCATCCCATACAGCTCCCTTCCTGTTGTTTTTCGGAATTTCGGATTATGCCTGAATCCTGTCCCCTGTTTCGATATCAAAAATATGCGTCTTTTCCTCATGGAATTTCAGATGAATCGGATCGCCCTTCCTGTACCTCCGGTCGTCTTCGGTCATGAGCGTCAGAAAGTCCCCCGCCCCCACGTCGATACTGATTCGTTTCTCATCCCCCAGGTTCTCGAACACGTCGACGAACACCCGGGACCCCTCCTCCGCCGAATCGATGAAGATATCCGTCGGACGCACTCCGAGAACGGCCTCCTGTCCGGACGCCACCGCACCCCTGTACTTCTGCGGAACGGCAACGTAGATTTCCTTTTTCGGAAAGAGGAAGTAGAACCGCCCCGACTTCTCGACGATCCGGACGCGAATCAGGTTCATGGGCGGCTCTCCGATGAATCCCGCGACAAAGACATTCACCGGGGAATCGTACACGTCGAGGGGGGTTCCGAACTGTTGCAGCCTGCCGTCGTTCATGATCGCGATGCGATCGGCCAGGGACATCGCCTCCATCTGGTCATGCGTGACAAGAACGGTTGTGCACTTGATCTGGTTGTGTATCCGCTTGATCTCGGTCCGGAGCACCTGCCGCATCTTGCCGTCGAGATGCGACAGCGGTTCGTCCAGAAGCAGCACCTGGGGATTCCGGATGAGGGCGCGCGCGATATTCACGCGCTGTTTCTGTCCTCCGGACAGTCCGGCGGGCTTCAGCTCCAGAAGGTCTTCCACCTTCATGAGAGGGGCGAGCTCCATGACGCGCCGGTGAATCTCCTCTTTCGACACATTCTTCGCGGAAAGGTTGAACGCGATGTTTTCATACACGTTCATCGGCGGATACAGGGCGTAATCCTCAAAAGCGAGCCCGATGTCCCGGTCCTTCGGATGGAGATCGTTGATCTTTCTGTCTCCGATGAAGATCTCTCCCCGGGTTATTTCCTCGAGCCCGGCGACCATCCGGAGCGTCGTCGTCTTCCCGCACCCCGACGGACCGAGGATTCCGACGAACTCTCCGTCCTTGCACGAGAGGGAAAAGTCATTCACGGCGTACTCGTTCGCAACCTTGTTTTTCGTCTTGTACCGTTTATAGACGTTTTTCAGAGTAAGCAGCGCCATGACTATCGCCCCCTCACCAATTCCGACTGGTTGTGCCGCGCGACGAACCGTCCGGTGTCGCCGTTGAAGAACAGCGCGTTCTTCATATCCAGGCTGAGAAAGATCCGTGAATCGAGTTCCGCCTGAAGGTCATTTTTCGCGACCGCCTGAAAAAAGAGATCCCCGGTCCTGATGGTAAGGATGGTCTTGTTTCCGATCGGTTCGAGGTTATACACCGTTCCTTCGACGCTGTTCCCGGTTTCCGTGAAGGAATACCCCACGTTGATTCCCCGAACGCCCATATGCCAGTTTGAACAGGAATCGTTCGGGGCCGCGGACAGCGCTTCCGCGACATCATCCTCCACCGGGAAGGAATGGCCGTTTCCGCGGAGAACGGCATGAAGCCGGCCATCCCTGCGGAACAGGTCGATTTCGATGATATTGATTTCGGGCTCTCCCACGAGCTTGGCCACGAACTCGTTGACAGGGGTGTAGTAGATCTCGTCGCCGCTGCCGATCTGGATGATTTCCCCCTCGTTGATGATCCCGACCCTGTCGCTGAGGCTCATGGCCTCCGTATAGTCGTGCGTCACGTAAATCGTGGTCGTATCGAATTCGGCCTGCATGGATTTCAGCTCGGTCCGCATGAGGTGCCGCAATTTGGCGTCGAGATGCGCGAGCGGCTCGTCCATCAGAAAGACCCTGGGCGAACGCACGAGGCATCTCCCGATGGCCGTCCTCTGGCGCTGCCCGTTGCTCAGCTGCGAAGGGAGCCGTTCCAGCAAAGAGCCGATGCCCATCATCCCGGCGATCTTCTCGACCTGTTCTTTGATGGAGGCTTCGTCCTTCCGGTGAAGCGGGCTTCTCATGGGCGATGCGATATTGTCGTACACCGTCATGTGCGGGTAGAGCGCGTAGTTTTCAAAAACCATGGAAACATTGCGAAGAGCCGGTTCGACACGGTTCATGATCTCGTCGTCGAACCGCACCAATCCTCCGTCGGGAAATTCGATTCCCGCGACGGTCTTGAGAATCGTCGTCTTTCCCGCTCCGGCCGGCCCGAAGAGAACGAAAAATTCCCTGTCGCGCACGTCGAGATCGATGCTTTTGAGCGCCCGGACCTTTCCGAATGTCTTCCGTATTCCTTCAAGACGTATATGCGCCACGAAACAACAACTCCTATCCCTTGACGGCGCCGAAGCTCAGCCCGCGCACCAGGTGTTTCTGGATCACAAGCGCAAGGATGACCTCGGGCGTCGCGGTGACGACTGCCGCCACCGCCATCTGGCCGTAGTGCACGGTGTCGGATGCGATATACCGCAACGACGCCACCGTTACGGGCATGATGTTGAAGCCGCTCAGAAGGAGCGGGAACGTGAAGCTGTTCCACGCGAAAATGAACGCGAGAAGGGCGGAGGCCACAAGCCCCGGTTTGATGAGGGGCAGGAGAATCCGGAGGAAAATCTGATGCCATTTGTAGCCGTCAAGCTGGGCCGCCTGCTCGATTTCGACGGAAATATCCTCGAAATAGCCCCGCAGCACCCACACCAGAAGCGGCAGGGTGATGAGCTGGTACACCCAGATCAGTCCGATGTACGTATCGTAGAGCCCGATCTTCTGGTACACGAGAAACAGCGGGAGGACGACGAGAATCTCGGGCGCGAACTTGAACGAAAGGATCGTGAAGGCGAGGTCTTCCTTCCCGCGAAAGTTGAACCGGGCCAACGAATAGGCCGCCGGAACGCCGACGAGAATCGAGACGATGACCGCGCCGCCGCTGACGATGAGGTTGTCGATGAAGCACTTGAAATAATCCGTTTTCAGCAGAACCTGCTGGTAGTTCTCGAGAGTGGGGTCAAACGCGAAGATGGTGTTGAACATCTGCGCGTCGCTCTTGAACGAGATGACGATCATCCAGAACAAGGGGAAAAGAGCGAATATCGTCCACAGCGCCAGCAACGAATTGCGCGCGAGAGACTCAACGGGATTTTTATTCATAATGCCCCTCCTATCGTCCTGATGCTTTTCTTTGGACAATCAACCAGTTCCCGACGAGCTTCTTGCTGATGATGTAAATGACCGCCCAGAGGAAGAGGATATAGGGCATGGCTTCGCCGAATTTCAGGAACGCGAACCCCTTGTTGTACGCGGTAAGCGACAGGTTCATGAGGGTATCGCCGGGCCCTCCCTTCGTGAGGGCGAAAATGATGCCGTATTCCTGCATCGACGCCATAAGCCGGAATATGAGAGCGATATACAGAAACGGTTTCAGCATCGGAAGCGTCAGGTTCCTGAAGGTGAACCAGGGCGACCCTCCGTCGATCTGCGCGGACTCGAAGGGAGACTTGGGGAGGGAATTGATCCCTGCGACGACAAGAACGATGATAAACGGGGTATACACCCAGATATCGATAAGCGCCGCAGTGAAAAGCGCCGTCTGCGGGGAAGAGGCCCAGGGGAATCCGTAGACGCTGAACAGATTCAGAAACTTCTCTATGATGCCCACTGACGTGTTTGTCATGAGCTGCCAGATAATCGTGGCGATGACCGGGGCGATCATGAGAGGGAACACCAGAATGACCTTCAGTATCCTGCTGAACCAGTTGTCCTTTTTGCAAATGAGAAGCGCGATTCCGAGGCCCAGGAGCATCTCCGAACCGGTCGTGACGCAGGCGTATTTGATGGTCACCCATAAAGCGTGCCAGAACGTGGAATCCGTGAACATGGAAATCCAGTTCTCAAGGCCGATGAACGTCGACGTCGGGCGTCGGAAGGAAAGATTGGTCAGCGAATAATAGACCGCAGTGAAAAACGGGTACAGGATTCCTATCGTTATGATGATCGCGGGTGCGATGACAAGATACGGCCTGACGCGGATGGAAAAAGGCTGTTTGTTGTATTGCTCCTCTTGTCCGGCCATAGAAAACCCCTCCGTTCTTTTCAGCGTTTCGAAACCGGATCAGACGTTCCGGAAATTTTCCCTTTCGATTTTCCGGATGGCCTCGATTTTTGAACTCGATCTCCCCGGGACGAACTCAAGGGGCAGCCATTCGGCGACAAGTTTTTTCGCAAGCTCGGCCCCGATGACGCGGGCTCCCATGGTAATGACATTCGCGTTGTTGCTCAGACACGCCCGTTCCGCGGAATACGCGTCATGAACCTGGGCAGCGTAGATTCCGGGGAACTTGTTCGCCGAAATGGCCATTCCGATGCCGGTTCCGCACAGAAGGACGCCCTTCTTCGCGCCCCCGCCGGCGATGATGATCCGCGCGAGCCGCGCAGCCACTTCGGGATAGGGCGTGTCGTCGGACGCCGCCGCAACGCCGATGTCTTCGACTTCGGCGCCCTGCGATTTCAGGAATTCCACAAGTTCGTTCTTCAGCGACACCGCCGCGTTGTCGCACCCGATGACTATTTGAGCCATGTTTCCACGCTCCCCTCAGGTTTTTATGCCGGAAGCCCCCGGAGTATGTTCAGGATCGCGCCGGCCATCGCATCGAGCAGGAAATAACAGGACGTCGCGCCGGCATCGCAGACTCCGCGGGACCGTTCACCCAGACGGCTCGCCCTTCCGACCATCGCGACCATATCCTTTGTGGATTCGCATCCTGCTTTCGCCGCTTCCCGAAGCGCAACGAGCGCCCTGGAAAAGTCCTTCGTTTCCGCCCACGACGCGTCGAACGCGTTCACCGCAGGGACAAGCGTATCGAGAAGGGTTTTGTCGCCGGGCTTCGCGCCCCCGAGAGCCTGTATCTTCTCCACCGCTCCATGCAGCATGGCGCTGATGTCGGGCGCTCCAAGCTCTTCCTTTCCCTTCGCCGCTTTCGCCATTTCCCCGAAAAACGTCCCGTAAATCGGCCCCATGGACCCTCCGATTTCCAGAAGGAGAATGCGGCCGAGATCCCGGACGGCGGAGGCGAAATCCGCCGTCTCCCAGTTCACTCTGGAGAGGCACAGGGAGAACCCCTTGTCCATATTGACGCCGTGATCCCCGTCGCCGATCGCTCCGTCGATTTCGCAGAGATACGCCTTGTGCTCCTGTATCGTCCGGATGAACTCCCTGACGACAACCGCCCCGTCCCTGTTCGCGAAAGAGTTCATCGTCTACCTCCGGAACTGCGTGAGCCCCATGCTCTCCGCTTCGAAATCCAGAAGCTCCTTGAGCTCGCTGTCCAGCTTCATGACCGAAAGCGTCGCGCCCATCATTTCCAGCGAGGTGAAATAGTTGCCGACGAATGACCGGTAGATCCGTATCCCCTTCTCTTCGAACAGAGCCGCCATCTTCCCGAACAGGATATACAGCTCCATCACGGGAGTGGCTCCCAGACCCGAGACAAGCACGGCGACCTCGTCGCCCTTTCCGAACGGGAGGTCAGGCAGAACGATATTGACCATCTGCTCCGCAATGTCGTCCGCGGACGTGAGGTCGGCGACTCGGATTCCCGGTTCGCCGTGATGCCCGATGCCGACTTCCATCTTTCCCGGTTCGATCCGGAAGTTCGGTTTTCCGACAGCCGGGATGGTGCACGGCGTCAACCCGACGCCCACGCTGCGGGTATTGTCGACAGCCTTCTGCGCAGCCGCTGCGACTTCTTCCAGCGTGCCGCCCTTCGCCGCCTTCGCGCCGCCGATCTTCCACATGAATATTTCTCCGGCGACGCCGCGGCGCTTCTCCTCCTGCCCCTTCGGAGCGGACGGAACATCGTCGTTCGCAACGACGGTCAGAACGCGAATGCCGTCTTCCTCGGCCAGTTCCCTCGCCATTTTGACATTCATGTTATCGCCCGCGTAATTTCCATAGAGACAGGCTATGCCCGCTCCGCCGTCCGCTTCCCGGAAGGCGTCGTAGAACGCCTTGGGCGTGGGAGAGGAAAAAACTTCACCGATGGCGACGGCGTCCACCATATTGCGTCCCAGGTATCCGACGAACGCGGGCTTGTGCCCCGAACCGCCGCCAGTGACGATTCCGACCCGCCCCTTTTCGGGCGCGGTCCTGGATTTGAGCACCCTCGGGTTTGCGGTGGGCGCAACGATATCGGCGTGATTTTTCACAAAGCCGACAATCATATCCTCGACAACCCGGGATGGATCATTCACAAAACGCTGCATTGTTTTCGCCCCTCCTTCGATAGCATACGATCAATAAATTAAACTTTATCAACCATAGATAGAAATCAATTCTTGAGCTGTAACATTATCTGTAACAAGGACTTTTATCAATTTCCCCGCAAGAGCGCCGTGAATCGCCTCGACCTTTCCGAGACCGCCGGCGATGCCGACGACGGTTTCGATGCGTCTGATTTCGTCCAGATTGAGCCCGACGACTCTCTGATCGACATCCGACGGCACGAGAATCCCGTTCTGGTCGAAAAACCGGAGCGTAATATCCCCGACCGCGCCTCTATTCCGGAGATCTTCCATCTCGCTCCAGGCGATATTGTTCTTTCCCCGCATCACGATCGTGTCCCGGGTCAGGACGCCGATCCCGAGGAGAGCGATATCGGCGGACTTCGCCATTTGAAGCACTTCGGAGACGTTGGGATCTTTGAGAAAGACGTCCCGCGCCTCCCGGGAAGCGGCCACGCCCGGAGCGGACAGGAGGTGTTTCTGCGCCCCGAGGACGCCTGCGATGATGTTGACGATTTCTCCCGAATGAGAATCCCTTCCGGATTCGGAAACAAACCCCAACCCCTGGATGATGTGCGTGTTTTTGAACTTTTTCACGGTCGACAGTTGCGCGAGCGACCGCGCCATGTAGAGCAGCGTTTCACCCCAGCTGATCGCGATCCGCAAGTGATCCCGCATGACTCTCAGGAGATATTCGGCGGCGCCCAACCCTATGCCGGCGCGCAATACGTCGCTGTTCCACCGGGGTTCCACGTCGACAACGACCGCTTCACGAAGTCCGTAAAGCCGTTCCAGCTGATTTTCGAGATTTTCGTGGATATGGAGGGGAGGGCGTATGAACACCTGGATGACGCCGTTTCTTTCCCCCTGATCGAGGAGGCGCTGCACTTTTTGACGGGAGATGCCGTAAAGGCTCGCGATTTCAGCCTGAGTCATCTTGTCTTCATAGTACTTTCGGGCGATCTTGACCATGAAGCGGCGGGTATCGACGCTGCACATACGCATGCTCCTTCAAAGGACTCAGAATGACTTCCGAACGGCATCCTCCGGCGCGGGCGCATGGTGAGCATTTGCTCATCATTTGAACATTTACCCAGT
>CAZVUT010000050.1:11255-15492 GCA_964630155.1 uncultured Synergistaceae bacterium
GGGGAAACGTCGTGCGCGAGCGAAACCGTCATGGCCGCCATTTTCGCCGCTTCTTCGAGGATGATCGCGTTCTCCACGGCGGCCGCGGCGTTTTTCCCCCAGGTGAAGGGCCCGTGGCACGCTACCAGGACGGCGGGAACCTGCACGGGCGACAGACCGGCGAAGGTCCGAACGATCACTTCTCCCGTATTCCGCTCGTACTCCCCTTCGATTTCTTCTCTGCTCAACGGCGGCGTGCATGGAACCGGACCGTAAAACGTATCCGCATGCGTCGTGCCGAGGGGAGGAATCGCCCGTCCCGCCTGGGCCCACGCGGTAGCGGCCGTGGAATGGGTATGCGCGACCCCCCCGATCTCCGGAAACGACCTGTAGAGCACAAGGTGCGTCGCCGTATCCGAAGACGGGCGAAGACGCCCCTCGATCACATCGCCGTCGAGGTTCACGACCACAATGTCATCGGGCGTCATTTCTCCGTACGAAAGGCCGCTCGGCTTGATGGCCACAACTCCGGCCGCGCGGTCGATTTCGCTCACATTGCCCCACGTCAGGACGACTAGGCCCGACTCCGCCAGGGCGAGGTTCGCCTTGCAGACATCGATCCGGAGCCGATCAAACATTTCGTCTCCCCCCGAACGCAAAGGATTGAGCGCCTATATCCCCTTCACCTGCATTTCGGCAAGGCTGCCCATGATTCCCCTGGTCTGAACATACAGGTCCTTGTACAGATCGAAATACTTCGTGTAGAGCGCGTGATGTTTCTGATTGGTCACCGAGGTCTCCCGGAATTTCAGCCATGTCTTTATTTCGGCGGGAGACGAGAACACGCCAACGCCCAATCCGGCGAGGAACGCGTCTCCGAGGGGGGCTTCAACATCCTGATCGAGCCGCTTCATGTCAAAACCGGTGACATCGGCGAAGATCTGCGTCCAGAGATCGCTCCGGGAAGCGCCTCCGACCATGAAACACGTCCTGTCCAGAACAATGCCCGCTTTCACGGCTTCATCCATATTGTGCCGGAGGGAATACGCCACACCCTCCATGCAGGCGCGGAAGATGTGCCCTTTCGTATGAAGCAGCGAAAGCCCCATGATAACGCCCCGGGCGTCCGGATCCCATATCGGCGAGCGCTCTCCCATGAAGTACGGAAGCGCCAGAAGCCCGCCGCTGCCGGGCATGACCTTCAGGGCCTCCATTTCGAGCAGCTTGTAGGCAGACATTCCGGTTCTGTTTTGTATGTCCTTTTCGCACGCCCCGAATTCATCGCGGAACCACCTGATGACCGCCCCGGAGGTCGCGCCTCCGCCGAATGTGTAAATCGTCGTATCGTCGTTCACGACGTACGGGAAACTGATGAGGCCGGGCGACAGGTATTTGCCGTCATGAACCGTTCCCCAGCAGATTGACGTTCCGGTCATCGCGACGTGTTCGCCTTCGTTGATGACGCCGCAGCTGAACTGCGCCACGGGAGCGTCGATCCCTCCCGCAACGACGGGCGTTCCCTCGAGAAGTCCGGTCGCCTCGGCGTACCTTCTGTTCAGACCTCCGACGACGTGAAAGGAACTCGTAATCTGTTCTGGGAAAAGGGAAATCGGGATGTCGAGCGCATCGCACATTTCCGGAGACCACCGTTTCTTCCGGATATCGAAAACCCCGCCGATATTCCCGGCGGAGGAGTAGTCCGTGGCCAGGACATCCGTCAGTTTGTAAATGACGTAGTCTTTCGGCGTGACGAACTGATGCACCTTCTTCCAGAGATCCGGTTCGTTATCCCGCATCCACATGATTTTCGTAAAGCCATAATAGCTGTCCACATAATTTCCCGTGACGCCGAATATCTTCTCGAGAGGGATATTGTCCTTGACCCATTGCGTCTGCTTTCTGGCGCGCCGGTCCATCCAAATCATGCACGGACGGATGGGCGTGATATCCCTGTCCACGGGAATGCCGGAGCCGCCATAGAGGCCGCTGATCGCAACGCCGGCGATATCGGCCGGCTTGAGACCGGAGAGTTCGAGAGCTTCCTTGATGGTCTCCCGGACGGCGTCAAGCCAGACATCGGGCCACTGTTCCGCCCATGAGGGCGCAGGGGTGATCACTCCATATTCGCGAAAACTCTGGCTGAGCATCCTTCCCTTGCGGTCGAGAACCACCGCTTTTGTTCCGCCGGTCCCGATGTCAACACCCATGAGCATCATAACGACCTCCTTCTCATCTTCCGTTTCATTTTCTTCGCGGGAGCGCATTTTTTCGGTCTCAGATCGAATACCCCGACAAGCAGAACGCAATCGGAAGGCATTCTCTTTATGAATAATACACCACCGCCGACGTTCGGCATCAAGGGGCGGCTTCGGATAAAAAAAGAGGGGGCCCGCGCCCCCTCTCTCTCCGAGGTTCCCGAAGTTCTCACCGCTTCCGAAGCGTGATCAAAGCCGCCGCGAGAAGGAGCGCCGGCCACGGAGTTCCCGCCGCCGAGCAACCTCCGCCGCCGCTTCCGCCGGCCGCCGGAGTGACGCCCCCGGCGGTCCGGACCTTCGCAACGAACGCGTCCAAGATGAGCCCGCCGCCGTAATGTGTCTGAAAGGCCCCTTCCGTGACCGGGAAGTTCGACGATTCCGTGTATCCCGTGACGATCGCGTTGCCCGACGCGTCCACGCCCACCCCGTAATTTTCTTCCGCCGCTACCCCGCCGAGATACGTCGCGAAGGGCAGCGTCGTCCCGTCCGGTCCGAACCGCGCGGCGAACACATCGCTGCCCCCGCCGATAACGGTCTGCGGCGCTCCCGCGGTCACCGGAAAGTTCGTCGACTCCGTCCTCCCGGAGACGCAGACATTCCCGGAGGCGTCGAGAGCGATTCCATGGATCGTGTCGGTAGCGTTCCCTCCGAGATAGGACGACCACGCGAGCCCGACGCCCCCGAAGTGGAGCTTCGTCACGAACCCGTCCCACACGCCGCCGCAGAAGGCCGTCCGGAACGCGCCCGGCGTCGTCGGGAAGTCCGTCGAGGGCGTGGCCCCCGCCACGTAGACGTTCCCGGCCGCGTCGACGCAAATGCCGTATCCGAACTCGCCGCTGCTCCCGCCGAGGTAGGTCCCGTTGATGAGCGTGGTTCCGGCGGAGCTGATTCTCGCGATGAACGCGTCGCTGCCGCCGGACCGAACGGGCTGGAACGCTCCGGGCGTCACCGGAAAGTTCGCCGACGAGGTCACGCCCGTCACGTACGCCCGTCCCGAGGAGTCCACGGCGATCGCGTACCCCGTATCGTCCGCGTCGCCGCCGAGATAGCTGCTGTAGAGAAGCGTTTTCCCGTCCGGGGCGACCTTCGTCACGAAGGCGTCCCAGTCGCTTCCGGGAAGCTGCTGGAAGGCGCCCGCCGTCACCGGAAAGTTGGGGTCGCGCGTCGATCCCGTCACGTACGCGTTTCCGGACGCGTCGGCGGCGATGGCCTGCCCCGCCTCACTGACGAATCCGTCGCCCCCGAGGTAGGTGGCGTAGACGACCGACGTTCCGCCGGGTGCGATCCGCACCACGAAGGGATCCCAGAAGCCTCCGCTCGAATAGATCGTTTTGAACGCGCTCGGCGTCACCGGAAAGTTCGACGACGCCGTCATCCCGGTGACGAAGGCGCCTCCGGCCGAATCCACCGCGATGCCAAGGCCGTAGTCTCCCTTGTCGCCGCCGAGGTACGCCGCGTAGAGCAGCAGCGAACCGTCGAAGAGGAGCTTTGCGACAAACGCGTCGTTGTCGCCGTGAAACACGGTCGAAAACGATCCGGACGTGATCGGGAAGCTGTCCGAATCCGTATACCCCGTCACGTAGGCGTTTCCCGGCGCGTCGACCGCGATGGCGTGGGCAACATCTATTCCGATCCCGCCGAGAAATGTCCCGTAGACGAGCCCCGGGAACGATCCCTTCCCGGCGGCCGCACCGCTCGCGGACATCCGCGCGAACGGGCGTGCGACGGCGCATCCGCGCGCCTCGGGCGAGGCCCCGCCCGACAGGTCGGAACCGTCCGCCGCCGACACGACGCCGAAGAGCGGGACGGAGACGTCCCCAACGGACGTCCGGCAGCGGATCACGCCTCCGTCGCACGCGACACTCTCCGCGCCTTCGACCGAAAGCGTCGCCTCAAGAAGCGACGCGACGTCCGCCGAGGCCCTCGCGACGAACCTGGGCGCGATGCTCCCGCCGCTTCCCGTGACCTCGAGATCGACGCCCGGATAGATCCCCTCATACCGC
>CAZVUT010000050.1:15592-17008 GCA_964630155.1 uncultured Synergistaceae bacterium
GTCGAGCCGCTCCCCGGGATCTTGAAGCGCACGGCCGCGTCGAACTGCCCGACGTTCTCGATCACGACCGGAGGCGCCTCCGCAGCGAGCGCGGCAGACGCCGCGCCGGAAACCCATACGCACGCGAGCGCGGCGAGAAACGCACCCGCCCGCGCCGCACGGACGCGGACCTTCACGGATCCGCCACTGCCGCATTCACACCCGAACACCTGACGGAACATCGCACACACCCCTCTCCGAAAAACCGCAATCGTCACATCCCGAAAAACACGCTTCCCGACAGGTCGAACCGCCTGAATCACGCGCAAACAAACGCGAATCTTTTTCTTTGTCTGCGCAATATTATACGGCGAAACAACACGTCCCATGAACATTCAAGCTCAATTTTCATGCGCCCCGCGCACTTCGTGGCGCCGGATCCCATCTGAAGCATGGCGGGCACGTTGCACTAGTGGAAATAATATGCCATGATAATTTTCGTTGGACCATCCGTTTTGCGGACCGAATTCCGCAGGAGAGGTGAAACCACATGTTCACGAAGTGCAGCTCCCGGTTCCCGAAATCCTGTCGTTCAGCGATCTTCCTGGTCACGCTGCTCCTCGCCGCGATAGCTCCCGCGGGCCCCGCCCCGGCGGCGCTCCCGACGCTTCCCGACCTTCCCGGTCCGGCCGAAGGCGCGGGACTCCCGTCGCTTCCCGCTCTGCCGGATCTTCCTTCCCAGCAGAACCTCCCGGCATTGCCCGACCTTCCCGGCGCCGTCTCCCCGGACGCGGGCGCGAAAACGGCTCCGGGCGGGCGCGAGTGGACGATCATCGCGTACGTCGACGGAGACAACAACCTCGAACGCTACCTCCTCGCGGACGTGAAGGAGATGGAAAAGGGCCGTCCCGACGCCGGTGTCGACGTCATCCTCCTCATCGACCGGTCGAAGGGCTACACGAAGGCGTTCGGCGACTGGACCGGAACGAGAGTCTACCACCTCGAAAAGTCGAAGGCCGACGACGCGCTCTCCTCGGAACTTCTCCACGACGCGGGCGAACTGAACATGGGCGACCCGAAGGTTTTCGAGGACTTCATCCGCGAAACCATCCGGAAATACCCATCCCGGAAGGTCGCGCTCTTCCTGTCGGACCACGGCGCGGGATGGATCAACATGGCCAACGACGACGACGCGCCGGGCGCGGCGGAAAAAACCGACGAGATCACGCTCGCCGAATTCAAAAGCGTCCTCGCAAAAACCGCGCCGCTCTGCCCCGGAGGCGCGTTCGACCTCCTGTTCTTCGACATGTGCCTGATGGGACAGGCCGAGACGGTCGCGGCCTGCGCTCCGTTCGCGCGATACATGGTCGCCGCCGCGCCGACGGTGCCGGGCGTGGGCATGGACTTCACGAAGGCGCTGCCCCTGTTCGCGTCCGG
>CAZVUT010000051.1:0-16879 GCA_964630155.1 uncultured Synergistaceae bacterium
CGGTCGACGATGTCGCGGATCTCGTATTTCTTGCTCGTCAGGAAATCGTCGCGCGACGCGAGGACGGCCGACCAGCCGTTGACGTCGGCGCTCGCGCTCTCGCGCAGGCTGACGGCGAGGAACTTCAGGTTCGGGAAGCGGTCGAGGACCTTCTTCGCGAGGATGCGGTAGACGTCCGTGTCGAGCGAACCCTTCGTGACGTCGACGTCCGCCTCGATCCCGAGGCACTTCTGGCAGTCCTCCTCGTTCGCGATCACGAGGTCGCACGACTTCACGAGATCGGGCATGACCTCGATCGGCTTCTTGCCCCACTTCCAGAGCTTTTTGCGATAGTTCAGGTCGCACGAGACCATGACGCCCTTCTTCCTGCACGCCGCGACGGCTTCGAGCGCGACGGCCGCGGCGCCCTCCGAAAGCGCCGGGGTGATGCCCGTCGTGTGGAACCAGTGGGCGCCGTCGAGGATCGCATCCCAGTCGAAATCGCCGGGTTTCACGGCCGCGATCGAGGATCCGGCGCGGTCGTAAAGCACCGACGACGCACGCATGCACGACCCCGTCTCGGTGAAGTAGATCCCGAGCCGGTCTCCCGTGCGGAGGATGGATCCGGTATCCACGCCGAAGGAGCGAAGCTCGCGGATCGCCGCGGCGCCGATCGTATTGGCGGGAATGGCCGTCACAAAGGCCACGTCCTCGCCGTAGTTCGCGAGCGACACCGCCACGTTCGCCTCCGCGCCGCCGAACGTCGCCACGAGATTGTTCGTCTGGAAGAGCACCTCATGGTCGGGGGGCGTCAGCCGGAGCATGAGTTCGCCGAAGGTCACATACCGTTTCATGCAGTCATCCCGCCTTTCTCGTCTTCTCTGAAGAAATATGGAGACGGCCGCCGTTCCGGTCGGCCGTGTTCCGTGACGCAGAACATCGATCCTGCTGATGGACTTGAACGTATTATCGCCGAAACGGGACGTCTGTCAATCGTCCGCGCCTGTTTCGGCTCGACGAAGGCGGTCGCCCGACACCGCGGACAATACGAACGGGAAAAGGAATCTATGAGTAAAACTCTTGCGCTTTCGCGGACGGAATTATTCTTATTGGAACACTCCGTATGAGAGGCGTTTGATCCCGGTTTTCCGTGAAAGGGAGGAGAGGGGGATGCGCATGTTTCGCACTGTCGGATACCGCACCGTTTTATGCTCGGCCTTGCTCGTAATGGTGATCGCGCTGTTCGGACTGACGTTCATGAGCCGCTCGTCGCTCAACGATGCTTCCGACCGGCTCATTCAGGATCTCTACCGGGAGAACCTCGTTCCGAACTCTCTGATCCTGAACGCGGACCGAGACATGTACCAGGGGCTGCTCGCCAAACGAAACATCCTGATCGTCGGCGGCGCCGGAAAAGACTACGAAAAGCAGGCGAAGGACTATGCCGACAATGTCGCTCAGACGCGCGAGCGCGTCGCGAAGGCGCTCGCTCCGCTCCAGGCGCGCCGGGAGCAGTGGCAGGGCCGGAAGCACGAGAAGAGCGGCGTGAACGTCTTCGAGAGCAACGCCGCCTTCACGAAGAACTTCGACGAGTGGGTGCGCGCGTCCGACAAGGTCGTGGCCGCCGCGAAGGGGCTCGCTCCCGAAGAGGTCGCGAAATTGCCCGGCTTCGGCGACGATGCCGCGGCCGCCGACATGAAGGAGGCGGAGCGACGCAACGATCGCGCCGTCATGCGGCTGCTCGGCGTCGCGGCCTTTGCGATTCTCGTCTCCGTGATCGCCTTCTTCTTAAGCCTGCGCCGGGTCTCCGGGACGCTTCGCCGCGTTGTGGACCTCGCGCACCGCGCGAAAGCGGGAGACCTGACCATCGTCCGCGGGGACTTCGGCGTGGAGTCGGCCGACGACATCGGCCGCATGGCGGACGCGCTGTCCGAGATGGTGCGTTCGCAGGCGGATGCGCTGCGGCGGATCCGCGCCGAGGCGATCCGGACGGAGGACCGCGCGGAAACGCTCGCGTCGCTTTCCGAGGAGACGAACGCCTCGATGGAAGAGGTGAAGGCGTCCATCGACCAGGTCGCGTCGCTCGCCGAATCGAACGCATCGGCCGTCGAGCAGTCGAACGCGGGCGTCGAGGAGATGGCCTCGACCGCCGCAAGCGTCGCGAAGACGGCGTCCGAGGGGGCGGCGTCTTCGGCGACGGCCGCGGACGTCTCCCGAAAGGCCGTCGAACGGGTGACGCAGGTGATCGGGGACATCCACAGGGTGGCGGACAAGGCGCGCGAAAGCGCCGAGAAGGTCGCGAACCTGACGGAATCGGTGAAGAATATTTCCGGGTTCGTGACGACGATCACGTCGATCGCGGACCAGACGAACCTTCTGGCGCTGAACGCCGCGATCGAGGCGGCCCGGGCCGGAGAGGCGGGACGAGGCTTCGCGGTCGTCGCCGACGAGGTGCGCAAACTCGCGGAGGAATCCGCGCGTTCCGCGCAGGAGGTCAACCGGCTCATTACGACGCTCCGGGCGGAGGCCTCCTCCTCCCTGGCCGTCACCGAAGAGGGCCGGATCATCATGGAGAAGACGCTTGCCGGCGCCGAGGAATCCCGCGAACAGCTCCGGGACGCGCTCACCCGCATCGCGCAGGTTGACGAGGCGATCCGGAGCATTGCGGCCGCGGTCGAGGAGCAGGCCGCGGCGAGCGGCGAGATGGGGCGCGCGATGGATTCGATGGCCGGAGCGACGCAGGAGATGACGTCGAGGATCGTCGGGATCCACAATGCGTCGACGGAGACGTCGAAGGCCGCCGAAGGCGTCGCGCAGGAGGCGCAGGGCGTGTCGGGAGCCGCCGCGGAGCTGAAAAAGCTCGTTGCGCTCTTCGCCCTTGAAACCCGCGAAGCCCTCGAAACCCCCGGAAACGGCAGGGAGCGCCTGCCCGCCGTGCGGAGCTGATCCGGCCGGAAGGTCGGGGCGACAACGGGGGGCTGAAGAGCGACCGCGCTCTGCCCCCCCCGTATCGTCCGTTACGAGACCCGCCGGCGTCCATGACGGTCTTCGCAAAGTTTGTGTCCGATTCCTATATGCCTTCCGGAGCGGCGTTTTCCCTCTCCGATGGCGTCGGAACGAATCACAAGAAGGACATCCGCGCTCCCTTTCGTCGCTACTTGATCTTGTAGTACTTCGCCGGAACCTCGATGTCGGTCAGATGCAGCGGCCCCTTGCCGAAGACGTACGAGTCCTGCATGATGAGCAGATAGTTCTTCATCTTCACGCCCGTGCTCTTGTCCGTGTAATAGATTGACTTCCATGTCGCGCCGGGCGTGGCGGTTTCGAGCGCCTTCACGAACGCCTTCATGTCGCCGATCTGGGCCTTGCCCTCGACGACGAGTTTCCCGAACTCACCGAGTCCGGCGGTCGTCGAGTATGCGGTCGAGTACGCCCACGTTCCCATCCTGCCGCCCGCTCCGGCGTCGACGACCGCCTTTTCGATCTTCGCCATGATCGCCTGCCAGTTTCCCTTTTCCTTTTCGAGATCCAGCTTGAACGCGCCCGGATAGCCCTTCAGCGGCGAGGGGCTGTCGGCTTCGAGGAAGTATCCGCCGTTTTTCGCAAGCTGCCGGAGCAGCGGCTCGATGTGTGTCTGGTTCGTCGTGAAGAAGCATGTGTTCTTTCCGTATTTCTGGATCCACGCCGGGGTCTTCTCAAGAACGTATTGCTGCGCCCCGGAGACGCCGACGTCGGACGTCGGGTCCGGAGCCGTCTCCTGCTCGAATTTGAGCCCCAGATCCTTACAGACTTCCTGCATGATGTGCATGCGCCGCGAAAGGAGTTCGATGCTCAGGTGGCGCGGGAACGAAATGTGCACGAAGGTGTCGGCCCCCATCAGCTGCGCGCCCCTGATGATCGTATAGCCGCGGCTGATGTGGTCGGGCATGACGCATAGGGAGGAGACCGGGGCGATCATGTTCGGATCCTCGTGCGGATTTCCGGCCAGAAGGATGATGTCGGGGCGTTTCTCTTTGATGCGCCGGAAGGCTTCGGTCGTGCCGGGCACAGCCTCGTCCACGACGATGACCTTCATCTTCGGATCGTCGGCCAGGCTGACGATCTGGGAGATTGTCGTCTCCATCTCGGCGTTGGAGTTGTCGGGCGTCGTGACATGTCGCACCATGCCGCCGTTCGCAACGTCTCCGTACTTTTTCAGCAGCGCTTCGCCGCCGCGGTAGTTGTCCTCCGCCTGCGAGACGGTCGGCGTCGCGACGCCGATATGGAACGGAACCTCGGCGAAAGCCATCCCTGCGGAAAGGCAGAGCACCGCCGCAAGGCCCAGAAGCGTTCTCTTCTTCATGAATCGTTCCTCCCTTCAGATATATGCACGTTTTCTCTGTTTCCGACGACACGGTTCATTTCCGGTTTTCGTCCGGCGCGATCGGTCCCTCCCCCCGTCCGGCATGCAGCCGATCTATGGCTGAACGCTCTTCTGACGTTCAAGTTCCACATTCATGCGGCGCCGAAGATCCGCATCCAGCAACGTCTTCAGCGCCGCTCGCGCAAGTCCCCGGGCCGCCTTTCCGAGCGGCTTCAATGCGCGCGGACCGTGCGCGGCGTTCGCGAACTCCACGGTGTGGGGCGCGATCGGCGTATCCGATATGCTGATCAGAAGCTCCATCGTGGGACGCCGCCACGAGATGGCCCCCATGTCCGTGGATCCCGTGAGCGTCGGCTCCCTGTCGATGGGTTCGCCGATCTCGTTTTCCATGATTTCTTCGAGCATGCTTTCGGCAACCCGGTTCCGGAGCAGATTGTCCATTCGGTGGCCGGACGTTTTCCACGTCGCTTCGGTCTGCGTCGCGATCGCGGCGCCGCGTGCGCAGTCCAGTCCCAGTTTCGTGACTTCGTCCAGATATTTTCTCCACGGGGCGCGGAACAGGACGCGCGCCGTCGCCCTGCTCGGAACGATATTCGCGGCTGCGCCGCCTTCGGTCACGATACCGTGCATTCGGACTTCGGGACGCACGTGCTGGCGCAGCATGTCGATCGCGTGGAAGAAGAGATGCATGCCGTTCAGCGCGTTTCTCCCCTCCCAGGGCGCGGCCGCCGCATGTGCCGCCTTCCCCGTGAATGTGATGTCGTACGGGTCCACCGCAAGCGAGTTGAAGTCCACAAACGTTTTGCCGGTCTCCGGATGCGCCATTGTGACGAGGTCGCAGTCGTCGAACAGCCCGGCCTCCGCCATCGGAACCTTTTCGCCGGTCGTTTCCTCGGCCGGAGTTCCGATGACGCGAACCACGCCCGGGATGTCGAACTCTTCCATGACCTTTTTCAGCGCCCGCGCCGCGAGAACGGAAATGGCCCCGCACATGTTGTGCCCGCATCCGTGTCCGACCTCGGGCAGCGCGTCGTACTGCGCGAGGAGGCCGATCGTCGGACACGCCCCATCGCCGCGCCCGAACCGGGCGTTGAAAGCCGTCTGGTACCCCGCGTAGGGGCGTTCGACCGAATATCCCGCGCCCTCGAGCGCCTCGCAGAGCACGCGGGAGGTCTCGAACTCCTGAAGCCCCAGTTCGGGGCGTTCCCAGATCCGGTCGCTGAGCCTGCCCGCATCCTCAAGACCCGCCTCGGCATGTTCGTCGAGACGCCGCGCGATTTCCTCATATCGTTGCATCGTCACACCTCCATGGAATGATGAAGCGCATTTCGCCTGCTACTCCTGCAGGAAGGGATCGTGCGCCCCCTTCGCGAGCAGGGGAAGCGAGAGAATCACCATTTTTTCGAACCCGAGCCGGAGCGGAACGTCGATCTTCCGGACGACCGATCCCTTTTCGTCGCGTATTTCGAAGACGATCGCATGGTTCATGCCGACGACCTCGGCCGCGCCGCGGTCCTCCGCGTCGACCTCGACGACTGTTCCGCCGACGACGACGCGGGCCCCCTTCACGGCCGGGAAGACGACGCCCTGCCGCGAGAGTTCCTGGTTGTCGAAGACAACCGTGTGCCGCTTTCCGACGAAGGCCAGCCACACGCCGAACACGACCAGCGCGACGCAGAGCGCCGCGCGAAGCACCGTACGCCGTGTGCGGACGTTCATGACGCAGCCTCCTCTTCCGCGCGTTCCGCTTCTCCCTCCGAGCGCCGTCTGGCGTCCGCGTCGCTGCGGCGTTTCCACGCGTGCAGCAGCAGCGTGACCGCGATGATTCCGTACGACACGAACACGCGGAAATACTCTCCGAGCTGCGCGTCGCCGATGAAATTCTTGCCCGCGAGCGGAGAGATGACGAACATCAAATGGAACAGCAGAACGCCGACGAACGCGTTGGCGATGCCGGCCTTCGCGACGGTCGCGCCGCCGATGAGCAAGGCCGCGATCGCGAATATCCCGGTCTGTTCGTGGCTGCTGTAGGTGTTGATCGTTCCGATGTTTTGCAGGAAGATGATTTGTCCGTAGCAGGCAAGCAGTGTGGAGACGATGATGGCCAGGATGCGCGTCCGTGCGACCGGGATTCCGGCGCCGTCGGCCACGGTCATGTCCTTTCCGACGGCCCGCATGTCCTGCCCGATCTTGCTCCGGCCGAACCACACGAGAAGGAAGCAGAACGCGAACGTGAGCGCGAACGTCGCGACCGGGACCACGATGCCGCCGACGCCGACGGTCAGGAGGTCGTCGAGCGCGCGCCGAAGCCCGGGGAGCGCCATCGTATTGCGTACGCCGTATCCGCGCGAGAGCAGCAGTTCCGGGTCGCTGAGCGGCAGGATCGATCCCATGCAGTAGAGCACCACGAACTGGTAGACGCCGTTGATGAAGAACCCGAGGATGTACGATGTGACCATCTCGCGCCCCTTGGCCCGGTTCATGACAGAGCCGCAGAGAAAGCCGAGCGCGACCGAGAGCGGCGTTCCGATCAGCGCTGCGACCAGCAGCCCCGGAATGCCCGCGATGCCCCAGTCGACTGCCAGAATTAGTCCGATCTGCCCCGCCATGGCTCCGAGGACCATGCCGAAATTGAGTCCCATTCCGGCCATGACCGGAATCAGCAACGACAGCACGAGAAACGTGTTGCGCCCCACGCGGGAGACCATTTCCTGCGCGAGATACGACGGACTCAGCCCCGAGAGTGGAATCGCGACGGCCGAGAAGACCAGGAAGATGATCGGGACCAGATTCGAAACGACGAAGCGCCTCAACGAAAAGGTTGCATTCATCTCTTCTTCGCCTGCACTTTCCTCGTGAGCGCGTACAGAATCATGCCGTTCGAGACGATGATCCGGATCACCTCGGCCATATCCGTCCTGAGAATTCCGTTGATGACGGACGGCGTCATGGTCAGGATCCCCTGGAACAGGAACGTCCCGACGACGACGTTCATGATCGTCGCCTTGTTGATCGAGGCCCCGCCAAGCAGGATCGCCGCGACGGCCGGAAAGGCCATGTAGAACGGCCCCATGTAGAGCTGGATGAAGCCGTAGCTCTGTTCGTAGATGACCATTCCGACCGCGCCGAGCACCGTGGAGAGGACGACCGACAGAACCCGCATCCGGTCGTTGTCGACGCCGTTGGCGCGCGCGAACTGCGCGTTGCTGCCCGCGGCCGTCATGGCGGCGCCGGCTTTCGTCCGGAAGAAGGCCCACACGAGGAAGCACCCGAATGCGAACAGGAGGATCGTGCCGGTCGGGAAGAAGAAGTGCGCCCCGATCCGGAACGAGAGGAATTCATCCAGAACAGCGAGCCAGAACCCTTCAAGGCTGATGGTCGTCCGCAGCCCCGTTCCGCCGAACCCCCAGAGCATCAGCGGATTTTTGTACGGCAGCAGCAGCCACATCATGCACATGAAGGCGACCGACGAAAAGCCGACGTAGGTCGCGATCATCATCTCGTCTCCCCTGGCCCGGTTCAGAAGAAGACCGTACAGGTACCCGAACAGGACCGCGAGCGGAACGGAGAAGACGATCGCCATGAAAAATCCCGCGAACCCGGCCCAGTTGAACTCCATGGACGTCACCGCCCCGACGAGCCCCGCAATGACGCCGAGCGGAAGGCCGAAGTTGAGGCCGCACCCCGACTGAATCATCGGGACCATCGCGAGGACCATGACCCCGTTCATTCCGACACGCAGCAGCGTGTCGCTCAGGGACGTATCGACGCGGATGCCCACGAGGGGCGCCACGGCGAAGAGCAGCGCCAGAAAGACGGCGATGATGACGCGAGCCCAGCCGACGTTTTCGACGAGGCGTCCGAAACGTTTACGCATGGACCGCTTCCCCCTCCCTCGCGCCGGTTCCGAGCATCAGGAGGCCGAACTCCTCCAGCGGTGCGTCGGACGGCAGAACTCCGGCGATCTTCCCCTCGTACACGATCGCGATCCGGTCGCAGATCGACCGCAGCTCCTGAAGCTCCGAACTCGTCATCACGATCGTCGTGCCATACCGCTCGTTGAACTCCCTGAGCACTTCGAGCACGAGCCGCTTCGCGCCGATGTCGATTCCGCGCGTCGGTTCCGATGCGAAGAGCAGTTTCGGCGACATCGCGAGCACCTTCGCGACGCAGATCTTCTGCTGGTTCCCGCCCGAAAGCTCGACGACCTTCTGGTCCGGCCCCGTACACCGGATTTCGAGCCGGTCGATGTATTCCTTCGCGCACGCCTTCAGCGCCTGTTCGTCCCGCCACTTGACGCCGCCGAGGATGTTCACGATGAAACGCTCCTGCACCTGCATCGCCGTGAACGCGACGTTCAGCGCGATCGACTCGTCGAGCAGCAGCCCGACGCCCCGCCGATCCTCCGATATGAACGCCATTCCCGACCGCAGGGATTCGAGAGGCGCGTTGAGAGGCAGCTTCCGTCCGTCGAAAACGACCGCCCCTTCGGAGGGATGGAGCCCCATGACGCCGTTGGGAATCCCGAGCTTTCCCTGCCCGGCGAGACCGCCGATGCCGAAGATTTCACCTCTGCGGACCTCAAGCGACACATTCCTGACCTTTTCGCCGGGCATGTCCACGCGGAGATTCCGGACCGAGAGGAGCGTCGGAGCCGCCTCTTCCTTCCGGACGCGCCGGAACGCGGAGTCTCCGACATCGCGACCGACCATCCACGAGGCGATGCTCCGGATATCGGCCTCGGAAGTCGGGAGATCCCGGATGATCCTGCCGTCGCGCAGCACGATGATCCGGTCGCACACGTCGAGAATTTCGTGAAGCCGGTGCGAGATGAAGATCTGTCCGATGCCCTTCGCGGCAAGCCGCTTCATCGCGGCGAGAAACGTGTCGGTCTCCGACTCGGTCATGACGGCCGTCGGTTCGTCGAGCACGAGTATCTTCATCTTCTCCCGGTCGATCTCGCGCGCGATTTCGGTGAACTGTTTGTAGCTCACCGGCATCTCCGAGACGAGCGTGTCGGGGCGAATATCGACTCCGAGTTCCCGGATTGCGCGTTCGGCGCGCTCGCGCATGGCCGCGCGGTCGAGCATCCGGAGTCGGTCGCCGAAGACCTCGACCAGAAAGGTGTATTTCAAGGACTCCCGGTTCAGCAGGATATTCTCCGTCGCGGTGAAGCTTGGGATCAGGAAGAATTCCTGATGCACCATGCCGATTCCCGCGTCGATCGCGTCGAACGGATTCCTGAAACGGACCTCTTCGCCGTCGATAAGGATCGATCCCCTGTATCCGCCGGTCTCGTGAATGACCGGCATTCCAAAAAGGATATTCATCATCGTCGATTTGCCCGCTCCGTTTTCTCCGACCAAACCGATGATTTCCCCGCGCTTCATTTCGAGATTGATGTCTTCGAGAACCCTGTTTCCGTAGAAATCCTTCTGAACGTTCCGCATTTGCAGCAGCGCATTGTCCGCTATGTCCCTCTCCCCCTTCACGTACGCACCCGGCAAGCTCCGCACCCGACATGAGGACAGAAGAGGGCCGGCGAAGCACTCCGGCCCCCTTCGTACGTTCCGGACAATCGTGCTACTTCAGCGAATCGAGCACCGCCTTGATATCGGCCTCCGGTATTTCCGTATACATCGGCGGCCACACCTTTTCCGCGTTCTTTTTTCTCATGATCTCAAGCTCGGCGTCGGAGAAGGTGATGACTTTCACTCCCATATCGGCGAGTTTCTTCATGTTCGCCTTCTCGTCGCTCTCGGCAACCTTCCATCGGGCTTCCTGCATATCTCTCGCCAGGTCCGTGATGGTTTTTTTGTCGTCCGCGGAAACCTTCTCCCACTTCTCGTTGTTGATGTAGAGGAACCAGCACTCGAAATGGTCGTTCACGGCGAGAAAGCACTTCGCGAGGTCGCGGAAGTTCGCGTAGTACCCTTCCGCGCCGCCGCCGATGGCCCCGTCGACGATTCCGGTCTGCATCGCGGTGAACGTATCGGCCCACGGAACCGGGGTCGCCTGATAGCCCAGGGCGCTCGCGCAGAGTTCAAACGACCGGATCGGAGGCACGCGGATCTTGATGTTCTTCGGCACGTTCGGATCGGCGGGCGCAGGCGGTTCCTTCGTGAGAACGATTCCGCCGAAGTAGACGGGCCAGGAGCCGATGACGTGAAGGTCCTGCTTCTTCATGTACTCGTTCATCTTTTTGACGATGACGCCGTCCGGTCCGAACGCCTTGTGCGCCTCGGCCCAGTTGATGACGAGGTACGGCATGGAATTCAGGCCGATCTGCTTGATGACGGCCGGGCTCAAGGGGGCGCACTGCATGTCGATATCGCCGACCGAAATGCGTTCCTGGACCGTCGTGTAGTCGCCGAGCTGGCTGGCCGGGAAAATCGCGATGTCCACGCGTCCGCTCGTCTTCTCCCTGACCTTCTGCGCGAAATCCTTCAGTGCGATGTCAACCGCCGTTCCTTCGGGACGGATATGGGCGAGACTCCATCGTTTTTCCGCCGCGAACGCGCCCGCCGCCATTCCGAAAAGCACCGCCATGCACGCAAGAACCCACAGAACTCTCTTCACTTTCTTTCGACCTCCTCCTGTGTCGTATGATCCGTGTCGCCCGTATGAAGCCTCAGTGGTTGACGAACGAGAACTCCGTTCCGATCCCCTTCTCCTTCGCCCGCCGGTACACGACGTACGCCGAAGCGATGTCCATCGCGCCGGTGCCGATGGGAACGCAGACAATCCGCTGCTGCGGAGTCTCGAAGCCCTTCTTTTTCCCTGCGACGATTTCTCCGATCGTCGCGTAGATGTCCCTTTCCGTGATCCGGCCGCTCTCGACCACGTCCCGGAGCGCGCCGCGGTGCATCGTCTGGCCGATATGATCCACGACGATCTTGTCCACGCTCGTGAGCAGTTCGTCCGACGCCTCGGTGTTCGATCCCATCGGGAAGACGGCCGCGCCCGGCTTGATCCATTCGTTCTTCACGTATTTGTCCTTGCCGTGCGAGACGGTCACGACCACGTCGCAGCCGACGGCCGCGTCCTTCTGCGCCGCGCAGATCCGGATTTTTCCGGGGAGGAGGCGCTCCATGTCGGTTTTGAACTTCGCCGCGGCCTCCGGGTTGATGTCGTAGACGCGCAGCTCCTCGATGTCGCACACCTCGGAGAAGGCCGCCGTCTGCGTGCGTCCCTGAACGCCCGCACCGTAGAGCCCCATGACGACCTTCCGCCCGGCCGCGCCGCCGTAGAGGTGTTTGTACGCGACGGCCGCCTGCGCCCCGGTCCGGAGGTCCGTGATGTAGTTCCCCTCCATCGCCGCGACGAACTTTCCGGTTTCGGCCTCCAGCAGCAGGATCATCGCGCTCAGGAAGGGCAGCGCCTTCGACGGATTGTCGTACCAGCCGCCGATCCATTTGATTCCCGCGATGTTCTGCCGGCCGATATAGGCGGGCATCGCGTTCATGCTCGCGTTGAAGCCGGGCCACTTGCCGCCGATCCCGAGATCCAGCGTGACCTTCGTCGGGTTGACGACGCGGTCAGTCCCCATCCCGAGAAAGGTCTCCTCGCAGGCGTCGATAACGTCTTTCATGCTTATGAGCGAACGAACCTGATCCTCGCCGAGCAGCAGCACTTTCGACATGACGATTCCTCCTTCGCTATGCGATGAACCGCAACAATTCGTCCTTCGCCATCGTTTCGATGCCAAGCGCGTTCCCGCTCCATCCCGCGTTCCGATAGTCCGTCGCGTTGATCAGTCCCGCGAGCAGGATGAGGCTGTCCGTCACGGGCGTCGGGACTTGGGCGATCCGGCCGAGCATCGAGAGCGGCGCGAGAAGATACGGGACGTCTTCGCTGAGGTAGCGGTGTCCCGTCTCCTTCGGGGCGTCCGCGCCGTGCGACCCGTACACCGGGCTTCCCGCGAGGACTTCGTGAAGCGTATCGCCCTTGAGCCCGTACATCGTCCGGAGCAGGTCGTACGTGCTTTCGAGCCGAATCCCGAACGCGGCGGCGACGGAGAGCCGCTCGGCGTCCACGGCCTCCTGGACGCGGCAGACCGCCGGCGTCATGCCGTCCGTGTAGAAGCGGAAGTTTCCCTTCTCCGACTCGATGCGCCCCGTGTTCAGGATCATCGTCGCGCAGTGGACCACGAGATTGGCGTTTCCGAGCCCCGCCGCGAGCGCGTTCGGCAGCCGATTGATCCCGACCGGGAAGACCCCGTCGAGCGCCGCCTTCACGGCGTCGAAATCGCCGCCCGGCAGCGTTCCGATGCGGATGTGCGTCTTCACGCCCCAGACGTTGACCTTGCCGTTTTCGATAAGGCGGCAGGCGTAGGGGAGCGTGTCCGCCTCCGCGACGAGAATGCTCGCGCCGCCCCGCGCCGCGAGCATCTTCCGCAGCGCGAAGGATCCGAAGTTTCCGGGAATGATCACGAGCGTCTGGCCGTCCTCGAAGTGGGGCGCCGCGAGCTCGAAGACCGGCGTCTGCGCGAAGGTCGGCGCGACGAAGAACAGGATCTCGGCGCCATGGACGGCCGACGCGATATCCGTCGTCGCCGCGTGAAGCCGCCCTTCGGCATTGATCGCGTTCGTGAGAACGATCCGGTCGCCCTTCGCGTTCAGGTCCCGGATCTTGTCCGCAAAGGCCGGATGTTCATACAGCGTTACCGCGTGTCCCTTCGACGCGAGATCGGCGGCCATCGTTTGCGCTCCGTTTCCCGCACCGAGAATCGTGATGCGTTTCATGGGTTCATCCCTTCCGTATGCGTCAGTACCCCAGAAGTCTCGGAATATACAGAGACAGCGGGGACCAGAAAGTCGTCAGGAAAACGACGGGAATATAGCCGAAGATCAGAAAGACAAGCGTCGGTCCGAGGATCTCCTGGAACGAACAGTTCCCGATCCGCATCGCGAGGTACAGGATGCTCGCGTACGGCGGCGTCACGCCCCCCATCGCGAGGTTGACGCCCATGATTGCGGCGAAGTGGATCGGGTCGACGCCGAGCTGCTTCATGAGCGGAAGCAGCAGCGGCGCCACGAGGATCATTCCGGTCGCGTCGTTGACGACCATGCCGACGAGGAACAGGAACAGGTTGATGATGATCAGCAGCAGCGTTCTGTTCTCGGTCAGGCTATAGACGATGCTCACGATCGCCTGCGGCACCTTCAGCATCACGTAGGTCTGGCTCAGCATGAGGCAGAACAGGATCATCGTCATGATCGAGCCGATCGCCGACGCGGAGCTGCGGAGCAGCGGGAAGAAGTTTCCGCCCTCGAAGCCGCGGTAGATCAGAAAGCCGACCGGAATCGCGTAGACCGCGGAAACAGCGGCCGCCTCGGTGGCCGTGAAAACGCCTCCGTAGATGCCGCCGAGCACGATGACGGGCATCAGGAGCGCGGGCGCCGCGCTGATCGTTCTTGGGACCAGCTCCTTGCGCCGCTCGCGGACGACATCGCGGCTTTCGAGCTTCAGGTTGAATTTTTTGGCCCAGACCATATTGACGATCGACAGCAGCAGCGTGATCAGGAGTCCCGGAACCAGCGTGGAGAGGAAGCACGCGAGAATCGACGTTTCCGTGACCCACCCGTACAGGATCATGATGCCGCTCGGCGGAATCAGAAGCCCGAGGATCGACGCGACCGCAAGCAACGCGGTGGCGAAGCCGCGCGGGTACCCCTGCTCGACCATCCGGGGGATCATGATCGGCCCCGTCGCCGCCACGCCGGTGAAGCCGCTCCCCGAGATCGCGCCGATGATCGCGCAGGTGACGCAGCACACGACGCCGAGACCGCCCTTGATGTGTCCGATGAAGACGTCGACGAAATCCAGCAGCTTTTTCGCGATGCCGCTCCCGCCCATCAGGATCCCCGCGAGGATGAACAGGGGACTTGCGAGCAGGACCGGGTTGATCATCTGGTCGAACGCCCAGAGCATCATGCTCTTCATCGAGACGTCGCCGAAAAGCGACATGAAGAGCAGCGCCCCGCCGAAGCAGTACGGGAGGGGAACGCTGAACATCAGCAGCACGATGAGCAGAACGACATCCCAGAACACGATCGTCAGCATGACGCATCCTCCTTCACGGGTTCGTCGTCGGCGAAGAGCGCCCGGAAGTAATCCAAAAGCTCGACGACCGCATAGAGAACCATCAGCGACATTCCGATGAAGATGGCGCTCTGTCCCAGAATCAGCGGGATATTGAGGATGGCGCTCGTCTTCCAGACCCGCATCCCGTAGGCGAAGTACCAGTAGGCCCAGTAGAGCAGCCAACTTCCTATAGCGGCGGAAAAGAACGCTTTCGCGAGGCGGAAGAGCTTCATCGTGAACGGTTTCTTGATATAGAGCGTCATGATGCCGCACTCGATGTGCGAGCGCTCCCAGGAAGCGCTCGCACCTCCGAGCATATAGAGCCAGATCGCAGGGAAGAGGAGCAGTTCCTCAATCCCCATGAGGGGCGCGCGAAAGACGTACCGCAGAAGCACCTGAACCACCACGAGAAGAACGACGCCCAGAAGAAGGAAGGCGTTGACGGCGCTCTGAATCCGGTAGGCGCCCTTCCAGAGCATTTTCAGAACGGGACCCGGTCGCATGGAATCGCTCCTTTCCCTGTATGGAATCATTCAGCCGGAAACGCCGAATCAATACTCAACGAACGAATACGTCCCCCCGAGCTTCTTCTCGCTTGCGCGCTTCCACGCGAGCGACGCGACGCCGATATCCATCGCTCCGGTTCCGATCGGGACGCACAAAATCCGTTTCCCGGCCTCGGGGGCCTTTACCTTGCCCGCAGCGATCTCGCCGATCGTCGCGTAGATGCTCTTCTCCGTGACGGCTCCCTGTCCGCCGAGCTTGCCGAGCGCGCCGCGGTGCAGCGTCTGGCCGATGTGATCGACGACGATTGTGTCCGCCTTCAGGATGCACTCGTCCGTGCACTCCTGGTACGAGCCCATCGGGAAGAGGAACATTCCGGGCCGGAACCAGTCGTACCGGAAGAACTCGTCCTTCGCCTGCGTGACGCACACGCAGACATCCGCGTCCGCGGCCTCTTCGGGCGTCTTCGCGATGTGGATCTTTCCCTTCACGGTCGACGCCATGTCCTTCGCATAGCGCTCGGAAGCCTTCGGATCGATGTCGTAGACGCGCACCTCGGTGATGTTGAAGAGTTCGGAGATCGCCATCGTCTGCGTGTGCCCCTGCATTCCCGCGCCGTAGAGCCCGAGGCGCAGGTTCTTGCCCTTTTTGTACATGTACTTGAGGGCGACGGCCGTCTGTGCGCCCGTGCGCATGTTCGTGATGTACGCCCCGTCCATGACGGCGCGGAAGTGCCCGAGGCGCGGATCGATCAGCAGGATGAGCGACGTGACGTAGGGAAGCCCGAGCTTCTTGCGTTCGCCGAGGAAACCGCCCGCCCATTTGATTCCGGCCGTATCCGACCAGCCGATGTACGCCGGCATCGCGTTCATGAACCCGTTGTAAGCCGGGAAGCTCGCGGCCTCGCCGAGGTCGAGGTTCACCTTCGTGGGGTTGACCACGGTCCCCTCGCCCATCCCGCGGAACGTCTTGTCGACGCACTCCACGACGTCTTTCATGGAGATCATCGACTCGATCTCTTTCTGACTCAGCAGCATCGTCTCGATTTTCATGAAAACACTCCCTTCTTTCCTCTATGAATGGAGGTGCAATGGAACGCTGAACAGTTCGGTCCAGACGGAGGAGATATGTTCGACCATAGCGTCGCGCGCCCGTCTTGCGTCGCGATCCCGGACGCACCGGAGGATTTCGAGGTGGTTGCGCATCAGGTCGCCCACCGCACGTCCGCGCCACTTCATGTAGTGTTCCCGCTGGATGGATATTTCGTTCCGGATGGAATCGAGCAGCCGTTCGAGAAGTCTGTGGCGGGCGATGCAGGCCAGTTTCGCGTGAAAAAGGATATGCGCCTGCGCGGCGTCCGGGGCGCCGGAGGCCAACAGGGCTTCGAGTTCCGCGAACTCATCGTCCGTTCCCCGCTCCGCCGCATAGTACGCGATCTGCCCTTCGACGAGACTGCGGGTCTCGATGAGTTCCCTGAAGTTGACATCCCCGAAGATGTATTCCCGCTGCCGCGCGCCGTGAAGCAGCGCTCCGGCGTTTTCCGCGAGGAACGTGCCGCGTCCCGGCCGCGTCTCGACGATGCATCGGTTCGCCAGGACCTTCATGACCTCGCGGATGCAGTTCCTGCTGACGCCGAACTGCAGGGCGAGGCTCTGTTCGCCCGGCAGTCGCGAGCCGGATGCCCATTGTCCGCGCGCGATGGCGTCGCAGAGCTGGGCAAGAATGTCTTCGTGGAGCGTGGACCGTGTGGCGGTCTTGAGCATATCGCGGCTTCCCTTCTGCGATTCGCTGCCGGAATAAAGTTGTAGGACAGCCATGCAGTTGAGCTACTCTACAAATTTTCCGTCATAGTAGCACAGAAAAATGCTCTGTCAACACGGAATAGCGCGATTTGTCGTCGGACAGCGATAATGTCATCCCCAAAGCGGGACAGGGAAAATGTCATCC
>CAZVUT010000052.1:0-15208 GCA_964630155.1 uncultured Synergistaceae bacterium
CGCCGCTGAATGTGCGGTGATTGAGTGGAGAACGGCTGTCCTTTCCTGACTTTTTCAGCGACGCCTTCGCTCCGGGGGGAACCATTGCCTCACTCGAATAGTTCTTTCGGCAAAACAAAGAGCGGTTCTCGTATGAGGACCGCTCTTTGTTTGAAGAAGGAAGAATGCGGGCTTCGAGCCGCATCCGTAATTTTTCGTATTGGGTTTTCTTCCCTACTTCACCAGGTATCCTCCGTCGACCGGAATAATCGCGCCGTTGACGTAGTCGGACGCATGGGACGAGAGGAACACCGCAATGCCTTTCATGTCGTCAGGCGTGCCCCACCGGTGCGCCGGGATGCGGTCGGTGATCTCCTTGCAGCGCGGGTTTGCGGGATCGAGCAACGCCGTGTTCATTTCCGTGGCCATGTAGCCCGGGGCTATCGCGTTGACGTTGATTCCCTTTCCCGCCAGTTCGTTGCACATGCCCTTCGTGAACTGCGTGACGCCGCCTTTCGCGGCCGCATACGCCGGCACCGTGAAACCGCCGAAGAACGCCACCATCGACGAGATGTTGATGATTTTCCCGTACGGGACATCTTTTTTGAGAAATTCCCGGGCGGCAAGTTGCGAGAGGACAAACGGCGCCGTCATATTCACTTCGATGACTTCGTTCCAGTCTTCCTTCGGGAACTGTTCGCACGGATGTCGTCTCTGGATGCCCGCGGCATTGATGATGATATCCAGCCCTCCGAGGATTTTGACTGCATCGTAAAAAGCTTTTTCGCGAGCGTCGCCGTCGGCGAGATCGACCGCAATGCCGTTGCACCGGAAACCCTTTGTGCGGAATTCGGCGGCCACGTCCATGACCCTTTCGGTGGAGCCGAAGATAACGACCTGCGCGCCGTTTTCCATGAGACCCTCGGCCATCCCGTGCCCCAGCCCGCGGGTTCCGCCGGTGACGATCGCCTTTCTGTCGGTCAGGTCAAACATGTTGTTCATGACGATGCCTCCCGTTGTTTGTCTTATTTCCCGAAAACCGGGTCTTCCCTGGCCAGGTCGTATCTTCTGCCGGAATGCGAGAAGGCCGCAAGCGCCCACATGTACGCGTTCCGTGTCCCGGGGGAGGCTACCGTCGGGTGGTAGCCGCACGGAGCCTGCACCATTGTTCCGGAGTGGACGACATGCGCTGTCATGTCATCGGTTTCACCGCTCCGGAGGTAGCTGATATGCAGTCCGAACTTCGGCGCGGGCATGTCGAAATAGCAGTAGACCTCTTCGAGGTCTTTTTCGTGCTGGTGCGGCGGCCAGCTGGTCCACGCGCCCTCGCCGCCCCAGGTCAGCCCGCAGATGAGTCGTGACGCGGGGTCTTGCGGGGCGAGGGTGAACATGACTTCGCGGCGGCCTGCGCCGGAACCGTGAATCTGATGCACGTCGCCGAGGGGCAGTGTGATGTCGAATTTGCGGAAGGAGGGTTTTCCGTACCCTTCGCAGACGGCGCCGGCGATATAGAAAATGCAGTCTTCTGAAGCGCTGACATTGACGGAACCGCCGCCCGGGATGTAGAACGAGTCGAATTTTTCCATCCTTTGATCGAGTCTCGCTCCTTTTATGAAAGCGGATCCGTGGATCAACGCGGCGGAAAGTTCGAGAGCGCCCGAATCGAGCGTATGGATCGCTCCACCGGGCAGATTGAGGCGGTATATCCGCGCTTCGCGGCACTCGCATGTTTCGGGCGTGACGACATCGTGGAAACCGGGAGTATCCGGTGACTGGACGCGCCAGCGTTCCATTCTTTCGCGGGTTTCATTGCTTTTCATGGTTTTTTCCTCCCTTGAAGCGGCATTGATGCGTGAGGGGTCCCTCAGTCTATTTCAGCAGTATCGTGCTGAGCCGGGGGAGCAGGACGACCGTAAAGAAAACAGCGACATACCCGAGGAAGAAGGGCGTCTGCGCCCTGGCGATCTCTCCCATCGGCAGCTTTGTCACCGTGGTGGCCGCGAATATGTTCACCGCGACGGGCGGGGTCATGGTTCCGATGACGTTGGAAATGCAGACGATCATGCCGAAATGGATGATGTCGATTCCCATCGACTGCGCTATGGGCCAGAGCACCGGGACCAGAAGGACCGCGATCGCGGTGCCCTCCATGAAGGTGCCGAAAACCAGCAGGATGACCGCCACGACGACGCAGAACAGCGTCGGGTTGAGTTGCATCGCGGACACTGCGGTCACCATCGATCTCGAAAGCCCGGAGAATGTGAAAAGCCACGAAAACGCCGTCGAGGTGCCGATGATAAACAGGATCATCGCCGACCCCTTGGCGGAGTTCAGCAGGATCGGGATCAAATCGGCCGGCTTGATTTCCCTGTAGATGAACATTCCCGCGAACAGCGCCCATACGACGGCGACCGCGGAGGATTCCGTGGGCGTCAGCAATCCGCTGTAGATGCCGCCGAGGATGATGACCGGAAGCATCAGCGCCGGAATGGCCCTGAACGCCGAGATCGCGAAATCCCTGACGGAAATCTTCTGCGTCGACTTGGGCCACTTTTCTTTGTGCGCGTAATATGCGCCGACGCACATCAGGACGATCATGATCACTATGCCTATCAGCATCCCCGATTTGAACATGTTGCCGACGGACGCGCCGGTGATCGTCGCGTAGATGACCATGATGATGCTCGGGGGAATGATCGGGCCGAGTCCGCCTGAGACGACGAGAAGCCCCGCCATCCGGTCCCTGGGGTAGCCGATGCGGGCCATGTCGTCATAGAGCATGACGCCGATGGCGACGACGGTCGCGGGCGCCGAGCCCGAAAGCGCGGCGAAAAATGCGCAGGCGAGAACCAGGGCGAGGGCCATGCCTCCACGTACCCCGCCGATGATGGAGTTGGCGAATCCGACGATCCGGCGCGAGATCCCGCCCTTGGTCATCAGGTTCCCGGCCAGGACGAAGAACGCGATGGCCATGATGGATGTCGATTCCAGACCGCCGTAGATCCGCTGCGCGACGGTGGAGATCGAGACCGTCATATCCGGGCTTGTCACAATGGTGAACATTGTGGCCGCGCTCAGCGACAGCGCGATCGGCACGCCGAGTATCAGGAGCAGCGCGAAGCTGCCGAACAGAAGCACTCCCGTCATGATCCGGCCTCCTTTTCCGCCGCAGGCGAGACGTTGAAATCCTTCAGCATGCCGATCAGGGTCACGCCCTGCACCAGCGTGATGATTCCGAAGCTGAGGGTCAGAGCCATGTACGGGATGAACATCGGGATCCCCATTGCGGACGAAGTTTGTCCGCTCAGCAGTTGCATCTTCAGGAGTTTGACAGTGCTCAGGGCGAGCACGCACGAAAAGACAACGACGATGGTTTTCGCGATGATCTGTACGGCCAGCTTCTTCTTTCCGTGGAGTTTGTCGACAACCGCGGTCACGGATATCTGCGTGCCGTCCCGAAGGCCGATCTCGGTTCCGATAAGCACCATGTAGATCTGGCAGTAGGTCGCGAGTTCTTCAAACCACGAAAGGCCCGGAGACTCGAATATGTTCCGGTTCAGGACCTGGGCGAAGAACATGATGACCATCGTCGAAAAGGTAACGATCATTATCGAGTTTTCAATTTTTTGGCAAACGGCCAGTATGTTTTTCATTCAAACCCACCTTATGAAAATTTTGAAAGCAACGGGAGGCGCCGGTCAATGATGCCCCCCGTTGCTTTTTGGGTTGAATATCGCTTCCGGAATTTGTGGAACAAAACAGTGTCCGAGTGATGCCGACGCGTTCAGTACCGGCCTCCCGTGCGGGATTCGCAGTCGGAACTGCCGGAGAGACGGTTTCGGCGCGGGAGCGGCTTCTCCTCTACTTGACTGTGGCGAGAACCTTGTCGACGGCCGCCTGCCACGCGGGATCGAACTTCCAGCCCTTTGCGGCCGCAGCCTTCTGATAGGCGGCCTTGAGCACGTTGTTGTCGATTTTGTGGAAGACGACGCCCACGCCCTTCAGTTTGACCGTGGCTTCCTCGTTTGCATCGACGAGATACTGGCGCTCCGCGTCGCAGCCTCTCTTGACGGCGGCGAGGAAGGGCTCCCGCAGGTCGGCCGGGATCTTGTTCCAGGCGTTATCCGACATGCAGAGGAGGATATAGACGAACGCGTGGTTCGTGTACGTGATGTTCTTGACGACTTCGTAGAAGCCGTTGTTCCAGCAGTTGGCGATCGCATTTTCGGCCGCGTTGATGGTGCCCTGCTGCAATGCGGTGAACTGTTCGCCGGCCGCCATCGCGACGGGCATGGCGCCGAAGGCGCTGAACGCCGCCATGTGGTAGTTGTTCTGCATGGTGCGGATCTTGACGCCCTTGAAGTGTTCCATCTCGCTGATCGGCTTTGCCGAGAAGACGTTGCGGAATCCGGACTCCATGTAGCCGACCACATGCAGGCCGAGTTTGTTGGCCTTCGCCTGGATCAGCTCGCCGATCGGGCCGTCGACCGCGGCGTGTGCCTGTTTCGCGTTGTCCCAGAGGAATGCCTGGTCAAGTATGCTCATCTCGGGAATAAAGTTGGTCATGACGGAGTTGGCCGCCGTCGCGATGTCGATGTCGCCCGTCATTGCGAGTTCGACGGTGTCGCGTTCCCCGCCGAGCGTTCCGCCGGCGACGATCTTGATCTTGATCTTGCCGTTCGTCGCTGCCGCGACTTCTTCGGCGATCTTCGCCGCGCCTTTGTAGTACGGGGATGTCTCGGGATCGACCATGGCGAACTTGAAGGTGATTTCGTCCGCACATTCCGCCGTCGTGCTTACGACCGTCGCCATACAAACCGCTGCCAGTGCAATAAGAAGCATCGTTGCCAGTTTCTTCATCCTCTGTTTCCCCCTTTATTTTTGTATTTGCCGCCGTATTCGGAACGCCTCAAGTATACCACTGTATCGAACATCGTTTCATGGAGCGACGAGCGTTCCGTCGGCGCCGCGCGTCTGCGTCCAGCGGACGACCGGTTTGCCGCACGGGTATCGTGCGGCCTCTTTCTCGTTGAAACCGACGCCCAGTCCGGGAGTGTCGTTGGGATAGACGTATCCCTTCCTGAAAACCGGCATGCCCGGGAACACATCCAGCAACGCATCTTTGGGGCCGCTGAGATCCTGGATGACAGAGTTGGGCGGTTCGGTTCCGGACCATTCCTGTATTCCGAAGTTGTGCGCGGCAAGGTCGAGGTGAATGTTCGCCGCATGGGCGAAGGGCGACATGTCTCCCGGCCCGTGCCATGCCGTCCGAACGCCGAACTGCTCGGCGAAGATCTGGAGCTTTCGGGCGGGAGTGATGCCTCCGATCTGCGTCATGTGCACGCGGATGTAGTCGATCAGACGCTCGGCGATCAGCGCCCTCCATTCCGCCGGGTTGTTGAAAAGCTCTCCGTACGCCAGGGGCGTGGCCGTCAGTCGCCGCAGGCGGCGCAGCCAGTCGATCTGTTCCAGCGGAAGGGCGTCCTCGAGGAAGAACAGCCGGAACGGTTCCATCTCCTTCGCGAATGTGACGGCATCGACCGGGGCCAGTCGTTCGTGGACGTCATGGCAGAGTCCGATGTCGAAACCGAACCTGCTGCGGATTTCCCCGAAAAGCTTGAGCGTATCGCGCATGTAAGACCGGGAATCAAGGTATGCGCCGTCCGGCGAACCATCGGGGGCGGTTGACGGCGCTGTTCCGTAGGTTCCGCCGTAGCCGCCGCATTGGCATCGTATGGTCGAGATGCCCTGTTCCCTGAATTTCCGTATGTTGTCGCAGATTTCGTCCGCGTCGCGACCGTCCGCGTGACGATACACCGGGACGCCTTCCCGGTGCTTGCCGCCGAAAAGCTGATAGAGCGGCATGCCGGCCATCTTGCCCTTGATGTCCCACAGGGCCGTATCGATGCCGGCAAGTGCGTTGTTTTCAATGGGGCCGTTGCGCCAGTACGCGTTATGATGGACGAGATGCCAGATCTGCTCGACGGCGCTCACGTCCCGGCCGCGGAGCAGCGGGAGGAGGTATTCTTCGATCACGTGCCGGACGCTTTCATGCCGGTAGGCGAACGTAGCGCAACCGAAACCGAACAGTCCGGGTTCGGACGTCACCAGTTTGACGACGGTAAGGTTAATGCCTTCCGGGGCCGTTTCGTAGACGTTGATGTCTTCAATCCGCACCAAGACGCGAACACCTCCAGAATTGAGCCGGATGGCGACGTTTATGCGCACGTGCTGATTCCCCGCTGCGGCGAACGGTTTTTCGTGACGGCGAAGATATGTGTCCCGTCGGCAATGAGGAGCTAGTATTGCGTCACGTACTCGAATCTCCTGCGGAATTCGTCGGGAGACAGTTTCGCCGCGACGGCCAGTTTTTCGAATTCGATTCCGGGTTCGAAGTCCTGTTTTTCCAGCCGGATCATGTATTCCCGCGCGATCCGGTATTGAATGGACTCCGTGTTGACCATCCGGATGCGCGTCTTTCCCGTAAGCGGATCGATGATGTCGTGGAAGGGCACGGGAACGATCCGGTCGTTCTGGATCGTGATCATGGCGTTCGTCCCGCCGTTTCGCAGGAATTCCATCGCCGCGAAGCCGAGGTTCCGCGTGTATTCGATGTCGAATGCGTTGGGCGGCGCGCACCGGATTTCGTAGCCCACGTCCTTGTGGTTGATCGTCATGTCGATTCCGAGCGATGACAGGCTTGCGATCGTCTCGCGCTTGAGCACTTCGGAGAAGTTGATCTCCGCGTAGCGGATGTGTCCGTGGTCGTCGTACAGGACGCAGTCCGATTCTTCGAGGTCTTCCGGCTTGATTTTTTCGATCAGCCCCTCGGCGATGACGGCCACGCCGTACCTCCGTCCGGAGGCCAGCCGCTTGACGATCGACCCGGTGATGATGTCCACAAGGAGCGACATCCGGATCTTCTTTTCCGCCGCGAGTTCTTCGGGGATGAGTGTCAACGTGGCGCCGGCGCTCTTCCCGATGCCGAGGGCGAGGTGTCCGGCGACGCGGCCCATCGCCACGACGAAGTACCAGCGCCCGGTCGTCTTCGCATCGGTCATGAGGTTCGAGACGATCTGCGTTCCGAGCGAGCGGGCCGTCTCGAAGCCGAAGGTCGGCGTTCCCTCGGGCAGCGGAAGGTCGTTGTCGATGGTCTTGGGCACGTGGACGAAGCTGATGGTCAGCCCCATGTTGTTCTTGGCGTAGTCCGCCACGCGCGACGCGGCGTAGGCCGTGTCGTCGCCGCCGATGGTGACGAGGTGGGTGACGCCGAGGCCGATGAGGGTGTCCACGACGTTTTTCATGGTTTCGTCGCTTTTGGTCGGATTGAATCGCGACGTCCGGAGGATGCTGCCTCCGTCGGAATGGATCCGGGTGACCTGGTCGATGGTGAGAAGAACGACGCTTTTGTCGCCCTTTCCGAGCCGGGAAAAGCCGTCGTAGACGCCGTAGACATCCCAGCCGGAGTTTCTGGCCTCGATGGTCACGGAGCTGATGACGCTGTTGATGCCCGGTGCGGGACCGCCCCCGCAGACGATGGCGAGGGTGTTCTGTGTCGGTGCGGTCATTGTGGATCAGTCTCCTTTGCACGAATGCGGACGCATCATAACGTACGCGCGAACGGGAAGCGTTCGCATTCTGTCTTTCGGACGGAATTTTCCGTATGGTATTGCACGCGTAGAGGATAGCACGTATCGCGAGATTCCAGAAGTCGGGTCTGAAACCAAAAGAGCGGCCCCCCTAACGGCGGGAACCGCTCTCCGGTACATCGAATCGGATTGCGTTATTTTTTGCGTTGCAGAAGGAGCGGGACGAAGAGCAGGCCGACGAGCGGGGAGAACGAGCCTGCGGAGCACCCGCCGGAGGAACCTTCGGATCTGGTCGCGGTGTAGTGTCCGTCGTACACGTTTCCGTCAGGCTCTCGTCATACACGATGGAAAAGGAGCCGGTGTACGGAGTGTTCGCCGGGATCGTGTCCTCATACCGGTTTACGACGTATCCGCCCGACGTCACCGTTCCGGCCTTGTACACCTGCGTGATCGTTTCGGATCCCGCGCCGCCGTACGTTTCGATGACGAGCGTCCCGGTGTCGCTGTATTCTTCCCCGTTATACGTTCCGCCTCCCGTGAACTGCCACGTTCCGCCGACGTAATACGACGTCAACGCTTTCGGGGTCTCGCCCGCAAGGGCCGTTCCGAACAGACACAAAACCGCGATCATGGCGATCGAAAAAATCCGGGTGCGTTTCAATGAAGTTCCTCCTTGGTCGAGCAGGATGGGTTCTTCTTTCCTGTTTCCCGATGCCTGGTCTCCGGAATTTCTGTGCGGCGTCGCCTCTTTTCCGGTTCCGGATTTCGGTTTTGTGGAAACAGCGTTGCATTCATAGTTCGCCATGATGGATTATACATCCCACCGCCGCGAAGGCTACGGTTTCAGGACGACTTTCAGCCCCTCCCGGCGTTCGATGAGATCGAAGCCGCGTTTCCATTCCTCGAGCGGCAGTTCGTGCGTGATGAGGGCGTCAAGCGGCATCTGCCCCTGCGCCATGAGGACGAGGGCCTTTTCCCAGATGTCCCACGTGTGGCTGAACGAGCCCTGGAGCGTGACCCCCTTCGAGAGCAGCGGATCGAGGCTCAGGTCGACGGGTTTCGGTCCCCAGGCGACCTTGTTGATGATTCCCGTCGGCATGACGATGTCCATCGAGATTTTGAGCGTCGCCGCGGGGCCTGCCGCGTCGATGACCGAGTTGAAGCCGTAGCCTTCGTTGAATTTCGCGGCGACGGCCTTCGGGTCGGTTGCGCCGTCGAGCGTGTACGTTTCGGTCGCGCCGTATAACCGCGCGATGTCGAGGCGCTTTTCGTCGCCGGGCGCGCCGAAGACGACGATATGGCTCGCTCCGGCCGTTTTCGCCATGTGGACGCAGAGGATGCCGATGGGGCCGGGCCCGAGGACGGCCACGCAGTCTCCGGCTTTCACGCCCGTCTTTGCGATGACGACGTTGTAGGCCACGCATACGGGTTCGGTGCAGGATGCGTCGCGAAGGCTGATGCTCTCCGGAACGGCGTGAAGGATGCGCTCCGGGACGCATACGTATTCCGCGAACGCGCCGTCCACGGCGAAGCCGTAGCCCTTTCGCTCGCGGCAGAAGCGGTAGTTGTTCGTCTTGCAGAGGACGCACTTTCCGCAGAACCGGGCGTGGGTTTCCGCGGTCACGCGGTCGCCGGGTTTCCACTTTTTCACGTCGGCGCCGACCTTTTCGATGGTTCCGGAGAATTCATGCCCCAGGATGACGGGAATGGCCATGGGGTAGGAGACCTGGTTGTGGTACATGTGCGGGTCGCTCCCGCAGATGCCGATGTAGCCCACCTTGACGAGGACGTCCGAAGGGCCGGTCTCCGGAACCGGGACGTCCCTGACTTCCGTGTTGCCGTCTTCTCTGAGGTATTTCACGACTGCTCGCATGTGTCGGCTCTCTCCTCTTTCGCGCGCCCTTTTCGCCGGCGCCGGATGTGTACGTCTTCTATTGCGGGTCGGGAAGGTCGTCTTCGGCCGCTTCTCGCGCGGCCTGCTCCGCGTAATACCGTTGCGTTCCCCTGATGCCCGTCCAGATGAGCCACGCGACGCAGAGCATCAGGATGATGCCGATGGGCCGTTCGAGGAGCGGCATAATCGCGCCCCGGCTCTGTTGCAGCGCCCTGCGGAAGCTCGTGTCGGCCAGGGGGCCGAGGATGATTCCGAGGACGAGCGGCGCGAGCGGGTAGTCCATCTGTCGCAGGATGTATCCCAGAACGCCGAAGCCGAGCATGAGGTAGACGTCGAAGATCCGCACGCCGCCCGCATACGCGCCGATGACGGTGAGCGGGATGACGATCGGAAGCAGGATTTCGCGCTTGATTTTCAGGATCGCCACCATGGGCTTCGCGAGGGAGAGCCCCCAGAAGAGCATGGCGAACGACCCGAGGATGAGCATCGCGGCCACGAGCGGCAGGAAGCCCGGGTTCTCGAAGTTGAGCATCGGGCCGGGGCGCACGCCGTGGAGCCAGACGGCGGCGAGGAACATGGCCGACGGGGGGCTTCCCGGAACGGCGAGCGTGAGCAGCGGGATCATGGCCCCGCCGATGACGGCGTTGTTGGCCACTTCGGAACACACGACGCCTTCGTAGCTTCCCGTGCCGAACAGATGTCCCTTTTTCGAGCGGCGCTTGCCGATGTCGTAGGAGAGCCAGCTGCCGATGTCCTCTCCCGCGCCGGGGATCGCGCCGATGATGACGCCGATGATTCCCGAACGGATGGCCGACGGAATGAGCGGGATGAACTCCCGCAGCGGGGGAATGACCTTCCCGACTCGTCCCTCGATCTTGTAGGCGACTTCCTCCTGAAGCACCGCGAGGAACTCCGAGATCCCGAAGACGCCGATGAGAGCCGGGATGAGGGGGATTCCCCCCTTGAGCTGAAGGAACCCGAACGTGAGGCGCGGGTAGGCGAAGATCTGCTCCATGCCCACCATCGCCGTCGCGAAGCCGAGGAAGCCGACGATCCAGCCCTTGAGCGGATCCTTTCCGGCCGAGAGCGAGCCGCAGATCATGATGCCGAAGAGGGCGAGGAGGAACATTTCCCAGTGCCCGAATTTGAGGGCGATCATATAGACGAGCGGCGAGAGGAAGATCATCACGAGGATGCTGAACATCGTCCCGACGAACGACGCGATGATTCCGGTTCCGATCGCCAGGCCCCCCTTGCCCTGTTTCGCGAGCGGGAAGCCGTCGAGACATGTTGCGGCCGCCGACGGCGTGCCCGGGATGTTGATCATGATGGCCGCGTTGAGCCCTCCGGAGACCGCGCCGACATAGACGGCGAGCAGGAACGCCACGGCGCCGTCGAGTTCCATGCCGTAGGAGAGGTTGATGAGGAGCGCGAGGGCCATTGTCGCCGTGAGGCCGGGGATGGCCCCCACGACGAGGCCGAGAAGACAGCCTCCGAAGATCAGTGCGAGGATTTTGGGCGTGAGCGCTCCGAGCAGGGCGTATCCCACCTGGATTGTTTCGTCCGCGAGAAGGTGAAGAATGTCCATTGTCAGCCCTCCTTCCTTACGGCATGGGTATCCGGAACAGGTCGCTGAACGCGAACGCGATGGCCCACGCGGCCGCGACGGCCAGCGCCACGTTCCAGTGGAGCTTCATCGCTTTGAGGTAGGTGAATGTGACGATCAGGTAGGCGATCGAGGCCCACAGAAACGGAATATGCCCCAGAGCCATGACGTAGAGGACGATGAAGAGAAGAAGCGTCATTCCCTTGCGAACCTTCGGCGACGCTGCGAACGCACGAAGGTTTTCCGTCCCGAGGATGCGGGAGGCCTGGCCTCTTCCGCCGCGTTTCGAGGCGGAGCGGAGGAGGAAAAAGCCGAGAAGAACGAACACGCCTCCCAGGATGAGAGGGAAAAGGCCCGGGGAAATCAGCAGGGAATCGTTGAACACGCGCATCTTCAGGGCGGCGATTGCCATCGCGGCCCCGAAGGTCATGAAGCAAAGGGCGGATATGTAATCCGCCCCGGATCCCTTGGTTGCCCTGTGCGCCATCTTACTTCGTCAGTTTCTTCTTCTCGGTCTCCCACTTCCAGTCCGCGAGCTTGGGGATGCCGAAGTCGGCCGGGGATTTCTCGGCCATCTTCGCGTTGTAGAGCACCCACGAATAGCCGGAGATCTGGAGGGAAATGAACCGGTCGGCGTCCTCGCCGGTGAGTCCGACGATGTTCAGGCCCTTTTTCTTCGTGTAGTCGAGGATTTCGGGCTGCTTGAGCGCCCAGTGGAAGGCCTCGGTGATCTTGTCTTTGATCTCCTTCGGGGCGTCCCGCCGGATGCAGATCGGCCAGGTTTCGCCGAGATCGGGGATCTTGTCGCTTCCCGGAAGAACTTTCACGATCGGGTCGATGGTGATTGTGTCGGTGATCTTCATGGGTTCCTTCATCATGACGGCGACGGCGCGGATGGTTCCCGCCTGCGCCATGTCGATCGCGGAGGAGAAGGTGACGATTCCGGCCTCGACTTCACCGGCCAGGACCGCCGTCGCGACGCTCCGGTCGCCGTCGAACGTGACGTAGTTGATCTTGTCGATGCCGGCGACTTCGGCGATCGCCTGCATGATGACGTGGGGTCCGTTGCCGAATCCGGAGACGCCCATGTTGATCTTGCCTTCCTTGAGAGCCTTCGCGACGTCGCCGAAGGTCTTCAGGTCGCCCTTGGCGCTCGTGAGGATGGCCGCCGGGCCCTGGAAGGGGTGCCAGGAGGTCCACTCGACCCACCCGGAGTTGGACGTTTCCTTGACCTTGAAGCCGCCGAAGCAGCCCGAGCCGGTCGCGAACATCGTGTAGCCGTCGGCCGGAAGTCCGAGGACGTGTTCCGCCGCGACCGCGCTCGCCGCGCCGGGCATGTTGGCGACGTTGATGGTCTCGCCGAGGTATTTGGACATGAGGACGATCATGGGACGCACGGACGTATCCGTGCCGCCGCCCGCGCCGAAGCCGACGATGACGGTGGGCGTCCCTTTGGGCCAGATCTTGTCGGCGGCGAAGGCCGCGCCTCCGAGAGCAAGAGCGAGAACAAGGGCGATTGCGGTAATCGAAACGAGCTTCTTCACAATGACCACTCCTTGTCAGACAGGTATTGGTTCTCGTGCGCCAGAAGTCTTGAAATCCCGCATGGCCGCATTGTCACTGACACAAGGTCGCTTCCCGGATGCATCCCTCCCCGCAGTGTGTGTGGCGGCCTCCCCCGGCCGCTGTTTCGGGCGTGTTTCGAGAACAAGAACAGGTTCGAAGCGTCCCGCCTCAGGCGCGCGGAGCCGATGCGAGAAGATTCGTCGCGGCCTCCGCGACGGCCTCTTTCGTCAGGCCGTAGCAGGCGAGAAGTTCATCGTAGCTGACCGCGGACTGGCCGTACCGGTCCGCGATGCCGACCATCCGCATCGGAAGGGGGGCCGCGCACAGCGCTTCCGCGACCGCCGAGCCGAGTCCGCCCATGACGGTGTGCTCTTCGCACGTGACCAGTCCCCGGACGCCCTTCACGGCGTCCGCGAGGGACTTAGCGCACAGCGGCTTGACGGTCCCGAGGTGGACGACGCGCGCCGAGACGCCCTCCGCTTCCAGAATCGCCGCCGCGTCGAGGGCGATGGCGGTCATGACGCCCGTTCCGATGAGGGCGACGTCGCCGCCGTCTTTCACGACGACGGGTTTTCCGACTTCGAAGCGGGTGCTTTCGTCGAAGATGACCGGAAGGTCGTTGCGGTTGAGCCGGATGTACGCGGGGCCGTCGATGGCCGCGGCGGCCCGGACGGCCCATTTCGTCTCGACAGCGTCCGCCGGACAGAAGACGGTCATGTGCGGCAGGATGCGCATTGTCGCCAGGTCCTCGATGGACTGGTGCGTTGCGCCGTCCGCGAAGTCGGAGAGGCCGCAGCTCGATCCGACGATCTTGACGTTGAGGTTCGGGAGGCAGACGCCCTGCCGGATCTGGTCGAAGGGGCGTCCCGACGCGAAGACCGAGAAGGAGTGGGCGAACGGGATCTTTCCCGTGAGGGCGAGTCCCGCCGCGACGGAGATCATGTTCTGTTCCCCGATGCCCATCTCGAAGTAGCGTTCGGGGAAGTTCTTTTCGATGACGACGGATTGCGTGGAGCCGCACAGGTCGGCGTCGAGCGCCACGATCCGGGGATTTTCCTTCGCGAGGGCGAGAAGCGCTTCGCCGTATGCCGTTCGGAGATTGACCAACATGGCTTTCGTCCCCCTCACATGGCCCGGATCTCGCGCCGGGCCTGTTCCTGCAGGTCCTTCGTCAGCAGGTTGTTGTGATACGTGTGCGTGTTTTCCGCGAAGGAGACGCCCTTGCCCTTGACCGTCCGGGCGACGATGACCGTGGGGACGCCGCGGACGGCGGCCGCTTCGTCGAGCGCGGGAACGATCTCTTCCATTTTATGGCCGTCGATTTCGAAGGTCTTCCATCCGAACGCGGCGAATTTTCCCCGGATGTCCCCGAGGTCGTAGCGGTCGCGCGTCCGCCCGACGGCCTGGATGCCGTTCATGTCGACGATGGCCGTGAGCGTGTCCAGCTTGAACGCGGCGGCCGATGTGGCCGCCTCCCAGACCTGGCCCTCGGCAAGTTCGCCGTCGCCCAGGACGACCCACGTGTGGTAGTCGAGCTTGTCGAGTCTGCCGCCGAGCGCCATGCCCACGCCGATGGACAGTCCCTGGCCGAGCGAGCCGGTATTCGCCTCGATGCCCGGCGTCTCGCGTTCGGGGTGCCCCTGGAGGAAGCAGCCGAGCGTCTTGGTCTTGTGGAGGGTCTCTTTCGGGAAGTACCCCGCTTCGGCGAGCGCCGCGTACTGCGCGAGCACCGAATGTCCCTTGCTCATGATGAACCGGTCGCGGTTCGCCATGAAGCGGTTATGGGGATCGTGGCGCATCTTGTGGAAATACAGCGCCGTGACGATATCGGCGCAGGACAAGGAGCCGCCGAGGTGTCCCCGCTTGTCGATTCCAAGGGCGTCGATGATTCCGAGCCGGACCGCCCGCGCTTTTTCCTTCAGTTCCGTAATCGTTTCCGTGTTCATGATCCACCTCCGGACTGGTTCTTTGGGGGTTCCGGGAGTTCCGTTTCCCGGATGATGCTTTCGAGATATTGGAGTGTGTTGTAGAGATGGGCGCGCATTTCCTTTTCCGCGAGTTTGGAGTTCCGGTCGATGACGGCTTTCGCGATCGCGATGTGGCTCTGGGCGGCCGTTCGTTTCCGTTCGGAGAAGAGGGACGTGACGATCTGCTGCTTGTAGAAGGTGGTGTGAAGGTAGTTCATGGTCTCCACGCACAGCGGGTTCCCGGCGATTTCGGCGAGAAAGTTGTGGAAGGCGATGTCCGTTTCGGCGAACTCCGACGGGGAGAGGTTTTCGTCGTCCACGGCCCCGGCGAGTTTCAGAAGTTCCTCGGCCATATCGGGACGGATGCGTTCGGAGGCGAGGTAGGTCGTCGAAGGTTCGATGCAGATCCGGAACTCGATGATGTTGTACAACTCCTGTGCGGTTCGGCTGTCGGGGATATGCCGGGAGAGGATGTTCTGTTCGACGGCCGAGGGATTCGTCACGAAGGCGCCGAGGCCGGGCGCGACGTGAATGAGGTTTGACGCCTTCAGATGGTTGAGCGCCTCCCGGATGGTGGAGCGCCCGACATTGAAGAGCGTGCATAGCT
>CAZVUT010000052.1:15308-16753 GCA_964630155.1 uncultured Synergistaceae bacterium
TGGTTGAGCGCCTCCCGGATGGTGGAGCGCCCGACATTGAAGAGCGTGCATAGCTCCATCTCCGTCGGGAACTTTTCGCCGGGTTTCCATCGGCCGTTTTTGATCAGGTCGTTGAGCGTGTCGTAGATGATGTCGCTTCGGTTTTTCCGCTGGAACGGAACGATAACGTCCATAAGACGGACCTCCCCGGGGCGCCCACGTGTCTGTTGTCAGACAACGGTACCACGGACGCGACGAAACGTCAAATCGATTCGCGCGATTCGCGAAAGCGTGCGAAATAGCGTGAAAGGATCCCTTCGCCGGGCAGCGATTCCCGGATGCCTCTCCGCCGCCGCAGTCATAGCTGCACCATCTCCGGCACGAAATTGACAATTGTGTTCCTCTGTGGTTCCATTGCCTCGAGTCCGCGAAAAGCGCGTCGTCGCGGATATCCGGAATCGGGAGGTGCAGTGTATGCGTCGCAATTCGCGTCTTGGGACCATCCTGCTTTTGTGCCTGGCAGGGCTCGTCGCGGCCGGATGTTCCTCGAACGATGCGGATGTCGCTAACGGTCCGGCGACGAATCCGTTCCTCTCCGCCGCCCTGTACGGGATCACCCATTTCGACCCGTCGCAGAGCGATTCGACCCCCTACGGTCCGCCAAAGGGAACATACCGCGTTTCCCCGGAGGACTTTCCGATCATCTGCGGAGGCCCGGTCAACATCATCACGCTCGCGTCCACGAACGCATCGTATATGTGGGGCGTCGGAACGGACCGGGTCGCGTATATCCGGTCGTCGGGGGGGCAGTGGGTCGAGGAGGCGCGAATCAACGCTCCCGCGTATATGTCGCCGACGCTCGGGCCGATAGCGCCCGAAGACCATCTCCAGATCGGCGGGATGGAGCTCGAGGGGATGACATCGGCCGACCTCAACGCCGTCCTCTCGGAAAGCTACGGACAGGCGTACAACTTTCGCATCATGAATTCCTCGTATTCGGCCGTGGATAACGACAACGTCCTGTACGCGAACTACGGAAACGGCGTCTACGCGTTCGCGCTCGTGAATCCGAACGATCCTTCGGCGGGGATCGCGGTCGTCCGCAGCATCGCGGACATCCGGTCGATCCAGGGGGCGGTCGTCGAGGGCGTGCGCCTCTTCGGGCTGTCGATGACCTACGACGGGCGCCTTCTGGTGGCCTTCAGCAACGGCCTCGCCGTGATCGACCGGAGCCTGGATCCCGCGACCGCGCAGTTCGTGGCGTTCGGGGCCGGAGAGACCGTGTACAATTCCATTGCGGTGGACGAGAACAACGGCGTCTATATCGCGACGGACACGTATATGCACAAGCTCGTCTGGACCGGAACGACGCTCTCGACCCTCGAAGCGGACGGGGCGTGGGTCAGCGCATACGACGCGCCGACGGACGCCGTTCCGCCGATGATCAAGTTCGGGCTCGGAACGGG
>CAZVUT010000053.1:0-2521 GCA_964630155.1 uncultured Synergistaceae bacterium
TGGAATACGGCCTTGCGCCGCTTTCCGCATCCGACGAACTTCGGGCCGCAGTCATCGCCTTGGCGGATGAACGGTATGCGTCCCGCGCGTGGACATGGGGAGACGGCAGGGAGCGCGATATCCGGAAGGAACGGCGTTTCGAGGGAGCGGGACGCGTGGAGGCGCGCATGAATCTCGTAGAGGGAGCAATCCGGGACGTCGTCTTCTTCGGGGACTTTTTCGGCGCCGAGGATCTCGAACCGGTCGCCCGAGCCCTCGAAGGCCTGCCTCCCGACAGGGCGTCCGTCGCGCAGGCGCTCGCGCCGATTGAAATCGGCCGGTTCTTTTACCGGATAGGAAAAGAGGAATTCATCGATTTTCTTTGTTCCTGAAACAAAAAGGGGATGGACCCGCAGGTCCATCCCCTTTGCATATTTCCGGTTCTCCGAAACGGCGCAGCGATTACCGCTTCGAGTACTGGAACTGGCCGCGTGCGCCCTTCTGGCCGTACTTCTTGCGTTCGACCATTCTCGGATCGCGCGTGAGCAGTCCGGCCTTCTTCAGGACCGGCCGCAGCTCGGGGTTCATCTTGATCAGCGCGCGGGCGATGCCGAGACGAACGGCTCCGGCCTGTCCCGTAAGACCGCCGCCGCTCGCGCGGACCAGAACATCGACCTTCCCCTCGACAGTCGCCGTCTTGAGGGGCTGCATGGCCTGCAACTGCCACACAAGGCGGGGGAAATAGTCCTCAACCGTGCGTTCGTTGATCTTCACGACGCCGTTCCCGGGAAGCACACGCACCCGGGCAAGGGCATTCTTCCGTCTTCCGGTTCCCCAGAAACAGGAAAGAGTATTCATGATCCTCCGTCCTCCTCTTCAGGCTACAGGTCGATCGCGACGGGTTGCTGCGCCGCGTGCGGATGGTTCGGACCCGCATAGACCTTGAGCTTCCGCCAGAGCTTCAGGCGGGTTTTGGGGAGCATGCCCTTGACAACTTTTTCGATGAGATATTCCGGCTGTTTATCGAGGACTTCTCCGTATGTGCGAACCCGCAGGCCGCTGGGATAGCCGCTGTAGTGGTAGACCTTCGCGTTTTCCCGCTTCGCGCCCGTGAGCTTGACTTTTTCCGCATTGATGATGACGACGAAATCGCCGCAGTCGACGTGCGGCGTATAGGTGGGCTTGTTCTTGCCCATGAGAATCATGGCGACGGCGGACGCGACCCTTCCGAGGGGTTTATCCGTAGCATCCACGATGTACCACGAACGCACGACGGTATTCTTCGTGGCCATAAATGACCGGTGATCGCTGGTCATGAAACTTCCTCCTTTGAAAGTGCCTTTCTGTATACGGTGCGCATGGAACATATAAATACACTGTCTCCGACACATTCGGCGCTCTTCCGCATCTCAGGGACGTGGCAAGGATCCCAGGAAGCGCAGCGTGGAACGAATCGAAAAAGACGGCGCATTCACAGTTGTTTATTGTACCCGAAGCAACCTCGGACTTGCAAGTACCCCCGGAAGACGTCCCCGTTTCGCGATCGGATGTCCGTCGATGACTTTCAAGTCCATCGTCATGTCGATCGGGGCGGCGTCGGAGATGTAGCTTCCCACGCCGAAAGAAGCGGCCCCTGCGGCCGAAAGCAACCGGATCCGATCCGGATTCAGGCCGCCCGACGCTACGATCTGGACATGGCCGAATCCCGCCATGTCGAGGCGATAGCGGATTTCGCGGACAAGTTCGGCGGTGACGCCGCCGCGCTCGCCCGGAGTATCGAGCCGGACGCCCGAAAGTCTGGCTCCGAGAGCTTCCGCGACGCGCAGGCTTTCCTCGGCTTCATCCTTGAATGTATCCACAAGGACGATCCGCGGTTCGCCGGACGGAACGACCGAGTCATAGACCTTCGCCAGCTCGACGGTATCTCCCATGATCAGAATCGCCGCGTGCGGAACCGTCCCGGACGGCTCACCGCCGGCGAGCTTCGCTCCGAGAATGCAGCTCGCCGCCGTGCATCCGCCGACCGCAACTGCGGTCCGCTCCATGACCGGCGCTATGGCCGGGTGGACATGCCGCGCTCCGAAGCAGAGAACGGGCTTGCCTTCCGCGGCGTCCACACACTCCCGGGCCGTCGTAGCCCACCCCGCGGAGCTCGCGAGGATTCCGAGAAGCACCGTTTCATACATCCCGAAGGACGAATAGGGGCCTTCCAGACGCATGACGACCTCGCGCGGTTCGAAGGAGTCGCCTTCCTTCAGGGAATGAACCGCGACATCCCGCCCGCGAAACAGCAGGAGCGCCTCGGGCAGACCGGCGAACAGTCCCTTCTTGCGTGCGAACACCTCGGCGACCACAGGAACATCCAGCCGTCCCGCCTTTCTGAGAACATCGCGGGTCTTGACGAAATAAATGTCCGTCGTGCATCCGGCGAGGATCTCTTCGTGGGTCGCCGAAAACAACCGATCGGACGAGACGCCGAGAGAGCGGACGTCGTCCAGCGAATCGATTCCCGGCAGCTTTCCGCAGGTCATTGGGGCGCCTA
>CAZVUT010000053.1:2621-4387 GCA_964630155.1 uncultured Synergistaceae bacterium
ACGTCGTCCAGCGAATCGATTCCCGGCAGCTTTCCGCAGGTCATTGGGGCGCCTACTTGGCCATGAGAACGAGGACGACGGATGTCACCATGAACAGGGACGTGAGAATCACCGTGATCTTGGTGAGTCCCGTGAAACGTTGCCATTGATTGTTGCCCATATCAGCCTGCGTTCCTCCGCCAAAGATCCCGGAGAAACCGCCCTGTTTCCGCTGCTGGAGCAGCACGACCCCAGACAGGGCAATGCAAAGGACGATATGAAGCAGTCCGAGTGCGATCTTCACCGTGTGCACCTCCTAGAAATTTCGAACACAATTCAAACGGATAGTCATTGTAGCATACCCCGGCGCAAAAGCATATTCACAAGGCGAAAGGACGCGATCGCGCGATGGGAGATCCTCTGTTTCACCGATCGGTCCAGTTCGCCGAAGCTCTTGTCCTGTCCGTCGGGAAGAAAGAGCGGGTCGTATCCGAACCCGCCCGCGCCTCTTGGAGCGTTCAGGATGCTTCCCCGGCAGATTCCCTCGCAGATGATGATCTCTCCTTCTTCGGGGAAACAGAGCGCAAGCGCCGCGACGTATCGGGCCGCACGATCCGCGGGCCCCCGGGTTTCGGCCGACTTGCGGGCCAGCTGCTCGAGCAACCATTCGTTGCGAAGGGCGTCCGTCGCGGCGACGCGGGCGGAAAAGATCCCCGGCGCGCCGTTGAGCGCCCGAACCTCCACCCCGCTGTCGTCAGCCACTGCGGGCAATCCCGTCGCATGAGCCCATGCCCGCGCCTTGAGCAGCGCGTTCCCGGCGTAGGTGGACCCCGTCTCCTCGACGTCCATCGACTTCACGTCGCCTCCGAAGAGAATCCGCATTCCCGTCGGCGCGAGAAGCTCCTGCATCTCGACGTATTTGTTGCGGTTACCGCTCGCAAATATCAGCGCTTCGTGACGCACAGGCCGCGATCTCCTCATCCGACAGCGCCAGCGCCGCGCGCTGCGCCGTGACAATGCGCCCGATGCCCGCTTCCGCGACATCGAGCATCAGGCTCAGTTCCCCCCGATCGAAGGTTCCACCCTCGCCCGTGCCCTGGAGTTCGATGATCCGTCCCGATTCGTTCATGACGACGTTGCAGTCGACCTCGGCAGCCGAGTCCTCCTCGTAGCAAAGGTCGAGCAGAATCCGCCCATCCACCTTGCCGACGCTGACCGCCGCCGTGAAGGACAAAAGAGGGATCTCCCGGAGGACACCCTTCGCGAAGAGCGTCCTGAGGCAGTCGACAAGGGCGACGAATGCGCCGCTGATGGCCGTGGTGCGCGTTCCCCCGTCCGCCTGGAGCACGTCGCAGTCGAGCCATATCGTGCGTTCTCCGAGCCGGTCGAGGCGGACCGCGGAACGGAGCGACCGGCCGACGAGCCGCTGGATCTCGGCGCTCCGACCGTTTCCACCGGCGTTTCTGGGAGTTCGGATATGTGTCGCCCGGGGCAGCATCGCGTACTCGGCGGTGATCCACCCCTTCCCCGCGCCGCGTAGAAAGGGAGGAACCTTCTCCTCCAGCGTCGCCGTGCAGAGGACCCGCGTATTGCCGAAGGTCGCCAGCACCGATCCCTCGGCGTATCGCGTGAAGCATCGTTCAAACATGACCGGACGAAGCTCGTCGTCCTGTCGGCCGTCGATTCGGGGCATTCTGCTCTCTCCCTCCGCCTTACCTGGGCAGCCGCCAGGGGACCGTGAGATCCACCGGCGCGTTTCCGCGCGTGACCTGTCCCTTCACGAGGAA
>CAZVUT010000053.1:4487-16651 GCA_964630155.1 uncultured Synergistaceae bacterium
GGACCGTGAGATCCACCGGCGCGTTTCCGCGCGTGACCTGTCCCTTCACGAGGAAGCGGACGATAGCGACCGGCGGAAAATTGTCCTGCAACGTCCGGACGACGCCGGTTATGAAGAGCAGGCTGTTCTGTTCGCCCGCCTTGGAGAGCGCATTCGTTATCTCGGCGTCGAAATCGAGAAACGCGACCTCTCCGTTCCGGAAAACGTGGAGCAGCGCAACGTCTTTCGGAATTCCCGCAGCCTCAGCGATCCGCGCGACACAGGTCCGGATGTCGTCCTCCATCAGATCGGAGAGAATCGATACCTTTTCCTGCACAAGCGTTCCGTCTTTCGGCAGGGTCATGGTCACGGACGTTTTTCGCGCGCCCAGGTTGATCACGTCCCCCTTCGCGCCGAGGAGCGCGGCGGCTCCGGGCGCATCCTGGACGACATCCGGACGCGTAATGATTTTCTTCTCCGAAAGTTTTTTCAGACCGTAGGACGCTCCGCCGTAGCCGATCGCGAAGAAGAGCACCACGAGTCCCATCCAGGCGACGATCCGGAAGATCCGGCTCGTCTTTTTCACCGGTTCGTCCGGTTCCCGTCTCTCGCGGCGCAACCTGCCGGGACGGTCTCTCGGGATCTCGTTTCCCTCTTCAAGCACGTTTTCCGGCAGGACGAAGTCATCCTGGTCTTTCCGCCGTTCCTGCATCCCCCGTTTTCCTCCCTTCCCGCCTTCAGTCCCGGGGCGCCTTCGAGCCTATTGTTTCTCGAGGTATGACACAACTCCCCCGGCGAGGGCGGAAGCGCATTTTTTCTGGTATTCGGGAGACGCGAGCATCTTCGCCTCCCTGGCTTCCGTCAGGAATCCCGTTTCGATAAGGACGGCAGGCATCGTCGCCCCCCTGAGAACGAAGAAAGGCGCCTGCGCCACGCGACGCATCGGAAGCCCCTCCTGTTTTCCCGAACGGAAGAGACGTTCGGCGACCGTTGTGCTTTCACTGATCTTCGCGTTCTGCTGCATATTGCCGAGGATGCTCAGCAAGAGCTGCGTCCGCCGGTCCGAAGCGGCGGACTCTTTCTTGTCATTATCCGCCGCGAGATCCCTGTTTTCAATCAGGGCGAGCTGCATGGCGTCCTTGTCGGTGGGCAGGGCCATGAGATAGATCTCCATCCCGAGCGCGTGGTGTCCGGCCGGGAGCGCGTTGGCGTGAATGCTGACGAACATGTCGGCTTTCCACCGGTTGGCGAGTTCGGTGCGTTCCTGGAGGCGCAGATAGGTATCCCCCGTCCGGGTCATCCGGGCGTCGACCCCCATGGCGCGCAACTCCCCCGCGAGGTACGAGGCGATCTTGAGATTCACGTCCTTCTCGCGGATTCCGTTGGAGATGGCGCCGGGGTCTTTCCCTCCGTGGCCCGGGTCGACGGCCACGATAAATTTTCCCGATCTTCTTTTTCCGGACGGGCGCTTGTCTCCGGGCGTCGAATCCGGCTGCGCCTTTTCTTCCCGGATGTCCGATTCCGTTTTCCTCGTTTCCTGTTCGGCTCTGCTCCCGGCCTTTCCCTCGCGCGCCGCCGGCTTTTTCACTCCGTCGGGAAGCGTGAAATCGACCACGAGCCGGGCCGGACCTCCCAGGGTGAAGGTCTCCGTCCTGGCTCCGTTGGAGGCGAGCTCGACGATGTTCCTGTCTCCGAAATTCGTCACGGACAGGCGGATTGCGTCGGGATACGGAGTCCCCGTTGCGGCGATATCTCCGGGAATCGGCGTTCCGAAGACGAACCGCAGGGCGCTTCCCGTTCCTTCTATCGCGGGCGGCGTTTCGCCGCTGTACTCCAGAACCGCCCGGATCTTTCCCTCCGGGCGTCCCCACCGGATCCCCCGGAGCAGAGGCAGGGAAGACGACTTCGACTGCGCTTCGGACGCCGGCTGAACGGCGGTCCGTTTCGGCGGCGCTGCGACGTCCTTTCCCGCGGAGGGACGGACGGACTCGACATCCGGCTGGTCATCCCCGGCGCGGAACGACAGCGCGGATTCCTTTCCGGCCCCCCGCAGAAGCCTCGAGAAGACCTTCAGCGCCGACCGCTCCTCCAGCCACCACGCCCCCCCTCCACGCACGGCGGGCCCCGCCATCGGGACGAGTTCCACGTTGAGCCACACGGCCGTCGCCCCTTCGACGATCTGCAGACGATCCCGATCGATCTGGAAGAGCAATGTGTCGTTCTTCTCCGTGACATCGCATCCGAGAAGCCGCGCCATCGCGGAAACGGAAAGGTATGTGGATTTGCCCATCTTCATGTCCGGAACGATTCCGAGTCTGTTTTCTCCCTGAAAGAGCAGACGGTCGCCCGCCGCATAGGCGAAGGCTCCCGCGAAAAGAAGCAGCGCCGCCGCCAGGAGCGAGCGGAACGCGATCTGAAACCTAATCGCCGGAAACCGCGACATCGCGAACCACCGCCGTGCATGCGCCCACATCGCCCCGAAGGGTCAGATCGTCGGCTGCGCCGTCTATGCTCGTCAGAAGATCCTGGAGCGTTCCCGCGATGGTCATCCCCGCAACGGGAACGCTCTCCTCCCCGCCGTCCAGGAGCACTCCCCTGATGCCGAGGGAATAGTCTCCGCTGACCGGATCGACGGTATGCAGCCCCATCAGCTCCGTGACCAGAATGCCGCGCTTCAGGGAACCGAAAAGTTCTCCGCGTGAGCGGATTCCCGGCGTCATCATCAGGTTGCTCGTCGCGACATCGGGAGTCGAAGAGACAGAACGGCAGGCGTTCCCCGTCGAAGCGACGCCGTCTTCCGCGGCGTTGCGCAGATCGTAGAGGAATCCGGTGAGACGCCCGCGGTCGAGAAGCACCGTCCGGGATGTCGGAACGCCTTCGTCATCGAAGGCGGACGCGCCCATCCCCCCGGCCAGGCGTCCGTCATCCGTCAGGGACAACCCGGCGCCCGCAACTATTTCCCCGAGGCGTCCGCTGAGGAAGGACTGGTTCCGATGCACCGCCGACGCGAGAAAAAGCTCTCCAAGGACATCGAGAAGATCCGCCATGACGGGCGCGTCCAGGACGAGATCATACCGCCCCTTCGCAATCGCCTTTCCGCCGTGGGTCCGCGCGGTGCGGCGGACCGCCTCGCGGGCGACCAGGACCGGATCCACGCCGCCAAGCATGTGGGACTGTCCGTCGTATCCGTCCATGCTCCGGGTTCGACCGTCGTCGAGCGCGACGGTCGTCCCGACGGAAACGCCGGTCGCCCGGCTCCATATCAGGACGCCCGTCGACGATGCGTAACACCGGACGCTCTCCCAGTCGCTCCAGGCGGCGCTCCGCACGGAACAGACGCGAAGGCCGTTCCGCAGCGGCTCCGAGCGCGCCGCGTCCGTCATCCGCATGCACGCGTCAAAACGATCCTGTCGCGTGAGAAACGGGAGGCGCTCGTCGACCAGCTTCAGATCCTCCGGTGCTTCCGGCTCTCCGGGAAACGGATGCCCGAGAAGGCGCACCCACGGGTCCGGATCCCCGACCCGGCAGTTCCGGGCGCACCATTCGGGAAGACGCGATATCGCCTTCCCGTCGAAATCGTTCGTCGCCGCGACTCCCTGGCGGCCGTCTTTGTCGATGACGCGCAGGCCGACGGCGCGGTCCTCGCCGGATCCGTCCTCCTCAGGTTCTCCGTCCAGAAGGGAGAGCGACGAAGAGCGGGAAGCGTCGAAAATTGCGTCCGCTCCGGAGGCGCCGCGGCGCAACGCTTCTTCGAGCAGGAGCAGGAGCGTCCGTTCGATTTCTTCCGTGCGGAATTCCTTCATCCTGCCCTTCGGGCCTCCCGTACAATACATTCGGCCGCTTTCACCGCATCCTCCGGGCTCACGTCCAGATGCGTCACGAGACGGACCCGCCCTTCATCCGCGGGACTGAAGAGAACCCCGAGGCCGGCGCAACGGGACGCCAGATCGGGAGCGTTCTTCACGGCGAAGTACACCATGTTCGTGGGCTTCCGGACGGACTGCACATCGAGCCCTCCATCCCGGAGAATCTCGCCGATCCGGGCGGCGTTCGCATGATCCTCCGCCATCCGGGCCGCGTTGTGTTCGATGGCGTACAGGCCCGCCGCGGCGAGGACTCCAACCTGGCGCAATCCGCCGCCGACCTTCTTCCGCCAGTGACGGGCGCGGTCGATGAAGTCCCGCGACGAACAAATGACGCTCCCCACGGGCGCCCCGAGTCCCTTGGAGAGACAGATCTGAACCGAGTCGACCTGCTTCGTGAACGTTTCGAGGGAAACGTTCCACGCGACGGCGGCGTTGAAGATCCGCGCCCCGTCCATGTGAACCGCGAGCCCCTTCCCGCGGGCGACGCGAACCAAGCCGGCGAGCTCCTCGGGGGACGACGCGGTTCCACCGCGCCGGTTATGGGTGTTTTCCACGCAGAGCAGCCTGGCGGGCGCGACGTGAACGTTCGAGGGACGGCAATGCGCCGCAACCTGCGCGGCGTCGGGAAGCCCCGTCGCGTCGTCCGCGACGAGCGGAAGGATACCGCCGAACGCGGAAAGTCCGCCCCCCTCGAAGAACAGGATGTGGCTTTCGGCGCCGAGAATCGCGGCGTCTCCCCTGCCGCAGTGCGTCAGCAGGGAAACGAGGTTTCCCATCGTTCCGGACGTAGCGAACAGGGCGCTCTCATGCCCCGAAAGCCCCGCCATCGTTTCCTCCAGGCGTCGGACCGTGGGATCCTCGCAATACACGTCATCGCCGACCTCCGCCTGATACATGGCCTTGCGCATCCCCTCAGACGGACGGGTGACGGTGTCGCTTCTCAGATCGATGCAATTCATGCAAAAGCCTCCTTTGCTATAACGAAACTCCGAGTCGCGCCCAGGGCGTGAGGTCTTCGCTGACCGCCACTCCCAGGGATACGCTCGGACGATTGTCTCCGTGGTAGTCTGAACCCGCGGTCGGAAAGAGCCCCATCTCCGCGGCGATGCGCAGATACGTGAACACCTGCTCCGGCGTATGCCGCGACGACATGCACTCCAGCCCCCAGAGTCCGAGATCCTTGAGTTCGCGCAGGATCCGGCGCAGGGATTCCGGATCATCAGTCGTCTGGCCGGGATGGGCCAGAACGGCGACTCCTCCGGCTTTCCGGATGATCCCGATGCAGCGTTCCGGAGAGAGGCGGTATCGGGGAACATAGGCCGGGGCGTCGTGCGCGAGATATCGGACGAACGCCGAGGCCATATCCGGGACACGCCCCTTGCGCACCATGACGCGCGCGATATGGGGGCGGGCGACCACGTCGCCGTGCGCTTCCGCCTCAACCTCCTCGATGGAGACGTCGAGTCCGAGCTTCTGGAGCCGAAGGCAGATCTCGCGGTTCCGCACATCCCGCCCGACGCGCAGTTCCGCGAACTCCCGATCGAGATCCGGATCCCGCGGATCGAAGCGATACCCCAGAATATGGAGCACTCCGCCGAATTCGGCGGAGAGTTCGACTCCCGAAATGCCGGCGATCTTGTGCCGCCTGCAGGATGCGAGAAAATCCGCGATCCCCTCCGTGGAATCGTGGTCTGTCAGACTCAGGACGGAAATCCCGAGCGCCGCGCCCCTTCGGGGAAGGTCCGCGGGGCGCAGGGTTCCGTCGGAACAGGTGCTGTGAACGTGGAGGTCGACGAGTATCATGAGCCGGCGACTGCGGTCTTGGCCTCCTCCAGTATTTCCTCGATATCGAACAGGACCGGAAGGTCGAGAAGCACGATCAGGCGTCCGTCGTTGTGTTTCGCCACGCCGAGAAGATATTTCTTGTCCATCGACGAGCTGATCTGCCCCGCCTGCTCGATCTGGGAATCGTAAATCGTGCATACCTCGCGGACGGAATCCACGAGAATACCGAACTGGATTTCGTTCCACGAGATCACGACGATACGGGCCTCTTCGGTCAGATCCCGGTGGTTCATTCCGACCTTCATCTGCATGTCGAACACGGGGAAGATATTCCCCCTGAGATTGATCACGCCGCGTATGTACTCCGGCGCATTCGGCACGCGCGTGATGAAGGGGGGCACGCGCACGATCTCGCGTATCGCCTTTACGTCCACGCCGAAATCCTCGTTGTCCAGGGCGAAGACCAGCGTGATGTGTTCCTCGCCTTTCGCTTCCACATTCTTTTTCGCGATTTCAGGATTCACAGACAGATCCATGTGTCGTCCCTCCCGGGGGCATCCCCCAACTCCGGCTTCATTATGGAAATACTACCATGATTCCAGATGCAGCAAGTCTCCGGATAGCGTAAGAATCCGGATTTCATGCCCGAAGATCATCGCAACGCTCGCCGGATCGCGTCCGAGCGGAAGGGAACACGACCCCGGGTTCAGAAAGATCGTCCCCTCTTCCCTGACGAGAGCCGCGATATGCGTATGCCCGGAAATCGCGAGCGCGGCTCCTGAGCGCAGCGCCGTTTCGCGAAATGTCGGAAAATCGGTCCCGTGCGCGAGAAGAACGGTTCTCCCCTCCCAGAACACGGAGGCCAGCGGAAGGAGGGGCGTCCGGAGAAATTTCTCCGCGCCGCCGTCGGCGTTCCCGCGCGCGATGACGACGGGAATCCGACAGTCGTTGATCCGCTCCGCAAGCTCCGCATCCCCCGGGGCGAGGACATCCCCCGCATGCAGGATCCCGTCCGCCGGGCCGAAAAGCGCGCACGCCGCGTCCCACGCGTCGACATTCCCGTGACTGTCCGCCAGAACGCCAAGACGCCGCGTCATCGTTCCACCTCTTCCTCAGGCCGAAGAAAATCGGGCCGTGATCCGGGCGTGAAATGCCCGTGAATATGGTCTTTTACGAATTTCTATACTACAATGTATCCCGTTCGGGAACCCTCGCCCGTATCGGCGCGACATCCCATACGCGTCTATTGTAGCATGGAGAAAAGTGGAGGCAGTGCTCATGCAGCGTCATGCACTCATCACAGGAGGAGCCGGTTTCATCGGGTCGCATTTGTGCGATCGCCTCGCGGCGGATGGATGGTTCGTGACAATCGTCGACAATCTGAGCTCGGGGTCGCGGGATTCCGTCGCGCCCCTTCTCGCCTCGGGACAAGCGAGGCTTCTGGAGTTCGATGTCCGGGACTCGCATCTTTTCGCGCCGCTTTTCCGCGAAGTCGGGTGCGTCTTTCATCTCGCCGCCGAAGTTTCCGTCGCGCGATCCGTGGAACAACCGAGGCTCTGCGCGGACGTGAACGTTCTCGCGTTCGTGGACATTCTCAATCGTGCGCGCGAGGGGAGCGTTCCGGTCGTCTACGCGAGTTCCTCGGCCATTTACGGGAACCGTGACGACGCCGCGATCGTCGAAGACGCGCCTCCGGGGCCGACATCGCCCTACGGCGCAAGCAAGCTGGCCGACGAAGCGTTCGCCCGAGCTGCGACGGACTCTTTCGGCGTTCCGACCGTCGGGCTCCGCTTCTTCAACGTATACGGGCCGCGACAAAACCCCGACGGAGACTACGCGGCCGTCGTCCCCGCCTTCATACGCGCCGCGCTGTCCGGAAAACCGCCCCATATTCACGGAGACGGTCATCAGACGCGGGACTTCGTCTTCGTATCCGATGTCGCCCGCGCGCTCGCGGAATCCGCGCGCAGAGCGGCGGATCTGGCCGGGGACGTCATCAACGTCGGAAGCGGGACTGCGACATCGATCCTGGAACTTGCGCACATCACCGCCGGTTGCACGGGAGGCGCGCCCGTCCCGCCGGTCTTTCTCCCGCGCCGTTCCGGGGACATCCGCAACAGTTGCGCCGATATCCGGAAGATGCGAACGGCTCTCGGGATCGCCCGTTCGACGCCCCTCGATAAAGGAATCGCCGAAACGGCGCGCAGTTTTTCGCACCCGGGAACACGTGCTGAAGGGACTGAACAAACATGAATGAGAACATTCCGCCGGACACAGCCGCGCTCGGGGAGATGATCGATTCGCTGAAGCTCGTCTCCGCCCGGCTCATCGAATCGATATCCCGTACATCGCAGCTGGCGTCTTCGGCGACGCCCGAGATGCAGCGCATCTTCGGCGAATGGCTCGCCCTCGTGAGCGGGCAGATTCTTTGCGGCCTGGAAAACGGAGGCGACGTCGATATCCCGGGCGTCGCCCGCCGGATCGGCATTGACGAAAGCACGGCGCTCTCGTTGTTGCTCGCCCTGCATCGCGGCGGAAAGATACGGATAGAAAGCGTTCGCGCTGTCGTAACGGACGGTCCGGATACGGAAATCTGCGGGTGTCTTCTGAAAGGAGGGAAAGACCATACCCACTGATGTGGAATTGCTTGCGAAAAAGGCCCACCGACAGGCGGCCATGGCGGAAGCGGGACTGATCCCCGTCCCGTCGGCGAACGAGATTCCGCCGATCCTGGAAACGATGCTTCTCTCCCCGACGGTGCGGCGCGGAGATGTGGAAAAATGCTGCAAGGAGGCGATCCGGTACGGCTTCGCGGCCGTTTGCGTTTCGCTTTCGTGGGTGGAAACGGCAGCCGCCCTCCTGAAAGGAACGGACGTGCTGACCGCCGCCGCAATCGATTTCCCGTTCGGCGCCGATCCGTTCCCCTTCAAGGTCAGCGCTGCAGCCTGGGCGGCCGAGCACGGGGCGCGGGAATTGAACGTCGCCGTTTCGCACACGGCGATCCTTTCGGGCGACAAAGCCGCAATCCGCGAGGAATTTCGCGCCATACGGCAGGCGGCGCCTGACATTTCGGTGAAGGCGGTTCTCGAAACGTCCCGCCTTTCCGACGCCGAGATCATCATGGCCGTCCGATGCGCGGAAATCACGCGAATCGATTTCGTCGCCGGCGGAACGGGCTTTTTCGGTTCCACGTCGCTCCTGTCCGCGTCCATTCTCTACTCGGCAGCGCCGTCCTCGATGAGAATCGCCGCCGCAGGGGAGTTCAAGTCGATCAAACAGATCATGCCGATCGCAGCGGTGGGCGTCAAACGGATTTTTTCCTCGAATCCCGTCGCGCTGCTCGGCCTCCCGCCTCTCGCCGACGAAACGGAATCCTGAGAAAGCCACCGTCATCAGAGGAACGAATGTAACCGATAACGCACAAAGACGCGAGGGGGAGGACGTCCATCGTCCTCCCCCTCGTTGTCGTTTCCCCGTTCGAATTCCTCAGGCGTTGAAGATCTTCCAGTCGAGCTGCTTGAACTTCGCGCCGCAGATCGTCGTCCCCACGAGGTCACCCGTGACGTTCGCCGTCGTATGCGGGATATCGATGACGGGCCAGATCGCCGCAAGGATCGGAACCAGACCGAGCGGCATCCCGAGACTCTCGAAAAGCACCGCCGACATCACGATCCCCGCTCCCTTGACCCCGGCAGCGCCGACGGAAAGGACGAGCCCGAGGAACAACATCTGCGCCAGGATGCCAGGCGTCAATGGAATCTGGAATACATCCAACGCGAAGACCGAGATCACTCCCAAAGCGACGGCGAATCCGTTCATGTTCGCCGTATTCCCGAGCGGAAGCGCGAAGCCGTAGATCGACTCGGGCAGTCCAAGTTTTTCCTCCGCGATGCTCATCTCCATGGGAAGCGTCGCCGCGCTCGATGTCGTCGTCGCGGCGACGAGCATCGCCGGAGCGATATGGCCGAAGAACCGGGCGACCGGAACGGACCAGAGCTTCAACAGGAGCGGGTACAGCAGGACGATGACGAGCGCGATGCCGATGTAGTCCGCCAGGATGAACTTCGCGACGGCCATCATCATTTCGCTTCCAAGCGTTCCGGTCAACACCGCCACAAGCGCCCCGATCCCGTATGGCGCAAACCCCATGACGAATTCGGTCAGTTTGATGACGACATCCGACATCTGGTTCATGAAGCGGATGACGACATCCGCCTTCTCCTTCAGATAGAGCAGCGCGACGCCGACGAACAGCGCAAAGAAGATGATCTGGATCATGTTCATGCTCGCCATCGCCTCGACCGGATTCGTGGGGATCCAGTTCAACACCGCATCAATCGCCGAGTATTTGGCGATATTCATCTGCTGGGCGGCCGACCCGAGAATTCCTTCGACGCCGCGGCCGGGGCGGAACAGCAATCCAATCGCGATGCCGAATGCGGCGCTGATGAGCGTGGTGATCACGTAAAACGAGACGATGAACCCGCCGATTTTCCTGAGACTCTTGGGGCTTTCCATATGCGTGACTCCAGAGACAAGCGTGAAGAAGACGAGCGGAACGATCAGCATCTTCAGAAGCCGGATGAAGGCGTCACCGACCGGCTTGATCACGACGACTTTCGGTCCCAGGAGAAAACCCGCCGCAGCGCCGACGATGAGCATGATGAAAATCTTTCGGGGCATGGACATTCCGAACCACCATTTCATACGGACTCACCTCTCCCTGATTTATTGCTTTGGTACCGTTGTTCAGACAATCGCCTTCCGCATCCGTTCGACGGCGTTCACGAGGTTTTCCATGGACGTCGCGAACGAAAGGCGGATATTCTTTCTCGCCGTTTTCCCGAACACCTCTCCTGGCGTCACCGCGACATGCGCCTCTTCGATAAGGAAACGAGCGAGCTGGTACGAATCCATCCCGCGATAGTCCACCTCGGGGAAGAAGTAAAAGGCGCCTTCGGGTTCCGGACAGCGGACTCCCGGGATTTCGTTCAGCATGGCGGCGATTGTACGACGGCGCGCGTCATACTGCGCAACCATGTCCCGGACGCACTCCTGCGGCCCTTCGAGCGCGGCCGTTCCGGCGAATTGGACGAACGACGCAGCGCACGTCAGGACGTGCTGCTGGACTTTCAGGATCTGCGAATACAGCGCGGCCGGCGCTCCGAGGTACCCGAGCCGCCACCCGGTCATTGCGTGGGATTTCGACATCCCGTTGACGGTCACCGTCCGTTCCCGCATGTCCGGCAACGAGGCGAGGCTGATGTGCCGTCTCCCGTCATAGCAGATCTTCTCGTAGATCTCATCGCTGAGAACCCACAGGTCGTGCTCGATCGCGAAGGAACGAAGGATATCGGCCTCTTCGACGTTCAGCACGCGCCCCGTCGGATTGTTCGGCGAGTTGACGAGAATGGCTTTGGTTCGCGGCGAAACGGATTCTTCGAGAACATACCGCGTAATCGCAAAGCCCGCGCCGGGTTCGAGGGAGACGCCGACCGGCTGCGCTCCGACAAGTTCGATGAGCGGCCTGTAGCTCACCCACGCGGGTTCGAGAACAAGCATCTCGTCTCCGGCGTCGAGCATGGCCTCGATCGTCATATACAGCGCCGCTTTGCCGCTGGACGTTACGAGAATCTCCGTGTCCGGATCGTAGCTGACGCCGTTTTCTTTCAGGAACTTCGCGGCGACGGCCTTTCGCATCTGCGGGACGCCCTTGCTCGCGACGTAGTGCGTCTGCCCCTGCTCTACGGCGCGAAACGCGGCGTCGACGATATGCCGCGGCGTCGCAAAGTCCGGATCCCCGCCCCCGAGGTTGATGACGTCGATGCCTTCCTGTTGCATCTGCCTCGCCCGGTCGGAAATCGCGACCGTCCCGGACTCCTTCAGCGCTTCGATCTTCTTCGATGCTTCCGGCATGGTTTCTCTCGCCTCACTCGGGAATTTTCAGCCCCAGCCTGTTCAGGCTTTCGCCCAGGCCGAGAAGGGAGAACAGCGTCTCTCCCCTGTCCATTTTCTCTATAAGAACCGCTTCCTTCGCCTGGACCGCCTGCGCCTTCGCGAGGATCTCCGTCGCATAAGCCGACGCGACGACGACGACGCCGTCGGCGTCAGCGGCCACCAGATCCCCCGGATTCACGGCCGTTCCTCCGCACGAAACCGGAATATTCACCGATCCGGGAGACGCCTTGAACCCGCCCTGCGGAGACACCGCCCGTGCGAAGACCGGGAAGCCGAGCGAAATGAGTTCCTGACTGTCCCGGACCCCTCCGTCGATGATCAGCCCCCCGATTTTCTTTCGCAACGCCATGCGCGTCATCAGTCCTCCCCAGAGCCCCGTGTCCGGAATCGCCCCCGCGTCCACCACAAGGACGTCGCCTTCCTGGGCCATCTCCAGCGCAACGTGAAGCAAAAGGTTATCGGCGCGATACGTCTGGACCGTAACTGCGTGCCCGACGATCCTCATCGTCGGACTGAGCGGTTTGATCGCGTACGACATGCAGCCGAATCTCCCCTGCGCATCACCTATCGTCGGAA
>CAZVUT010000054.1:0-16556 GCA_964630155.1 uncultured Synergistaceae bacterium
CTATCGTCCCTATGTTCAGATGCGGCTTCGTTCGTGAAAATTTCTCCTTCGCCATTGTTCCAACCTCCCTGCAATGATGAAGTTGCCCCCGTTGAGGGTATCCGCCGTTCACGGCAGATTGTATCATAGCTCATTATTCCATAGAAAAAATCCGGAAGAGTTTCCCCTCCCGGATATTTTCGATATTCTGGAGCCGACTTCCGGACTCGAACCGGAGACCCCATCCTTACCATGGATGTGCTCTACCTGCTGAGCTAAGTCGGCGTATATCGTTAAAATGGTGGAGGGAGAAGGATTTGAACCTTCGTAGGCGGTGCCGGCAGATTTACAGTCTGCTGCCTTTGACCACTCGGCCATCCCTCCACGAGGACTGCTCTTTTCTGGAGCCGGCACCCGGGCTCGAACCGGGGACCTGCTGATTACAAATCAGCTGCTCTACCTGCTGAGCTACACCGGCTCAACAATGGGATATTATAGCGGCGTTTTCGGGGAAGTCAACAAATAAACGGATCAAATATCCTTCCCGATAGCATAGTCCAAGTCGGCGCGGGACGTCAAAGTATCGTATATCGCCTCAACAAGCTGCGTTTTCGCATTGCTCAGCGCAACTCGCGCATCGAGGACGTCTATGTTCGTTCCAAGCTGTGACGCATACCGGGTGAGCGCCATCCGATAATCTTCCTCGGCGCTTGCGACCTGACTCTGAGCGACCTGGAGTCTTTGCTGAGACGACGTGAAGTTGAGGATGGCTACCGAAACCTCCAGCAGGATCTGTTTCTTCAGATCTTCAGTCTTGTATTTCAGCTCATCCGCGGCCGCCTTCGCCTCCCGGACCTTCGCTCGACTCTCTCCTCCGTCGAAGAACGTCCAGTTGGCGATCAGCGAAAGCTTCCAGTCGTCCATTTTTTCCGGGAAGAATTCGTCGCCGACCTTTGACGCTTCTCCTTCAAATACGACGTTCGGGCCGTTCGAGGCGGCCGCAGCGCGCGCTGAAGCCAACGCAGACCGCATGGCGGAATCAAGCGATTTCATCTCCGGACGCTGATGGATCGCGATTTCTTCGGGATTCACAGGCAGCGAAACAGGAGATGCAAGCGTCTCCGACTCAGGCAGATCATAGGCGTTGATCAGACGGTCTCCCACTGCCCGCTCAAGAGCGCTCCACGCCACGTTAACGGCGTTGTTTGCGCGGATCCGGTTGAGTTCCGCATCCGAAACGGAAACCTGGACGCGCAACACCTCGTTCTTCGCCACGACGCCATTTCTGTAAAAGGCGTCAACCTGGCGCAAGTGTTCCTTTGCGAGTTCAAGCGCTTCCTCGACCACACGCAGCTTCGCTATCGCCCGGTGAAGATCGTAATACGCATTCTGAACTCCGTTCGCAACTGTCTGACGGATTCGGACGCTCTCCGCCGTATATGCATCGAGCGTCAGTTTCTTCGCCCGGACGGAGTTTTGCACCGCTCCGCCGCTGTACAGAAGGTACGACAACGTCACGGCGGCCCTGTATGTTTCCTGAAACCCGGCCTGCGCGTATCCGACCTGAGCTCCGCCGATATAGACGGGGTGTTTCTGTTCCTGGTATGTGTGCTGATAGAGCATCGCAGCAGCAAGTTTCGGAAGTTCAGAGGCCTTCATTTGGTCAAGTCGCGCAGCCGCCTGCTTTTCGCGCTCTAACGAGGCTGCTATGGCGGGATTTTTCTGTTCGGCAAGGCGCAGGGCTCTTTCCACAGTGAGGATGTCCTTGTTCGCCCATGCGGAATTCACGCGCCACAGCGCACAGATCAGCAAGAAAAAAAAGAAGAGAACGCTCCTCGTTCGATGCATCAGTTATTCCCCCCTAAACATTCGCCGAACAAGAAATTCCCATGATTGTTTCGCTTCTTCCACCGAGACGGAGACGCCTAAATTCAGCATAATTCCGTGCATGACGAATTCAAACATCGCGATGATGCTCCGGAGCGAAAGGACTTCATCCTCATTCTTCCACTCTTTCCCCAAAATCGCGACGACGTCGGAAACCAGGGAATTTGTAAGCGAGAAAACCAATCCCCTGATTTCGGCATTGTCTCCAATGCTTTCGAGCCCGATACGAATCCAGAGCAATCGGCATTCGGCGTCGGCGGTCATTTCATCGATCAGAAGCTTTCCCCTGTCGCTCAGAAAGGCAGGCACGTCCAGATTCGCGACGTTCCGCGGCAGGATGAGGTCTTTGATCCGCTCCGCTTCCGCATTCAGCACCGATCTATAAATATCCCACTTGCCCGAAAAATGCCAGTAAATGGCTCCCTTGCTCAATCCCGCGCCCTTGACAATAGAATCGACGCTGGTTCCATAATATCCCTTCGTCGCAAAACCGGTACGCGCAACGGAAAGAATCTTAGCCCGTGTTTCCAGCGATGCTTCAGACATCCGTCGACTCCCTTCATACTCCGAAGATACCGGAAAGATAGCACGGACCATTCAGTCGGTCAATAAAAAATGCGGGGATGCTTCGAGCATCCCCGCTACCGAACATGTTCCCAAGAAATCGGTCTATTGCTTTTTCGGAATATGGATCGCTTCGTTTCGGGAAGCCAGCACTGCCTCTGAAAGCGCCTCCCCGATCGTCGGATGTGCGTGGATCGTCGTCGCGATTTCGTCCACAGTCGCTTCCAAACGGATGGCAAGCGCACCTTCGACGATAAGCTCCGTCGCACGCGGACCGATGATATGGAGTCCGAGAATTTCATCGTATCTCTCGTCAATGACGTATTTGACGATTCCAGCAACATCGTTCACGATCATACTTTTTCCGTTCGCCGCCAGAGGGAAACGCCCGATGCGCACCGATATTCCTTTTTCCCTGGCCTGACGCTCCGTCAATCCCACGGACGCCACCTCAGGGGACGTGTAGATGGCGCTCGGCGTCGTCCTGTAATCCATAACGACGTCATGCCCCATGATATTCTCGGCGGCGACGACGCCCTCTCTTGACGCAACGTGTGCGAGCATTATCGGGGAGGTGCAGTCGCCGACTGCGTAGATTCGCGCCTGCGACGTTCGCATGCAGCCATCGGTGACGATACGCCCCCGTTCAACAGATACTCCCGCCCGGTCCAGCGCCAGTCCCGATGTGTTTGGTTTCCTGCCGACACACACGAGAACACATTCGGCTTCAATCTCCATACTGCCGTCCGGAGTTTCCACGGCGACGACGAGCCCCGCATCGGCCCGCCTTACGCCCGTCACCTTCGAGGAAGTGTGGATCCGAACTCCGCGCTGAAGCAACGTCGCTTTCAGAATGCCGGTTATCTCCTCGTCGATGTTCGGCAGGATCTCGGGAAGCATTTCCACAATCGTCAGCGAGGTTCCGAAGCTCGCGTAGGCGGATGCGAACTCAACGCCGATGACGCCGCCCCCTACGAGCACCATTGACTTCGGAATCGCGGGAAGCGAGAGAGCTTCCGTGCTCGTGATCACGCCCGGCAGGTCGAATCCCGGCACGGGAGGAACGAACGCGCCGGAACCCGTCGCTATGATCGCGGCGTCATGCCCGATTCTCTCCTCACCGCCGTTCGCCGATTTGACGACGATTTCCTCCGGCGAGACAAAGGACGCTTCTCCCGCGAGAACCCGCACTCCGTTGGAGCGCAGAAGCGTCGCCACTCCTCCGGTGAGCGTCTGAACGGCGGCGTCCTTCCGCTTCATGAGGGCGTTCCAGTCAACTGATGCGCCGGCGACGGAGATTCCGAGGTCTTTCGCATGTCCGATCTCGGAAAAAACATCTGCGGTGTGCAACAGAACCTTCGTGGGAATGCAACCAACGTTCAGGCATGTCCCGCCGATCGGCCCTTTTTCGACCAATGTGACCTTCGCGCCAAGTTGCGCGGCGCGAATGGCTGCGACATACCCCCCCGGACCTCCGCCGATGACCGATACCCGCTTCTCCGCTCCACCGGCGCCGGAGAGAGCACTTTCCGTCGAGCCCCGCGACGTCTCCGTATGAAGTTCGTTCTCCTTGGGAGCGGCGATCGCCTCTCCTCTCGCTCCGATCACGGCGATCGGCGCGGAAACCGGCACGGACTGCCCCGCGGGAACGAGGATCTGCAAAAGGACCCCGTCTTCCTGAGCTTCGACGTCAAACGTAAGTTTGTCCGTAGCGACGACAAGGAGAACCTCGCCCTTCCGGATCGGATCTCCAACATTCTTTCTCCACTCGGCCACGTTTCCTTCAGTCATCGTGAGACCGAGTTTCGGCATGAGCACCTGTTGCGACATGTTCGGTCGCACCTCCCTGATCCTGTGTCACGAAACAACGAGGCGGGCTCCCGCCCGCCCTGGTTTTGAAGTGTATTCCTACGCGAGAAGCAGGTACGGATTTTCGACGATTTCCTTCACTCGGGCAAGGAAGCGCGCGGCGTCGGCTCCGTCGAGAATCCTGTGATCCGCCGTTAGTCCGATAATCGTAACGGGACGTACGGCGACCTGTCCATTCAGAACGACCGCTCTTTCGGCGATCGCATTCATCGCCATGATGCACGCTTCCGGCGGGTTGATAATTGGAGTGAAGTCCCGGACGCCGAATGCGCCGAGGTTCGTGATCGTAAACGTTCCCCCCTGCATGTCCGCCATGCCGAGCTTGCCGGAACGCGCCTTTTCGACCAGGGCGTCGGTCTCTCCGGCGATCTGCGAAAGCGACTTTTTCTGAACCCCTTTGAGGTTCGGCACGAGCAGTCCGCCATCAACGGCGACAGCGATCCCGATATTGACATCGTCGTGCAGGACAAACTCGCTCCCGTCGATCGAGGCGTTCGCCATCGGCATTTCGGTGAGGACTCGGGCGCATATTTTCATGAAAATATGCGTAAACGACAAATGAAGTCCATTCCTTGAGAACGATTCTTTCAGCGCGCTTCTGAAGGCGATGAGCGCAACACAGTCGGCTTCCATGTTGTACGTAACGACCGGTATCGTGCGCCAACTCTCCGACATGCGTTCACCGATAACGCGTCGCATGGGAGAAACCGGAATACGCCGGGTCCCTCCCGGGTGTTGCGTCTCGTCCGCAGGCTTCCGGGCGACAGCAAGCACATCCGCCTTCATGATGCGTTCTTTCCCGTTGAGAGCGGCGACATCCACGCCAAGTTCGTCCGCAATCTTTCTGGCGACCGGCGATGTTTTGACACGCACTGCATCGGCAGACGCCGCCATCACGTCTTTACGGACGATCATTCCGTCAGGACCGGTCCCCTTCAGGCCGGAAAGCGAGAGTCCGAGCTCTCGGGCGGTCTTTTTCGCCAAGGGAGAAGCAAATGCTCTGCCGGCTGCAAAAGACGGCGCATTTTTTACAGTGAAGGGCGCACCCGCGCTTTCTTGGGGAGTCTCGACGGCGCTGAAGGAGGAACCGGGCCTTCCCGCAGACGCACCTACAGACTCGCCCTTTTCTCCCAGATACGCAAGAGTCTCTCCGACAGGAACATCTTTCCCTTCCGGAACAAGAATCCGAGTCAATATCCCCGTTTCCTGCGCCTCAACGTCGAACGTAAGCTTGTCGGTCGCAACGACAAAGAGTATCTCGCCCTTTGCGACCGAATCCCCTTCTCTTTTTCGCCACTGGGCGATATTCCCGGAAGACATTGTAAGTCCCAGTTTCGGCATCGTAACTGCTACCGCCATGAGGGAATCCTCCTTCCAGCCTGCTTTTTTCAGACTATCCAAGTTTGAGCATTGTCGGCAAAAATGTGGTGATTCCGGGGAAGACCGTGATGAAGGCCAGAGCGATCACCGCGGCGATAATCAGCGGAATCGCCGGTTTTGCGATCTGTTCCATCGTGAGGCCGCTGATGTTCGCGCCGACGTACAGATTGACTGCGACCGGCGGAGTCACCTGCCCAATTGCAAGGTTGACTGTCATCATGACGCCGAACCAGATCGGATTCCATCCGAAATGCACCACGATAGGCAACAGGATCGGAAGGAATACGTAGAAAATGGAAATTGCGTCGAGCAACATTCCCGCAATGAGAAGAATGATATTGATCATCAGCAGAAGGATCCTCGGATCGGACGAAACGCCGAGCAGAACGCCCGCCGCCTTGTCGATGAGGCCGACGGCCGCCCCGACCCACGAGTACAGGCCCGCGCACGTCACGACGATCATGACGACGGCCGTACCGACAACGGTCGAGCTCAATATTTCGTACAGCACCCTGAAGGTAATGGTGTGGTACACGAAGATTCCGACGAACAATCCGTAAAACACTGCAACAGCGGCGGCCTCCGTCGGCGTGAAAATTCCGCCGTAAATACCGCCGAGAATCACGACCGGGGTAAAGAGCGCCCAAAGCGCATCTTTGAAGGCGCGCCAGAGATCGCCCATGCCGCCTCTCGGCTTGCCCCGATATCCCATCTTCCGGGAATGCAGATACACGGCTACGGCGATGCATAACGCGACGATTATTCCGGGAATGACCCCTGCAGCGAAAAGCGCGCCAACCGAAACCTGTGCGAGGTCCCCGTACACGATGAACGCGATGCTTGGGGGGATGACGATGGCAAGTCCGGAAGATACGGACACGACCGCGGTTGCAAAAGGCTTGTCATATCCTCCCTGAACCATCCCCGGTATGAGGATCAGACCTATGGCGGCGACCGTCGCGGGACCGGAGCCGCTCACGGCGCCCCAGAAGGTGGCGACCGCCACGGTGGCGATCGCAAGGCCGCCGGTGACGTCACCGACGACTTCCTTTATGAAGGTGATGATTCTTTCCGCGATGCCGGCCTTTTCCATAATGACCCCGGCCAGTATGAAGAACGGAATCGCCAGAAGCTGGAATTTCGCAATGCCCGCAAAGAAATTGTAGGAGACCATCGGAAATCCGAGGCCCCAGTTCCATGCAATGATGAACGAAGCTCCGCCGAGAGCGATGGCTATCGGTATTTTTATAAGAAGAGGGCACAGAAAGATAATGAGCGTCCAGAACGCGGGATCAGAAAAAAAGTCTGCCATAACCGGCCCCCCTAGTATTCATTTTTTCGAAGCGTCGCTATCGTAGCCTCGAGAATACGGATAATGATCAGCGCGGAGACGAGCGGTATCGCGACGGTATAGAAATAGACGGGTATGGCGAGCGATTCCGTTGTCACCCCGAGAGCGATTTCGTCAAGGACTTCAATATACCCCATGTACCCGAGCACGCAGAAGAAAGCGAGGGTGACGACCGTCGACACAATAAAAAAAAGCTTTCTCACCGATTTCGGGCAGAGATCATAGAACATTGTCAGACTCAGATTCGCCCCCTGCTTGAACGCCATCGAGGTTCCGAGCATGACGCACCAGACGAACAAATTGACTTCCAGTTCTTCGGTGAAGGAGAATGAATACGACGTCAGATAACGGACAACAACGTTCAGGAAAGCCACGGAGACCATCACAAAAACCATAATCGATCCGACAAGCTCTTCCAGGTGATCCCAGATTTTTTTGAACATAGCCCTATAACCCCTTCTCAAGGGGCGGGAGAAACACCCCGCCCCTGTGCGATTTTTCGTGTTACTTTACCTTCGCCATATCCTCTTCAGCGGCCTTGATCAGCTCTTCGCCAAGTTCCTTCCGCCACTTTTCAGCAACGGGCTTTGTCATATCGGCAAAAGCCTTGATCTGGTCGGGCGTCAGTTTCGTGACCGTCATCCCGGCCTTTTCGAGCGCGGTATAGGGATCGGTGATCTCCGGAACCTTGTTGATGCTCTGGAGATACTTGAGGGAGATGTCGCCATCGAGGCCGACCCGTGCGATGGCGATCTGGTACTTCGAGGCAAGATCGACGCACTCCTGAATCATCTTCTGGTCCTTCTCTGGGAACGACTTCCAGACATCCGGGTTCACGCAGTAGAGCAACGGATCGATGACATAGTGCCAGTCGGTCACGAACTTGTGGTACTCATATATCTTGAGCGGGAAGAAGATGCTGATGGGGTTCTCCTGTCCGTCGACAACGCCCTGCTGGAAGGCCGTCGTCGCTTCCGCCCAGTTCATGTTGATCGGGTTCGCGCCGAGCGCATTGTAGGTATCGATATAGATCGGGCTTCCAACGACACGAATCTTCAATCCCTTAAGGTCAGCAGGTGTAAGGACAGGGCGCTTGCTGTTCGTCAGCTCGCGGAAACCGTTTTCGCCCCAGCCGAGGAATTTGACGCCCTTATCCTCGACGGCGTTGATCAGCATCTTTCCCGATTTTCCGCCCTTGATCGCATCGACTGCCTTGAAGCGATCGGGCTGGGAAGCAACGAAGAACGGCATCGCAGTCAGGTTCAGCTCCTTAACCTGCGGCGACCAGTTGATGACCGACTGCAGCGCGAAATCGATTGCTCCGTTCCGCAGAAGCAGGAACGCGGATGTCTGCTTTCCGGCGGACAACTGCGATCCGAAGTAGACCTTGATGTTGATCTTTCCCTCGGACTTCTCCTTCACGAGATCCGCGAAGTACTGCGCTCCCATACCCCAGGCAGTCGCCGGCCCGGGGACGACATCCATCTTGTACTCGGTCTTGTACCCGGCAGCTATCGCCGGAACGGCAAGCGCGCACAACAGAGTCATTGCAATCGCCAGAGCTATTCCTTTCCGCATTACGATTCCCCCCTGTGATGTAATAGAGATGCTGTCCGACTTTCCGTAAAACGCCCACGCTTTACCCCGTGCATCACCTCCGGTCCCGAATCGCGATCCGATACCCTCGAAAGAGCCATCCGCGAAAGCGCGTTACGCAAAGACCTTTCGTACGCCGGCAACAATCGTATCCGTCGTGACGCGGTATTCCTTCTCCAGGATACGCGCGAAGGGGACGGGAGTGAAGGGAGATCCGACGCGGACGATCGGGGCGTCGAGGCAGTCGATCGCCTTCTCTGCGACCAGCGCCGCGATCTCCGCTCCCACGCCGCACCGCTTCACCGCTTCGTGCGCGATGACAAGTCGCGTCGTCTTCGCCACGGAGTTCAGGATCGTCTCCTCGTCGATCGGAGAGACGCTCCGGAGGTCGATCAGTTCCACCGAGATTCCGTCCTTTTCCAGTTCGTCCGCCGCCTTGATCGCGTGGTTCATCATCATCGAGTACGAGACGAGCGTGACGTCCCTTCCCTCGCGCACGACCTTCGCCTTGCCGATCGGCGTGACGTAGTCCCCGTCCGGAACTTCTCCCTTCATCGAGAAGAGTCCCTTGTGTTCGAAGTAGATGACAGGGTTGTCGTCCCGTATGGCCGCCTTCAGCAGTCCCTTCGCGTCCGCCGGGTTGGACGGGATGACGACTTTCAGGCCCGGGATGTGCGCGAAGAACGCCTCGACCGATTGCGAGTGCTGCGCCGCCGCCTGGTTGATCATTCCGTCCGGCGCCCGAAGGACCATCGGGATGCTTTTCTGGCCCCCGAACATGTAGTGGATTTTCGCCATCTGGTTGAAGATTTCGTCGAAGCAGACGCCCATGAAGTCCGCGAAGTGCATGTCCGCTACGGGCCGCATTCCCGCGAGCGCCGCCCCTATCGCCGCTCCCACTATGGCCGTTTCGCTGATCGGCGTGTCGATGACCCGCTCTTTGCCGAATTTGTCCGGCAGGCCCTTGAATTGGCCGAAGATGCCTCCCTGCCGCGCGATGTCTTCTCCCATGACGAAGACGTTTCCGTCCCGCGTCATTTCCTCTTCCATCGCTTCAAGCGTCGCCTGTGCAAATGATATCGTTCTCATTGTCCGCTCTCCGTTCCCTTATACGGTTTCCGGCGCCGGTACGTAGAGGTCCGTGTAGAGTTCGGACGCGTCCGGTTCCGGAGACTGCCGCGCGTATTCGATCGCTTCGTCGATTGTCCTGACCGCCGCCGCTTTCATCGCGTCGAGGTCTTCCCGCGTCATGACTCCCGCTTCGAGAACTTTTCTCTCGAATGCCGGGATCGGGTCGGTGGTGTCGAAGACGTGCTGGACTTCTTCTTTCGTCCGGTATTTCTCCGGGTCGCCGACGAAGTGTCCCTTGATCCGGTAGGTTTTCGTTTCCAGAATGGCCGGCCCTTCCCCCCGCCTCGCCCGCGCGATGAGGTCGCCCGCCGCTTCGTAGACCGCGAAGACGTCGTTTCCGTCGACGATGACTCCCGGGATTCCGTACCCCTGCGCCCGGTCCGCTATGTCGTCGACCGAGGTGGTGGTCCGGTAGGGCGTCGTGGATGCGAATTGGTTGTTTTCGCAGACGAAGAGCACCGGCAGTTTCCAGACGGCCGCCATGTTGATCGCTTCGTGGAAGGTCCCGCGGTTCGACGCTCCGTCTCCGAAGAAGAAGACCGATACGCCGTCCGTCTTCTGCATTTTCTGCGCGAGCCCCGCCCCGGTGACCATCGTGAAGCCGCCTCCGACGACGCCGTTGGCCCCGAGCATTCCCACGCTGAAGTCCGCGATGTGCATCGAGCCGCCCTTGCCCTTGCAGTACCCCGTCTTTTTCCCGAAGATTTCCGCCATCATCCGCTTCGGGTCCGCTCCCTTGGCCAGCGTGTGTCCGTGCCCCCGGTGCGTGCTCTGGATGTAGTCCGTCTTTCGGAGATGTCCCATGACGCCCGTCGCGGTCGCCTCTTCACCGATGTACAGGTGCACGAAGCCCGGGATTTCCCCCGCAAAGAAGTTCTCTTCAACTTTCAGCTCGAAGTTCCGGATCAACACCATCGTCTCGTAGAACCACCGAAGCTTCTCCGCCCCGTATTCCCCAGGCGCTCTTTCCGGCTCTCTCCGTTCCGCTTTCGCACACATAGAGTTGCCCCCTCCATTTCTGTCGCACCAAACGATGCGATTACATTATTCGAATTAATGACAGAAAAAAATCAGAAACGCCGCGACTGGCCGTCATCAGCGTGTTCCTGCCAGAAAAGGACGTTTCTCTTCCCCGTCAGGAGATGCTGATGCATGGCAACGGCGGTTCTTTCGGGATCCCCGCAGCGCAAGCCTTCGACAATCGCACAATGTTCCTGAAAGGAACGTTCCACAGATCCCTTGCAACGTAAAACATTCATTCCGACCGAAAAGAACCGTTCCCGGATGCGCCGTGCAACGTTGTTGATAAGAGAATTCGAATATCTATCGAGAAAAAGGTCATGAAAGGCCCTGTCATGAACAAGGTATTCCGGAACATCGGAGCGGATCACGGCGGTCTTCTGGAGTTCCAGGTTTTCATCCACCCGTTTCAGCCATTCGGGCTGTACATTGCCGGCTATCTCCCGCACGACGAATTCTTCGAGCGCCATGCGAAGGGCGAATGTTTCGTTGACTTCACGAACGGAAACGTCGGGAATAACGATCCCCCTGTTCGGAAGGATCTCGACAAATCCTTCCGCCTGCAGTTGAAGGAGAGCTTCACGAATCGGAGTTCTGCTCATGTTCAGTTCGGATGAAAGGGCATTCTCCGAAAAACGGGATAAATCCACGTCCGCACTCTGAAGGAGGCGTTCCTTGATCCAATCGTAGGCGACTTCCTTTTTTCTCTTGAGCATGAGAACGTTCACCCTTCCAAAGGTTGTATACAAGAAATATACAACCATCACGAACACAAGAGTACAAACGCCGTGTCTTTTTGTCAATGGCAAATCTGAATCAAAAGTGAAAAAAACGACGGGAGAGAAACTCCAGGTCAGCTCTGAGGAGAAGCGTTTTCGGTAATCGTCTTTCGTTCCTTCTTTCGCAAGGCATTGAGGGATTTCCCTATCTCCATGGATTTCGATTCCAGCGCGCGAAATTCCCCGATTTCTTTTTCGTAGGATGACCGCGGATAGTCCTCTCCTTTGCTTTTCGCCGACAGACGTCCACAGATGTCCGAAAGGGCGAGGATCGACTCGGACAGCGAGGTGCAATACGCACGCAGCGAGATCAGGAAACGGCCGTCCTCGTTGTCGCCTTCCGGTTTCATACCCTTTATGCGCGTGCGGATCTCGAGCAGTTGTTCCGCCAGGGTGCGCAGTTCGTCTCGTTTTTCACCGTACGGCACCGGGCGATAGACACCCGGAATCCGGACGATTTTTCTCCATGTCGGCCGAAATAATTCGTTCTGTATCGCCATGTGCGATCTGAGGATAGAGTGGACAGTTCTTGCGCATTCGTCAGTTTCCTGTTTCATCGGTAATCTCCAGTCCTTTCCGTACGGGGATGTCGCCGCTTGTCATCTCGTGAAGCAGGGAGAGGAAACGATCCGTCGCGGCCGTCGTGTCTCCGTTCCGTTCCCGGATCCGGCGCAATTCTTTCCAGGCCGATTCAAGTCTGTCCAGCCCCGCTTCGACAACACCCCTGTCCTTGGACGGAAGCGTTTCAAGAGAGGCCCGAACCGTATCGATGAGTTCTCTTCCGTACGTCAGAAGCAGGACGGCGTCATCGGACTGCTCGAGGACATCATGCCTTGCCGGGGATTGAAACAACAGGAACACCGCGAGAAGCAGAAAAAGCAATCCCGTTATGAGGACGGTCCTCCAGAAGATCTTCATTCTTCGAAACGTCTGCGGTCCGGCGTTGGACGGAGCGTATGGCCTTCGCTTCCGAGGGAACCGCCGGAAGCGAAGGCCCATTGCGTTCTCACGAACCGCGTCGGACGATTGCGCCCCATCCCGGCTCCGCGAGGATTTTCCCGCCCGCGAAGACCGTACGTCCGCGGACGATCGTCCGTTCCGGCTTCCCGTATACTTGCCGGCCTTCAAAGACCAATGCGCTGTCGCGACAGCGGGTGAACATTTCGTCTTTCGATATGGGGCTTTCCCGCATGGGGTCGATAAGGACGAGGTCGGCGTCCGATCCCGGGGCGATGACGCCCTTTTTCGGGTAGAGCCCGAAGACTTTCGCAGGATTCGTGCAGATCAGATCGATCATCCGGCGCAGGGAGAGTTTCTTCTCGCGCACCGCCGTGTACATGAGGGGCAGGCGGGTCCCCAGTCCCGGGAATCCCGCGGGCGGGACGAAGATGTTTCCCTCTCCCTTCATTTTCTCCTCTTTGGTGTACGGCGCGTGGTCGCTCCCGATAATATCGATGCTGCGGTCGAGGACGTACTTCCACATGGCGCTCCGTTCCTCTTCGCTCCGCACGGGGGGGTTGCACTTCGCGAACGCTCCGAAACGATCGAGCGCATCCACGTTGAGGAAAAGATACGACGGACAGGTCTCGGCGATGACCTTGACGCCTCGCGCACGGGCTTCGTTCACACGTTCGACCGCGCGGGGCGTCGAGATATGACAGATTTCCACCGTCGCTCCGGTTTCCTCCGCGAAGAGGAGAACCTTCGCGGTCGTCTCGATCTCGCAGATCGGGGGACGGGAACGCTCATGATCCTTCGGCGACGTCCGGCCCGCTTCGGTCATGTTCCGGATATTTCTCCGGATCATCTCGTTGTTTTCCGCGTGAAACGCGCCGATGAGCCCGGATTCGGCGATCTTTTTCATGACTTCGTACAGATCCGGCGTGTCCGGCGCCGTCAATCCGACGAATTCCGCCTCGCGTCCCTTCGGCGCCTCGTGAAGAAACGTCTTGAAGGCCACTATGCCGGACTGCGCGCACGGGACGATCGAGTCAATCTGATCAATACCGGCCGCCCCGAAGAAGGCGACGTCCACAACGGCTTCCGATGCCGCCAGACGCATGCGGGATTCGACGATTTCCCTTGAATACGGGGGCGGAGAGGAGATAGGCATCTCCATGATCGTCGTGACGCCGCCGGCCGCGGCGTCGCATGTCCCGGAATGAAAGGTCTCCCGTTCGTCGTGTCCCGGCGCCCTGATATGCACGTGAGGGTCGACCGTGCCGGGCAGGACTGTTTTTCCTTCTGCGTCGACGACGTCGCGCCCGTCGAGGTCCCCGAGCGATATGGCCGCAATGACGCCGTCCCGAATTCCCAGATCGCACTGTACGGGAGTGTCCTCGCCAAGACAGACGGCTCCCCGTCGAATTACGAGATCGAACATTCGCATCCTCCTTCATCAAGCCGGGAGAAGGGCGTTCCGGCCGTCTTCGCGTCAAGCATATCAAATGTTCAGACGCGGGAACACCCCTCACCGGCCATTCCACATTCTACCGGGGAGCGGATTCTCCAAGCAGGAGTTGAAGCAACGCCATGCGAACGGCGACTCCGCACGCGACCTGTCCGAGAATGAGCGATCGTTCCGAGTCCGCAACGTCGCCGGAAAGCTCGACGCCCCTGTTGATCGGGCCCGGGTGCATCACGAGCGTGTTCGCTCCGGCCCGGGCCAACCGTTCGCGGGTGATTCCCCACAGCCGATGATACTCCTCGAAGGAGGGGATTTCGGCTTCACACATGCGTTCTTTCTGAACCCGCAACAGGGAGAGGACATCCATCCCGGGGAGCGTTTCGTCGAGATCGTGGGATACGCTTTCGACATTCCATTTGTCCCGGAACGAGTCGGGCAGAAACGCCGACGGCCCGACGAGAAACACGCGCGCACCGAGTTTTCGGAGAACGCACGCCTGCGACGAAGCGACGCGGCTGTGCAGGATATCGCCTATTATCGCGACCTTGAGCCCTTCGAGCGATCCAACCCGTTCCCTGAGTGAAAGAGCGTCCAGAAGAGCCTGCGTCGGATGGGCGTACGTCCCGTCCCCTCCGCTGATCACCGAACCGTCGACGTATTCCGTAGCCCTCTGCGCGCTTCCGTTCATCGGATGCCGGATCACGATCGCATCGACATTCATGGCGTTAATCGTCATGAGCGTGTCCTCGAAGGATTCTCCTTTCGACAGACTGCTTGCGGGAGCGTTGAAATCGATGGACGTCATCCCCAGGCGTTTTTCGGCAAGTTCAAAAGAGATGCGCGTTCGCGTGCTGTTTTCGAAGAACATATTCACTGCGGTGAACCCCTTCAGGGTATCGTACTGCGGGGCCCGTCCCGACTTCATGCACTCTCGCCTGTAGAAACCCGCGACTTCGAGAACGGAGAGAATTTCCTCGCGGGACATGCTTTCGATCGTGATAACGTGCTTTCTGCTCCAGGTCATATTCACTCACATACTCCTTCGTCCGTTCCATACGCTTCCCGCAAAACGGAAGCGACTACAGTCCCCGGCAAAAAAACGGGACAGGCGACAATATTCGCTACACGTCGCCGCATCGCGACAGTAAACCCCAGACAGTCCAGAACAACCGCGTCCGTCCGTCCGCGCAGCGATTCGGCCGCTCGGTCAAGAAAAACGGGATCCCCATATGGGGATCCCGTTGTGATCAGAAGCTCTCGTCTTTCCTTCTCCCACTCCCTCTTCTTGAGGGCCTCCTGTTCCCTGATCGGAACAATGACCCCAAGGCGCCCGACGGGGAGAAAGGCATCCACCACGCCGCGCACGAGTTCCATCGGATGAAGGAGCCTGATTCCTGGGACCGCCGCCGCATAATACTCCCCCTGGCACAAAATCAGCGCCGAAGAAAAACCGGAGCCCTTGAGCGTGCAGAGGGTTTGTTTCAGCATTGTGACGATGTCTCTTTTCGCCATTTTTATCGAACGCCCGTCGCGAAGACGGGTTATGTAGACGCTGTCTCCATCCGGATTGATCGCGGACTCGCCGAGGCGCTCCAGATCCGCATCCGTCGCGTCGTCAAGCAATCCGTATTCCTCCAGGGATGCGCCCCTGAGAATTCCCCGCATCGGGGCGGTGATCTCGGTCCTGGGAGAATGTCCGATGGTAATGGCGGCGATCCGCATCGTTTTCATCCGCGTTCCGGCGACCCCGTAGCGACCGTTACTTCCGCTCTTCCCACGCGGGTACGGGATAGACGACGTCGTTCTGCTTCGATTCCTCGGGATACACCGTGACGAACTTGCCCTTTTGGATCTGGATCGCCGGATGTATCGTCTTGATGTTCTGTCCCTTTTCGTCGAATTTGATTCCGGGCCAGGTCGAAAGTTGCAGATCCATCCCCTTGAGCGCCTCGCGGACTTTGTCCGTCTCGATGGACCCTGCCTTTTCCACGGCGAGCTGGAGCAGACTGCCGGCCGCGCTCGCGCTCGCCGCGTGATAGCCGGGCGTGTACGTCTCGCCGAACATCGCGCGGCAAGCCTTTACGTAGTCTTCCGTGGTTCCGAAAACGGGATCCTTCAATTTCATGGTGGGAATCCACCACTCTCCCTCGATGGCGAACTCTGCGTCGGGGCCGAGTTCTTTGATGAATCCCTCGACCATGACGCCGACGGAAATCGCGTACATCTTCGGATTGAGCTTGAGTTCCTTGCTCTGACGCATCAGCATGAGCGCATCCGCAGTGTACCCAGCCAGACCGAGGATATCGGGATTGGCGGACTTGACCTTGGTCAGGAGGCTCGAAATGTCGGTCGCGCCGGCGGGGTACTTTTCAAAGAGAACGACCTTGATGCCCGCCTTTTCGATAGACGCTTTGAATCCTTCGGCGCAACTCAGCGGGAACAGATCGTTGGCCGAGATGATCGCTGCGGTCTGCGGTTTCGGCGTTACCTTTTTCGCGACTTCGGCGATCGGATCCATCAGCAACGTCGCAGGAGGCAGGATAGAGAAGATGTTCTTGTATCCGCGCTCATAGATCTTCGTCGCATTGGCTTC
>CAZVUT010000055.1:0-16046 GCA_964630155.1 uncultured Synergistaceae bacterium
CGGGAATGCTGTATCCCGGAAAGCTGTGCGTCATAGGAAACGGCGTCGTCGTCGATCCCGACCAACTGCTTGCGGAGATCAAGGATCTTCAGTCGAAGGGAATGGACCGGGCGCGGCTCATTGTCAGCGGATCCGCTCACGTTGTGATGCCGTATCACAAGATTATCGACAAGGCGCAGGAAGAGTTTCGGGGCAAGGGAAAGAAGATCGGGACGACCGGACGCGGCATCGGCCCCGCGTACGTCGATAAATTCAGCCGTTGCGGGATTCGGATCGAAGACCTTTTCCATCCCGATGTACTGCGGGACAAGCTGGAATTCAACCTCGAAGACAAAAACAGGATTCTCACGAGACTGTACAATCTCGAGCCGCTTCCGTTTGACGAAATTCATACTCAGGCGATGAACTGGGGAAAAGAGCTGTCGGCCTACGCCGGAGATGTGTCCCGCATTCTCTGCGAAGCGCTCGAGTCCGGAAAGACGGTGCTTTTTGAAGGCGCGCAGGGAACGCTTCTCGATATCGATCATGGAACATATCCGTACGTTACGAGTTCGTCCCCCGTCGCCGCAGGCGGATGCGTCGGGCTCGGACTCGGTCCGAATACGGTCGACAGGGTGATCGGCGTCGTCAAGGCATACAGCACGAGGGTCGGAGAAGGCCCCTTCCCGACGGAAGATACGGGCGATCTGGGAGACAGACTCCGGGAAAAGGGCGGCGAATACGGAGCGACGACAGGACGCCCCAGACGGTGCGGATGGCTCGATATGGTCGGGTTGAAATACGCTGTCCGCGTCAACGGAATGACATCCATCGCCCTGACGAAACTGGACGTCTTGTCCGGTCTCGACGAAATATCCGTTTGCGTCGCCTACGATCTCGAAGGCAAGAGGTCGGGGCATTTCACCGGAAACGCCGGAGTCCTCGCCGGCGCTACGCCGGTTTACGAGCGTTTTGAAGGATGGAAGGAAGACATCGCCTCATGCAGGAGTTTTGAAGACCTTCCGTCCGCCGCGCAAAACTACGTGCGCTATATCGAGAAAGAGACGGGCGTCCCCGTTCAGCTGATAGGCGTCGGCCCCGGAAGAGACGAGACGATCGTCCGGGGGCTTTGAGGAGGGACGCATCATCCTTCCTGCAGTCGGATTATGCTCCTCGGGAGATGCGGGCGACATTCGCGTTCTCGAGGAGCTTTTTTCTTCCGTACGCTGGGGATCCGGCGTCATCGAGAGCGAACTCGCCGATCCGGGATCAGGTGTCCTGTATCTGGGCGCCCGGCTATCGCACCATCTTGCGGGGTATGCAGTCCTGCGTGCAGAATCCGACAGACTGCATCTATTGAATCTCGTCGTTCACGAAAAATACCGGCGTCGCGGGATCGCGTCCTCTCTTCTGCTCGGAGCGTTCGAGCTCGGCGGCTACCTCGGATGTTCCCGCATATGCCTTGTGACGCAATCGACGAATTCGGGCGCGATCGCCCTCTATCGAGAGTCAGGTTTTTCCGTCGTCGGAAGACAGGGACAGTACTACAGGGATGGATCGGACGGCGTCGAAATGGAGCGAAGCCTGAAGGAAGAAGCGCTGTGGTGGAGATATGGGAGCGCCTCGGGAAAGCGCCGTAGGCTTTTCTGACGGTTTTTTGCGCCGAGAAAACTGCGGAAGAGGGGATAAAGACGAGCTTTCGTGAGGTTTTTCAAAAGGCGTAATTTTTTGCGTCCAGAGAGTGCATGTCGAGTACAAGAAAAAAGGTTCCCGACCGAATGTCGGGAACCTTTGGCGTCACATGGTGGGCGACATTGGGTTCGAACCAACGACTTCTTCCGTGTGAGGGAAGCGCTCTTCCGCTGAGCTAGTCGCCCAAAACGCAGTATATTATACATTCGACCATGAGGAAATGCAACCGTGGAGCGGACGCGTCGTCTTCTGATGACATGTTGTTTCCTGGTAAAGAGATGAAGGCTTCTAAATTATTCCGTATGCTGTATAATCTCGTTCGGTGGTGGTGAAAGCGCATGCCTGATTTTTCAATTCTAATGTCAGACCAGGAGCTGTGGACGTATTGGGGGTTTGAGCCGTGGGCCTCGAACGGCATGAAAGGCGTCCGCCGCAGGGTGACGTTCGTGAAAGACGGACTCATTGGAGAGGTCTGCCGCTATTTTGCGGACGATTGTATTATCTGGCGGCATTCAGGCGAGAGCGATATGCGCTATGTCCTCGACCACGGAATTCCGGAAAGAGATCTGATGACGCAACGATTTCTTTTCGTTGTGGATCCGTCAGTGAAATTCCGGAAAATACGTTCTTTTCTTCTTGGCTTCCGCGGGTTTATTGAAGCGCATTCGTATTCTGTTCACGGCTCGTACGACAAAAGGATCCGCGACCTTGCCCAGCTTGTGGACAAGGCCTGGGATCTGGCCGAGAGTCGCAAGAAGGAGGGGGTGGTGGCGTCACGCGGTTCGTTGGAAACGGTGTAGCGGTTTTGTTTCCGGAGTAACGAATTTTTCCCGGAGGTGATGTACGTGCATTTGCTCGCAATGCTTTTTATTATTTCTGTCGTCGTTTTTTCTGTTGCGTATAAAATTTACGGAAAATATATGGCGGGTATTTATGGTCTTGATGACAAGAACAAAACTCCCGCCGAGGCCATGTATGACGGAATAGACTATTGTCCCGCGCACCCGGCGGTCCTTCTGGGCCACCATTTCGCCTCGATCGCCGGAGCCGGTCCGATCGTCGGTCCCATTACGGCCGGAGTCATGTTCGGATGGCTTCCCGCGTACCTGTGGTGCGTCATCGGATCGACCTTCCTCGGCGGTCCGCATGACATGGCCGGTCTCGTCTCGTCCATGCGGCATGACGGGAAGTCCGTCGGCGAAGTCGTTGACCGATGGATCGGACGGAAGGGCAAGTTCCTGTTCCTGTGCTTCACGATTCTGGCGCTCGTTCTCGTTGTCGCGGTCTTCCTGCAGCTCTCCGCCAATACGTTCAAGGCCGACCCGGCCGTTGCGTTCTCCGCGACGCTGTACATGGTGATGGCGGTCATTTTCGGCATCCTGATCTACAGATACAATACGCCTCTGTGGCTCATGACGGTCATCATGGTGCCGATCATCATTTACGCCTGCTGGTACGGCAACAGCGCGCAGTGGGTCAAGGACACATTCGGCGCGAGCATGGAGACATGGAGATGGTGGCTCGCGGGCTACATCTTCCTTGCGTCCGTTCTGCCGGTCTGGCTTCTGCTCCAGCCCCGCGACTATCTGGCGTCCTACTTCCTCTACTTCGCCGTACTCATCGGCACGGTGGGAATGCTCATGGGCAGCAAGTTCGAGGTCACGCTGCCCGCGTATAAGGGGTTCGTCGCCGGCGGCCAGTATCTGTGGCCCATGCTGTTCATCATCGTTGCGTGCGGCGCCCTGTCCGGATTCCACGCGCTCGTCGGAAGCGGCACCACGTCCAAGCAGATTCGCAAGGAGACGGACGCGACGCTCGTCGGTTACGGCTCGATGCTTCTTGAAGGCGTCGTCGCCGTTATCGCCCTCGGAACCGTCATGATCTCCGGCGCGCTCGTCAATAACGATCCCGTCAGCACGTACGGCGCAGGCTTCGGAAAGTTCGCCGAACTCGTGGGCATCGATCCGGTCGTCGGCAAGTCCCTCGGGTTGCTGGCGATCAATACCTTCCTTCTGACGTCTCTCGATACGGCCACACGGCTTGCGCGCTATCAGATCCAGGAACTCTTCAACATGAAGATCGATCGCTACACGGCGACGATCGTCACCGTCGCCGCCGCGATGGCCTTGCTGCTTCTCAAGACCCATTCGCCCGACGGGAAACTGATCCCCGCGTGGCTGGCGATCTGGCCGATCTTCGGAGCGGCGAACCAGCTCGTCGGAGCCCTGGTGCTTCTCGCCGTTTCCGTGTGGGTTGTCAAGGGACTCAAGAAGTCCAATACCTTCCTGATGGTTCCGATGTGGTTCATGCTGGCGACAACTGTCGCGGCGCTGTATTTCCTCGTCGCGGGGCAGTTGAAGCTCGCCGCGCCGAACTACCTGCTCGTTGTGGTGGCTGTCATCCTGTTCCTCCTCGCCATCCTGATGGTGATGGAGGCGTTCAAGGCGCTGAATCGCCCGGCTTTGGAGCAGAAGAAGTAGCGGATCGTCGCCTTTTGCGTCGACATAAAAGAAGACCGGAGCGTGTCCGCTCCGGTCTTCTTTTATTGATGCAGGGAAATTACTGAACGCTTCCGCCTACGCTGAATGTCTTGGAACTCCAGGACTTTCCGCGCTTGAGAGGCTCCCCCCCCATGAACTCAAGGAAATGGCTGCCGCAGTCAGGACACTTCTTGACGGGGGCCACGTCCTCAAGCTCGAATTCTTTCTTGCACTCAAGGCATCGAAACTTTCCCACGCTGATTCACCTCCATCTTCAGGGAACGTGAAAGTGCTTCGCACCTGCACACATTATAGCAGAGGCATGTCTTCCAAAAGAGAGGATTCCGGCGGAGGTGCGTATTGTGTATAGTTGTCGTGTGTCATATTGCGGCAAAACCGAGGAGGGATGGAATGAACAGCCAGATTTCCGGAACGCGCGATCTGTCTTTTGTATTGAGCGGCGCGGCGGGGCTTGGCATCCAGACGGTCGAGGAATTCCTCTGCCGGGCGCTGTGTCGTGCGGGACTGCACGTTTTCGCGAGCCGTGAGTATATGTCCCGGGTTCGCGGCGGGAACAATTCCACGGAAATCCGTGTCGGGACGAAAGCGGTTCGTGCGTTCTCCGACCGGATGGACTACCTGTTTCCGTTGACGCCCGATGTGCGCGTCAATATCCGGCGCAGAATATCGCCCGCGACGAAGATCGTCGCTGATCGGGGTGTTTTCGGCGGCGAGTTCGATGGAGCGGAGGCGGCGCTGGTTCCCATTCCGCTGGAGGACATGACGAAGGAACTTGGCGGAAAGGTGTACGCCGCTATGGTCATGGCCGGAGTGATGATCGGTCTGACGGGGGTTCCGTTGCCCGGCGTCCTGGAGGAGATCGAGCGTTTCTTTTCCGGCAGGCTTGCAGTGGCGAAAACGAATACGGAGGCATGTTCTCTGGGGTATCGTTTCGGAGAGGAACTGCGCGGCGACTCGGAACCGCTGTACCACGATGCGATGGATTCGGACGGAAAGAGAATTCTGCTTGACGGGTCCGATGCGGTTGCGCTCGGGGCCGTGGCCGGCGGGTGTTCGTTCGCTGCGGGGTATCCGATGTCGCCCGCGACGGGAGTGCTCACGTTCCTCTCGGCGAATGCGGAGCGTTTCCATGTAGCGGTGGAGCAGGTGGAAGACGAGCCGGCGGCGGTGAATATGGCGGTGGGTGCGTCCTATGCCGGCGCACGGTCGCTTGTGACGACGTCCGGAGGCGGATTCGCCCTGATGGCCGAGGGAATCAGCCTTGCGGGGATTATGGAGGCGCCGCTGGTCGTGCATCTCTCGCAGCGTCCCGGACCTGCAACCGGAATGGCGACGAGGACGGAGCAGGGCGACCTGGATCTCGCGCTGTATTCCGGACACGGGGAATTTCCGCGGGCCATCTTCGCACCCGGGTCGGTAGAAAGCGCCTTTTTCCTTTCCGCAAAAGCGTTCGATATTGCGGAACGCTACCAGACGCCGGTGATTCTCCTGACGGACCAGTATCTCATGAATACGTTCTACGACGTGGATATCCCGGACGTGTCGCTTCTTCGGCCCGTCGGGAAGATCGATCCGACGCCTGCGGACTACAGGCGCTACGCGCCCGGCGGAACGGGGATATCGACCCGGGGCGTCCCCGGGTACGGCGAGGGGCTTGTCGGCGCCGACAGCCATGAACACGACGAGGAAGCGCATATTTCCGAGGAGATCGACGTCCGCGTCGCGATGAATGAAAAACGTCTCGGAAAACTCGACGCCATGAGGCAGGAGGCCCTTCCTCCCGTTCTGTTCGGGCCGAAGGATTACGAAACGCTGATCGTCTGTTTCGGGTCGACGCTCGAGATCGCACGTGAGGCGCTTGCCCTGCTCGGCCGCACGGATACGGCCGTTCTCGCCTTCGAGCAGGTGCATCCGCTTCATGAGGCGACAGAGGCATTTCTTTCCGCGGCGACGAGGGTGATCGTTCTGGAGGGGAACGCGACGGGGCAATTCGAACGGCTGCTTCGCGGTACATTCGGCATCAGGGCGCATCATTCGATACGGAAATACGACGGGCTCCCGTTTTCCGTTGAGGAGACGGCGCGGAGGGTCTCCGCGATCCTTGAAGGAGGTGCGGGCGCATGAGCGCGAATCCGTTCGATATGGAACACGGCGAACTCTCCTGGTGTCCCGGGTGCGGCGACTACGCGATTCTGGACGCGCTCAAGAAGGCGCTCCTCGGCCTGGGGCTTTCTCCGCAGCAGGTCGTCCTCGTTTCGGGCATCGGACAGGCGGCCAAGATGCCCCACTATCTCCGGTCGAATTTCTTTAACGGCCTTCACGGACGCGCCCTCAGCGCGGCGACCGGGATCAAGGCGGCGAATCCGGAACTGACGGTGATCGCCGTCGGCGGCGACGGCGACATGTATGGAGAGGGGGGGAACCACTTCACCCATACGATCCGGCGCAATCCCGACCTGGCGGTTCTGGTGTGCAACAATATGGTGTACGGGCTGACGAAGGGGCAGGCTTCCCCGACAAGTCCCCGAGGATTCGTGACCCCCATGCAGCGCAAGGGAGTCCGGGCCGAGCCCTTCAACCCTCTCGCCTCGGCGCTGGTGCAGGGCGCGACGTTCGTCGCGCGCGCCTTCGCGGGCGACGTCGAGCGTACGACCGCAATCATGCAACGTGCGATCCGTCACAGGGGCTTCTCCCTTGTCGACATCTTCCAGCCCTGCGTCACGTTCAACAAGGTCAATACGTACGCCTGGTTCAAGGAGAACACCCGGATGCTGGAGCCGGACCGCAAAGCGGACGATTTCCGGGAGGCGCTCGATCTGGCCCTTTCTCCGGCGCCGTATCCGCTTGGAATCCTGTACGAAGCGGAGGGACCGGAGACATTCGAGAAGGGTCTCGGCGCATTCGCTGACGACTCCCGCCCCCTGTTCATGCGTGAGCCCGATCTCGGCGCAGTGAACGCCTGGTTTGAGGGGTTGCTCCGGTAAACGAAGGCCGATCAGGCTTTTCGTCGGAAGGATAGCTTCGGAAGAAAAAAGCAGGAAAGCGCCGACACGCCGAGGGGCGATTGTCGGCGCTTTCCTGCTTTCGTTCCTGCATATGACCGGGATGTTCTACAGGGGAGCTATTCGTTGCATGGAGCGATCTTCGCGCCGGATTCTTTCGGACAGGACGCCGATGGTCTCGCCGGTTCCCGGGTGTATCCGGCCGGGGCAGATCTGCGCAAGGGGAACGAGGACGAATGCACGTTCCGTCATGCGCGGATGCGGAATGACGAGCGTCTTTTCATTCACGACCATTTCGTCAAACAGCAGGATGTCGAGGTCTATCGTTCTGGGGCCCCATCGGACCTCACGGGTCCGCCCGAGCTGGGTCTCCACACGTTGCGTCTCTGCGAGCAGTTCAATGGGAGAAAGATCCGTCTGCACAAGGATGCATGCGTTAAGAAAACGTTTCTGGTTCTCGAAACCGACGGGGTTCGTTTCAAAAACATCGCTTCGCGCCGTAACGCGGATTCGTTGATTCTCGAGGAGGTGGACGGCCTGTCTGAGGTTGCCGAGACGATCTCCCATGTTGCTGCCGAGCGCCAGTGCGACGGTTTTCATAGAGAAGCCTCCCGAATTTTTCCGATCATCGCGATCGTTGCGGCGTTCTCGCGGATGTCGTGTACGCGAAGAATGGAGACGCCACGCATGGCGCAGTATGCGGTCACGGCTTGCGTGCCTGCGGTCCGGTCCTCCGGAGCGCCGCTTTGAAGCGATTTCGCGATGAAGCCTTTTCGCGAGTGTCCGACACAGAGAGGACGACCGAAACCGGTAAAGGCGTCGATCCCGCGAAGAATGCCGAGATTGTCCTCAAGTCGTTTGCCGAAGCCTATCCCGGGGTCGAGAATGATTCGATCCTGGAGGACGCCCTTTTTTGCGAGGATATCGAGTTTTCCATCGAAGAAAGCGAGCATTTCGCGAAGAAGATTGTCATAGTGCGGATTCTGTTGCATATCCTTCGGGGTTCCCCGGATGTGCGAGAGGATATAGGATGCTTCCGACTCCGCCACGGCGTCAAGAATATCCGGATCGAGCCCGAAACCGGATATGTCGTTGATGATATCCGCTCCGCAGCGTAACGCCGCCCGGGCGACCTCGCCCTTGTACGTGTCCGTCGACAGGATCGCTTCGGGAAAGGCGTTTCGGATCGCCCGAAGCGCCGGCAGGAGTCTGTCGAGTTCCTCCTCCGCGGAAACAGGTTCCGACCCGGGACGGGTGGACTCCGCGCCGATGTCGATGATGGCCGCTCCCTGGGCCAGCATTTCGGCGGCCCGCTCCGCAGCGCGTTCTCCGGGAATCCTGCTCTGGGGGTGGAACGAGTCCGGAGTGAGATTCATGATGCCCATGACGAGGGGAACATCTCCAAGCTCCAGGAAACGCCCCCGAGGGAGGGGCAGCCTCCATCGCCGCGTCGCCGCGCCCTTCATGGCGCGCTCGAGCGAGGCGCGGATCTCGTCCAGTCCCCAGCAGTGAAGATAGTCCAGTTTGCGGATCAGGGAGTCGATCTGGCCTTCGTTTCCGAAAAGAAGGACATCGCTCCGCGCGGCTGTCGCGTTGATGACGCCCCGGTTGACGACGGCGTCTCCGCCGCGGGAGAGAAGCTCCTGCTTGATGAACGCGGCCGCCCGGAAATCGGCGTCCGGAACGAAAAAGAACAGAAGACCGGCTTTGGGACGAAAGAAGGCGTCGGACCGGGGATCCGCTCCGATGGAGCGTATCATTCGCGAAAGATCATCTTTGGATTCGAGGCGGATTGGAAATGCCGGCACGCTGGTCCCTTCCTCTACACGTCGTTAAAATCGAACGCCGTTCATCATAAGACCTCGTATCCGAACGGTCAAGGACAACGGCTACACCCATTCCGTTTCGAAAGAATCGAGATGCGAGGTGTCGTTGAGCCGGTGCATCATATAGCCCCGTCGTTCTTCGTGGAGGATGACGGAGATGCTTGCCGTATCCACATGGACCTTCCAGAACCAGGGGCTCCGGATTCCGAGGAGGCCTGCGATCAGCGGTTTGAGAACCGTTCTGTGGGATGCGAGGGCGATCGTGTCGCCGCGATGGAGGGCGACGAGTCCTTCGACGCACTCCACGGATCGGCGCATGACCTCGTCGAGCGTTTCCGCGCCCGGAACCCGGAGCGATTCGGGGTCTTGCATCCAGCAATTCCAGAGTTCGGGAAATTCGCGTGCGATCTCGTCCTTTTTTCGGTTTTCCCATTCGCCGAGGCTCATATTGTTCAGCCTCTCCTCGGGAACAACCGGAATGGAGCATGCTGCGGCGATCGCCGAAGCCGTATCGGACGCGCGGACGAGCGGACTTGTGTAGACGACGGAAGGGGAAAGGCGGACCATCGCCCGCGCGCATGCGGCGGCCTGTTCCCGCCCTCTCGCATTCAGGGGAAAATCCACGCGTCCCCGAAAACGTCCTTCGATATTGCCCGCGCATTCTCCGTGACGAACCAGAATCAGCGTCGTGCGTTCGTTGTGTTGCATGAAAACGTCCTTTCCGCGGAGCATTCCGCTCGGAGGTTCGTTATCTGACCTGTATTGACAATGATCCGATTGCTTGTTACTCTACCTGTGCGATTCCAACGTCTTGGCACTCAATGGCATAGAGTGCTAATACAGCAAAGGGGGTGGGGCGCATGCTGACGGAACGACAACTGGAAATCGTCCTCGCCGTCGTGTATGAGTATATACGATCCGGGGAGCCTGCGGGGTCCCGTACGATCTCGAAAAAATACCTGCGGGGGTGCAGCCCCGCGACAATCCGCAATGAAATGTCGGACCTTGAGGAACTCGGGTTTTTCTCCCAGTTGCACACATCTTCGGGGCGTCTTCCGACGTCCCGCGCGTACAGGGTCTATGTCGATTCGATCATGCAGCGAAAAAGGCAGGGGATCTCCGAGGCGGAGCTTCTGAAGGGGGACATCAGGAGTCAGAAGCTGGGGATCGAGTCGCTGCTTTCCCATGTGACGCAGCTTCTGGGCCGGATGACGCGCTATGTCGGCGTCGCCGCCGTCTCGTCTCTCGAAAGCGCCGAAATCCAGAAGGTCAGCTTCATCCCGCTCGGCGGAAATACGGCGCTTCTTCTCATCGTGCTTACTGGAGGACTGGTGCATCACACGAACGTCACCTTTCCCTGCGAGATGCGCCCCGATACGCTTGACGAGCTGGCCCGACGAATCAACGCCGTCGCTCTGGGACGTCCGTGGAGCCAGGTTCGGACCGTCCTGCACGATTACGTCCTCGAAGGGCTCGAACGGTACTCGGAATTGTGCCGTTCCGCCATTGCGCAGATGGATTCGTCCCTGTGCGAGCATAATTACCGGGTGTTTATCGGCGGGGCGCAGAACATCCTTTCGCTGCCGGATTTTCAGGATATTGCGAAGCTGCAGGCGGTTCTGTCGCTTCTGGAGGAAGAAAAAGCGCTCGCGAAAATGGTTGAGAAGTGCGCGATCTCCGGAAGCATGAGCGTCACGATCGGTGAGGAAAACCAGGAGGAGCTGAAAGAATGCTCGATGGTCCTCGTGCCGACCGTGACGGCGGGACAGAAGACGGTCCTGGGCCTTATCGGCCCGCTCAGGATGGACTATGAGCGATCGATATCGGTTCTCGAGTCCATGGCGGAATCCCTCGAAGAATCCCTTGAAGAATCCCTGTAAGGAGGAAGTCACTCATGAACGATCTGAAACAGAACGCTCCTTGCGGAGCGTCGGAGGAAACATTGAATGACGCCGCTTCCCGCGCGCCCAACGAAGCGTCACCGGAAGTCGGCGAGGATGTTCGCGACGCCGAGAACGAAGCGCTGCGCGAGGAACTGGAAACGCTGAAACGGGAGAAAGAGGAATTCCGGACCGTCGCCCTGGAGGCGAAGGCGGATCTGTACAACTACAGGACCCGGACCGAACGCGACAGGGAGAAACTCAGGAAGTCCATCGCCGCCGACAAGGCTGCGGCGTTTCTTCCGGTTCTCGATAACCTCGACAGGGTGCTGCATGTTTCGGAAGATTCGGACGTCGCTTCCGTAATCAAAGGCGTATCCATGGTCAGGGAGCAGTTTCTTTCCGTGATTCTCGACATGGGGATCGAACGCGTCGAAACGGTCGGGAAGCATTTCGATCCCGTCCGCCATGAGGCCGTTTCCACGGAACCGGTCGCCGAAGAGGAACGGGATGGGGTCATTCTGGAGGAGTACCTGCCCGGCTACGCCGCGGAGGATCGAATTCTCCGACCTGCCCGGGTGCGTGTCGGGACATATCGTAAGGAATAAGCTCCGGGCCGTCTTGGTCCAGGAAAAAGAAACGCATCGGGTCCGTTCCGCGAACGAAGGGCGACGGAAGCCCGTATTTGAAGATGACGAGGTGAACGTTTTATGCCGAAAGTGGTAGGAATCGATCTTGGAACAACAAACAGCTGCATCGCCGTTCAGGAGGGCGACAACGTCACGATAATCCCCAATACCGAAGGGATGCGGACAACGCCGTCCGTGGTCGCATTCACGAAGGAAGGCGAGCGGCTCGTCGGGCAACTCGCGAAGCGCCAGGCCATCGTGAACCCGGAGCGCACGATAATATCCATCAAGCGGGACATGGGGACAGACAGAATCGTGAATATCGACGGGAAGAAGCATACGCCTCAGGAGATCTCCTCGATGATCCTGCAAAAGCTCAAGCGGGACGCTGAGGACTATCTCGGCGAACCTGTCAGGCAAGCCGTCATCACCGTCCCGGCGTACTTCACGGACGCGCAGCGTCAGGCGACGAAGGACGCGGGGACGATCGCCGGACTCGAAGTGCTTCGGATCATCAACGAACCGACCGCCGCGTGCCTCGCCTACGGAGAGAACAAGCAGGGGGAACACAAGATCCTGGTGTTCGATCTCGGCGGCGGAACGTTCGACGTCTCGATCCTCGACGTGGGCGAAGGAGTGTTCGAGGTTCTCGCCACGTCCGGCGACAACCGCCTTGGCGGAGATGATTGGGATATGCGCATCGTGAACTGGATCGTCTCGGAATTCAAAAAAACCGATGGAATCGATCTCACGAACGACAAGATGGCGATACAGCGCCTTCGCGAGGCCGCAGAGAAGGCCAAGGTGGAATTGTCCTCCATGCCGGAAACCACGATTTCGCTTCCGTTCATTACGGCGAACGCCTCCGGACCGAAACACCTGGAAATTCCGCTCTCCCGCGCGAAGTTCGAAGAGATGACGAACGACCTTCTGGAGCGCGTCATCACGCCGACGAAGCGGGCGCTCGAGGATTCGGGGCTGGCGACTTCGGAAATCGACAAGGTGCTTCTGGTCGGCGGCTCCACCCGCATGCCGATGGTCCAGCGGAAGATCCGGGAGATCATGGGCAAGGAGCCGACGAAGGGCATCAATCCCGACGAATGCGTCGCCGCGGGAGCCGCCATCCAGGGCGCGATCCTCACGGGACAGCACAAGGACATCGTCCTCGTCGACGTGACGCCGCTCTCGCTCGGTCTGGAGACGCTGGGAGGCGTCTTCACGAAAATCATCGAGCGGAACACGGCGATTCCGTGCAAGAAGGTCCAGGTGTTCACGACGGCCGGCAACAACCAGACGCAGGTGGAAATCAAAATCATGCAGGGTGAACGGGCGATGGCTTCTGACAACGTCAAACTCGGCGACTTCTCCCTTGACGGCATCCCGCCGGCTCCGCGCGGCGTTCCGCAGATCGAGGTCACGTTCAACATCGACACGAACGGGATTCTGAACGTCACGGCGAAGGACAAGGGCACCGGCAAGGAACAGCACGTCACGATCCAGTCGTCGCGTCTCTCCAAGGAAGAGATCGACCGCATGCAGAGCGCCGCGGAAGAGAACGAGGAGAGCGACAAAAAGAAACGTGAGCTTGCCGAAACGCGGAACGAAGCCGATTCCCTCGTCTATGCCGCCGAGAAGCTGCAGTCGGATCTCGGAGACAAGATGACCGCCGAAGAGAAGGGGCGCCTCAATACGCTCGCTGATGAGGTCCGGAGCACCCTGAAAGAAGAAGACGCCGCGAAGATCAAGAACGCCTGCGAGAAGCTCAACAAGGCCGTTCAGGAATTCTCGACGCGACTGTACGCCGCTGCATCGCAACAGGGGGAACCTGACGCCGCAGGAAAGGCGGAAGAAAACGCGAAGGACGCCGGCGCGGAGACAGTGGACGCGGAGTTCAGCGACCAGTGATTGACGAAACAGTGAAGAGGTGAGGTCGAGTGCCCGGCGCACGAGACGACTATTACGAGATTCTGGGGGTTCCCCGGGACGCGTCGGCGGCGGACATAAAAAAGGCCTACCGGCAACTGGTCCGAAAATACCATCCGGATGCGAACCCCGGAAACAAGGAAGCCGAAGAGCGCTTCAAGAAAGTGAACGAGGCGTACGAAATACTCGGTGATTCCCAGAAAAGGACGCAGTACGACCAGTTCGGGACGGTCGGGGATATGCCGTCCGGGGGCAGTCCGTTTGAAGGATTCGGCGGCATGGGCGACCTCTTCGGCGACCTTTTCGAGAGCGTTTTCAGCGGCGGCGCGGGGCGGCGGCGCGCGAATCCGAACGCTCCGCGGCAGGGAGACGACCTGGAAATGGGGGTGTCCGTCACCCTCAACGAAGCGGCGACCGGGACAAAGAAGACGGTCGAGATTCCGCGGTGGGAAACGTGCGGAACATGCGGCGGAAGCGGCGCCGCTCCCGGAACGAAAGCCGAAAACTGCGAGACCTGTCACGGAGCGGGGCAGGTCGAAACGCGGCAACAGACGCCATTCGGACAGTTCGTGTCCGTCAATGCGTGCCCGCGATGCGGTGGAACGGGTCGGTTCATCCGAACCCCCTGTTCCGACTGCGGCGGCCAGGGGCGGAAACGGACGAGAAAGTCGGTTGACATACGGATCCCGGCCGGTGTGGACAGCGGAACGAGGCTGCGGATTTCCGGGGAAGGGGAAGCGGGAATCAACGGCGGCCCCTCGGGAGATCTCTTTCTGGTCGTCGAGGTGGCCGAGCACCCCGACTTCAAGCGGGACGGAGGGGATCTTCACCGCAAGCTGTCCGTCACTTTCCCGCAGGTCGCACTGGGATGCACGGTTTCGGTTCCGACATTGACCGGAGAGCCGGAGCTTCTTGAGATCCCTGCGGGGACGCAACCCGGAAAGGTCTTCCGGATCAAGGGAAAGGGCATAACACGGCTCAGGGGAGCGAGAGGCGCCGGCGACCTGTTCGTCCATCTGACTGTCGATGTCCCGACGAAGCTGACGGAAAAGCAACGCGCCCTTCTGGAAGCGCTTGCGAAGGAAATGAATGTCGAGGTCGCCGACCAGGGGCTGTTCGCGAAATTCCGGACGCTCTTCGGCGGGTGATTCAGACGCCTGTGATACAATACGAAGCACACGGAGACGGGGAGGCGATGGCCTCCCCTTTCGTCTCTAGGGCTCCGGAACGGGAAAAGGATATGGGGGGAACGCGATGACGCAGGACAATTTCTGGTGGTACATCACTGTGGAGGCCCAGAAGGACCGCGAGGAGATTCTCGTTTCGCTCGCCGATCTTTCCGGCTGCATAGGAGCTGAGATGTCCGAAGCGGAGGACAATGTTCGCTCCAGGCTCTATTTCGTCTGCTCCAGCCCGCTGGAACGATGGAACAAGGTGATCATGGAACTTTTGCTTCCGTATCCCGACGTCCGGATCATCGATATGGGGCGGGTGGAAAACAGGGAATGGCATACGAAGTGGAAGGATGCCTTCCCGCCGAAGCCTGTCGGATCGAAGCTGATCGTCATGGCCCCGTGGCATAACGCCGGCGCGTCGGACGGCCGTCTCGCGGTCCGCATCGACCCCGGATCGGCGTTCGGCACCGGATATCACGAAAGCACCCAGATCGTGCTCGAGCTTCTCGAGGATCTGGTCTTCTCCGGGGCCCGGGTTGCGGACATCGGCACGGGGTCCGGAATCCTCTTCATCACGGCGTTGCTTCTCGGAGCCGGGGCCGTGACCGCCAGAGACGTGGACCCCGCAGTTATGGATGAAGTACGGAAGAATATGCAGTTCAATAACATCGATCCGGCGCTCGTCGATCTCGCTCCGGGAAATCTGCTCGACGATGTGACCGGCCCGGTGGATATCCTCACCGCCAATATTCTTTTCGAGCCTCTTCTCGAAATGCTTCCGAACGTCAGGAACGTGTTGTCTCCGGAAGGAACGGCCGTTTTTTCAGGTCTTCTCGTGAAGGAGCGCGACCGTTTCCTGGAAAGCCTCCACGCCGCGGGACTATCGGAAGAGACGGAGCTTTTCTCCGGCGAATGGTGGGGAGTGACCGCACGCGCCCATGGAGCCCCTTCTCGCGGGTAGACGGATCCGGATCGTCACGCTCGGGTGCCGGACGAACCTTTCCGAAGCCGAAGCGCTTGCGTCCGGGATGGAATCATCTTGCGCGCGCGTCGTGGATGACGGCTCCTGGGATGCGGCCGTTCTCGTTTCCTGTTCCGTGACCGGCGAGGCGGACCGGAAGTGCCGCCAGGCCATCCGCCGGTTGCGGCGCGAACAGCCCCGGGGACTTCTTGTCGTTTGCGGCTGCTGGGCGCAGGCGGCCGATGAGGAACAGACCCGCGCGCTGGATGTCGACATACTGGTTGGAAACCGCCGCAAGAGCGACATCCCGGGGCTCGTGGCCCGATATCTTTCGGAGGGGCTCCACGGGCGGGTCGTCCTTCGCGGAGACGTGCGGAACGACTGTCGCTGGGACGGACTGCGCAGCGACGGCCCCGTGCTGCATACCCGTGCTTTCGTGAAGGTTCAGGACGGGTGCGACCACTTCTGTTCCTACTGC
>CAZVUT010000056.1:0-15990 GCA_964630155.1 uncultured Synergistaceae bacterium
CCGAAGCCGCTCACGTCAACTTCTCCGCGCTGCTGCAACGTTCTCTTCGCGAGCATCTCGGGATTCAGGACCGGTATCGCTGAGGCTTTCCGACGTTCTGCAAGAGCATCAAGACGAAACGATGCGGACCGATCCTCGTCGCGTTATTTCAGATGTCCGCACGGGCCCCGATGCAGTTTTGCACGGCGAATAATTCTGCCTTCATAACACTTGACTTCCCGGACTCTTGAGTCGACACTTGACGCAGCTCGGCTGCCATGTGTAGCAGGAGTAACGACGCCGTCCCTTCGGGGGCGGCGTCAGCTTTTTGAGCCCCTTCAGAGCAATACGCCCTGTTCCCGCGCAACAGCGTTTCCTTCGCGTGCTTCCGGTCGACGCGACAAGCCGCCCAAGGCCAGGATATACTCCAGGCGATCGGCCCGCATAACACGAGCGTCCTACGGGTCCGACCTCCCTTCCTCCATCCGGTCCCAGGCGGCGAGGACGAGGCGCGCGGTGCGGTACTCGCCGAACGTCTTTTTCTCGTTCTCCCTGAGGACGCGGAAGGTCTCGGACGGATAGTCCGGGCCGTACGCGTCCGCAGGGTCGAGGATATAGCGCAGTTCGTCGCGGTTCAGGCCGTAGAGTCGCGCGTAATACGCGTCGAGTTCGGCGCGCACGTGCGCCCGGCGGTCCGGGTTCCACGCGAACGGAGCGCCCGTGAAGCCGAGGTCCTGCGCGAACGGCCGCAGGCTCCCGCTCGTGTAGACGAGTTCAAGGACGCGCGGCGCGATGAAAGCGATGTCGTTGGCCGTGTAGACGTCGGGAGGGAAAACTGGGAACTGCTTTAAATAATTCAATGTCAGATTAGTTCCTCCAATTTTTTGTCTCGTTATAAAATCAAAAATTATATTATTAAAATTAGACAATATCATGGCTGAATATATATTTTTATTCGTAATAAAAAACAGCGGCATGGAATGACCTACCCCAACAAACGGTATCGCACTTGAGATTAGGGTCCGCTCATTCGTCACATTCGTAATATTTCGCCACCCCATGAGCCACCCGTGCGTCCACCCCTTCGCCGCGAGGCGGCTTTGGACCTCGTCCCCGGGAACCCAGTAGCGCGGCAGGACATCGTAGCCCGGATCGCGCTTTTCCGTTTCCGTCGCGTCGCGCACGGTCTCGCCGTCCGTCTCGTAGGTCGCCCAGCGATGGTCGAACTGGTGGATCATCTTGGCCTCGTACAAGGGGACCCAGGCGCGCCCGCCGGCGTCGGTCCACGCCGCGCCGGTCCGCTGCGCCCCCTGCTCCGCAAGCTGCTTCGCCGTCCGGAAGAGGCCGCTGTCGTTGGACATATCGAATAATCGCATGAAAGTGATCCCCCACGGATTTCCCGTCTTGCCCGCGGCCTCGTCGATGAGGACCGGGACGCGCGCGTAGATCCGGCGCGTGAGGTCCGCGTCGGCGCGCGAGCGGAAGACCGGCGCCGTCCGCGTATTCGGGTTGATGCGCGCGATGTCGGCGGGCGTGAGCGTGAAGCGCCGCCGATCGTCGGCGAGGTGCTCGCCGCGCGTCGCGAAGAAGACGAATGTCGGCTCCCCGACGTCGCGTCCCAGTGTGAGAAGGCAGAACTTCGTCCGGCTGTCCACCTCGGGAAAGAGTCGTTCCCGGTTCTCGAAGTCGTAGAGGCTCGCAAGACGCCGCCCCTTCGCGACGGCGTCGAAGAACGCGCGCGTCGTGTTGTCCGTGGCGATTCCGGTGGGGACGATGAAGCCCGAGCGCCCCTCCGGGGCGCAGATGTTCAGGAAAGTCTCGGCGAAGACCGCGTAGGTGTTCACGTCGCCCGTTCCCGTCAGCGGAAAGCGCCCGCCTTTTCGGACGAACACGCTCGACGCTTCCGACTCGCGCAGCGCGTCGCGGAACGCCCGCGCGAGCGCCATGTCGGACTCCGGCGCGCCGGGCTCGGAAAGCGCCCGGATCATGCGCGTCCGTTCGGCCGCGTTCGGGGCCGAGGCGATTCTGGGGCTCCGGTTTGCGAAGTATTCCTGCTCCTGGAGCTTGATGCGCTCCCACGGCGGATTTCCGAGAACGACGTCGAAGCCGCCCTTCGCCATGACGTCGCGGAACTCCAGATGCCAGTGAAAGAACCGGTGCGTCCGGGAAAGTCCGTTCGCGTTCGCGGCGACGGCCGAACGAACGCTGTCGCCGTTTCGCGCCCGTTCGAGATCCTCGCACGTCGGCACGCTCTCGAACGTTTCGCCGGTCTTCGGGGCGAAGAATGCGCCCGTGTACAGGTCCGCCGCGAGTTTTTCGAGGACATAGGCCGGGTCTTCGAAGGTTTTGCGCCACTGCATGCGTTTGGCCGCGATCTGGCCGACGTCGTCCTCGGGCAACGCCTCTACGGCTTTCGCGCCCGAGGCGACGCGGAGCAGGGCCCCGCCGAAGGAAGTTCCGACGAAGAGGCTCACCGTGTGCGCCGTCCGCTCGTTCGCGTTGCGGATTTTCAGCGATTTGCAGATCTTCTTGTCGTCGCCGCTCAGCGCGTCGTACGCCGCGTCGGGGATGCCCCCTTCCATGCACTTCGGGTCGAGAACGCCGACGAGGCTGTCGCCGCAGCGGATGTGCGGGTCGAGGAAGGTCAGCGGCCTGCCGGGTTCGAGCGATTCGATCCAGAGCGCGGTCCGGCAGAGTTCGACGGCGAGCGGGTTGCGGTCCACCCCGTACACGCAGTGCCGGACGACTTCGCGGAGCGCATGCTGTCGCGCCGGTTCGTCGGGCGTGTCGGAGCCCGTTTCGAGCCGGGCGATCTCGATGGCCATGCGCCGCGCCGCCGCCAGAAGGAAGTGCCCCGATCCGCAGGCCGGGTCGATGATCCGCAGCGCGAGAAGCGCCGCCCTCGGGTCGTCCGCATGTCGCCGCGCAGTGTCGCCGATGACGGGATCGAGGGCCGAGCGGATCAGTTCGTTCACGAGAACGGCGGGCGTGTAGTACGAGCCCGTGAGCTTTCGCGCCGAGCCTTTCGCGGCCGTTTCCGCGGCGTCGCCGACAAAGCCGAACGACCACGGAGCCGCCCCCGTGTCGATGCACGGAACGAGTTCGAGCAGGCTTTCGTACACGGAGCCGAGTTCCTCCGTTCCCATGTCGCGGTAGTTCACGCGCGAAAGGGCTCCGTCCGAGCGGAACCACGCAAGCGAGCGGACGGCTTCGAGAAGGTGTTCGTTGGCGATATCCGCCGCATCGAGGCACGGGCAATGCCCCGCGTCGAAGAGTCCGCCGAGCGCGGGCAGTCCGAGAGCCGGGGCGCCCGTCTCGAGCGCGCGGAAGAGCACCGTCATCCCGCGCCAGAGGTCGGCGTGACGGTCGTAGCGTCTGCGCCGAAGCGCGAGCGTCCGCAAATGCGCGAGTCCGTACCCTTCGCGGTAGAGGCGTCGGGCGCGGCTGTCGGCGTCGGGTGCGTGAAGCGCGTTGCGCTCTTCGGCCGTGAAGAGGAAGAGCAGGCGATAGACCAGGCGCAGAAGTTCCTCGAAGTATGCCGCCGGAGTGAGCGTTCCTTCGGCGAGCGCCCGCCGCAGCGCTTCGTTCGCCGGGTTCCGGAGGAATCCGTTTCCGAGGGCGCGGAGCGATTCCGTCACGCCGACGCGCAGGCGTTCCAGCGCGCGTTGCCCCTCCTCCTGCGACCGGTTGCGCCACTGTTCGAGGATGCACCGGCCGATGTCTCCCTCGACCGGACGGAGACGCGAGCCGTGGAACGCGAGCCAGAGAAGGACGAAGTCCGCGTAGAGCTGTTCCCCGAAGATCAGTTCAAGGTCCGCCTCGACGAATGCGGGACGCGTGAGGCTCGGGTTGTCGCGCACGAGACGGACCTTCCGCCCGTTCGAGACGACGCCCCACATCCAGTCATCCCTGCCGTTCAGAAGCTCTTGCACGAGACCGTGCGGCGAGCGGCGGCGCCCCTCTTCGCCGAATCGCGGGTCCGCCGTTTCGAGTTCCCGCTCCGTCGCGGCGAAAAGGACCGGCGCGAGCCCGCCGAAAGCCGTGTGCGTCAGCGGGAAGGAGCGGTCTCCGATGCGGATGGTTCCCGAGGGGGCGATGTCGCTCCACCCGAGGACGGTCGTGAAGAGCGGGATCAGCCATTTGTTCACGCAGAGTTTTTCCTGATCGACCGACGACGAGGTCCGCAGCGACGCCCATGCGTCGTACAGGTCGTTCGCGACGCGCCAGTACCGCGCGATCTCGTCCTTGAGGGAGAAGGACTTCGTGACGCCGTAGTCGTTCCCGGACTGGTGCGGAGCGCGCAGCGACGCGATCGCGGCGAGAAATTCCGGAGGCAGGAGGCCGCCCTGTACGCGGATCGCCGTCGGACCATGACCGTTGCTTTCCTTTCGCATGCGCCCCGCCCCCTATCGGCCCGCGACGGGCATCAGAACGTAGACGCCGATGACGTCCACGGGAAGCGCCGGCGTAACCGAGTAGCGCACGCCCCGGATTTCCCCGGCCTCTCGGACGCGGCGGTGATCCGCCAGAAGTTCCCCCGAACGCCGCTGCGCGAGCGCGTCGATCTCCGGCGCGAGCCGTTCGAGCGACGCGAGGGCCTGACGGATCAGCATGCTTTTCTGTCCGTCGGCCATGTTTTTGTCCGCTTCGAGCGAGAGCAGCGAAAGGGCCGCGTTTTCCGAAAGCACGCGGGGCGCGCCGGACGCGCCTTCGATCGCGACTCCGAGGCACTCCTCGGCCAGAAGCGAGCGTTCCGGGGCGAAGCTCTCTCCCTTCACGCGCCGCTCGACGAGGATCTGGTATCGCGGCCGCAAAAGGCAGAGCGTCGTCCGGGTCGAAACGCCGCTCGTGAAGAACGCCGCGCAACGGGCGGCGATGGCCGCATCTCCGATGTCGAGCGCCGATTCGGCGACGTAATCGGCCAGCGTCGCGACCAGCGGGTGAGACCGGCAGACGTACACGGTCCCCGTTGGCGCGGGAAGGTCGAAGGCCAGCCGCGCCGTGCAGCTCACGCCGGCGGATTCCAGCCGTTCCCGGAGCGGGCCGGGGAGGTGCGCGGCCGGGAGGCGGCTATATCCGGCCTTCTTTTCGAGCGGAGCGCCGAGACGTTCGCACGCGTCCGCGACAAAACGTCCGACGTCTTCCGAGCTTCCCATGAGCGAGACGGTTTTCTTCCACTCGGGGAGGACGTCGTCCGGCCGGAGTCGCCGTTGCGCGAAGACGGTCCGGGAGACCCGATCCTTCTCCGCCTGCCATGCAGCATCCACCTGGCGCTCCTCGTCGTCGAACCCGAACAAAAGCTGCGGCGCGGCCGCCTTTTTTCCGCGTCCCCGGAGGAGGACCGCCTGCATGACGGCCTCGACGACCTTCGTGTTGTCCATCGGCAGCGGAACGGCGACGCCAAGTTCCTTGCGGATTTTTGCGGCTTTCCGGAGGATGACCTGCAGGACCGCGCCGTCGACGGGGTTGTTTTCGCCGTACAGCATCAGCGTCCGCACGATTTTCGAGCCCTGGCCGAAGCGGTCCGCTCGACCTTCGCGCTGTTCGTGGCGGGTGGGGTTCCACGTGAGGTCGTAGTGGACGACCGCATCGAAGAAGCGCTGAAGGTTGATTCCTTCGGAGAGGCAGTCGGTCGCGATGAGAACGGGACGGACGCCTTCCTCCAGCTTTTCGAGATCCCGTATCCGCTCTTCGCGCTCTTCGGGCGGGAACTCGCCTGTGATGCACAGCACCTTCGCCCGTTCGGCGCCGAGCGCCACGGCGAATGCGTCGGCAAGATAGTTGGCGGTCGCGATGTACCGGCAGAAGACAACGGGCCGGAAGCCGTCCCCGAGAAGGCGCCGCACCTCACCGAGCAGCAGGGCCGCCTTCGGGTCGTTCGCGACGCCCCGGCACATTTCCGCCCGCGCGATCAGTCCTTTCAGGATCGCTGCGTCGCCCTCCGTCCCGAGCGTTCCCGCAGGGACGCTTTCGTCCGCGGAGAGCCCGTCTTCCTGCATGCCGTCGAGCACCAGCCCTTCGGCCGCACGGTCCAGAAGCGCCGCTCGTTCGGCCTCGCTGCCCCCTTCAGCGGCCTGGAGGCGCGTCCGGAGCGCCACGCCCGCCGCCGCGGGGCTCGACGAGACGCAGCGCAGGAGCGCGAGCGCCGCCCACCAGGACATGCGCTGCTCCAGCAGAGATCCCTTTTCCGCGCGACGGACCATTCCGCGGGCGTATTCGAGGATGTCCTCGAAGAGCGCGCCCCAGTCGCCGCCGAGGACGTACGTCGCCTCGCGGCTTTCCCGCACCGGGAATCCGGCCGTGTCGCGCCATTCGGCGATGTCGCCCCTGCGACGCTGGACGAAGTGGTTCGAGAGCCGGTCGCGCAGGCGCGTCCGCTCCTGACCTTCGTTCATGTCCCGCAGGGCCGCGAACTCCGGCGAAAGCAGCCCGAGAAGGTTGTGGAAGGCCGCGTCGTCGCCTGAGTGCGGCGTCGCCGTCAGGAGGACCATGTGCCGTTTCGGCTCCCTGTCGGCAAGTCCTTGCAGGAGGCGATAGCGCTGATGACGGACCGCTATGTCGGAGCGGGCGCACGCGTGCGCCTCGTCGACGATCACGAATTCCGGACAGGCGCGCAGGAAATCGTCGCGCCGCCGGTCGGCCTTGATGTAGTCGAGCGAGACGACGGTGTTCGGGTAGACCTCGAAGACGGATTCCCCGGGCCGCAGTCCCCGTTCGAGACGAGCCGCCGTCCCGGTGGTCACGATTTCGGCGTCGATGTGGAATTTCGAGGACAGTTCGTCCCGCCACTGGTCGCACAGGTGCGGCGGGCAGATGACGACGGTCCGGGAGATCTCGCCCCGGTCGATCATCTCCCGGGCGATCAGCCCCGCTTCGATGGTTTTTCCGATACCGACGTCGTCCGCGATGAGAAGGCGGATGACGTCGGTCTTCAGGGCCATGAGCAGCGGCACGAGCTGGTAGGCGCGCGGCTCGAACGCAAGGTTGCCGAAACTGCGGAACGGCCCCGCTCCGGATCGGAGCTTGAGACGCAGCGCATCCCGCAGAAGGAGCGCCGCCTGCCGCCCCCCCGGCCTGTCGGGGTCGGGAGGCGAAAAGGTCGCCGCCGCGGGGGGCTCCGGTTCGAGCGGCAGATAGATGAGCGTTGCGTCCTCTTCGCTTCCGCCGAGCGGACGAAGCCTGAGGACGTCCGCATCCGCGCCGGGAAGAACGACCCACTCCCGCCCCCGCGCCTTTACGAGATCGCCGGACTTGAAAGCGACCGAAGCCGTCATGCGTTTTCCCCTTCCTCGTCGCCCTCGCCGAAAACCCACGCGTAGGTTCGCAGGAGTTCGCGCCAGTTCGCCGAATCGTATGTGAACCGGATCACGGTGTAGCCGGCGTTTTCGAGGCGATTTGTTATTTCGCGGTCCTGCGCCAGTCGCTGTTCCGTTTCGTGGTTCGGGCCATCGATGAAGACAAGCACCTGGTGGTCGGTGTATTCGAAATCGGGGTTCACGTTGTGTTTTGCAAGGTAGTGTTGCGCCCGGTCCGGAAGCGCGAATTTTCCCTTCCGAAGGAACTCCAGCCATTGCCGTTCGAGGCCCGAAACCGAAACGCGCATGAGCGATTCGAAGGCGTCGCCGATTCCGGCTTCCGGCGCGGATTCCGCAAGGACGGCCCGCGTCAGGCGGCAGAGGAATTCCGTGGTTTCCGCGTGCCGCCGGTCGATGCGGGCATGGTCGGTCTGATTGTAGTAGCTCAGCAGGCAGCGGTAGCATCCGGCCTCGCACGATTCGTCCGTATTGGACAGGTCGTCCGCTCCGGTCCAGTTTCCGCTTTTCGATGCGTAGTGACAGATTTCGAGCGCACGCTGCGCGACGCGCCGGATCGCGCCGGGGTCGGAACTCAGGCGCGTAAGGACGCCCGCGCCCCCTTCGGCCGCTTCGTAGAAGAGAAAGGCGTTCCGTTTGTCGGAGTCGGGCAGCGGTTCGACGGCCAATTCCGACTCTTCCAGCTGGAATTCCTGTTCGATGCCTCGTTTCAGCGCGTGCTGCAATGTCGCGAGCCCCGATTCCGAATTGACGCCTCTGGGGGTGACGAGGAGAACGTTTTTCGTATCCTCCACGAAGGGCGTGATCCGCTGAGCCGACTTGCCGTCGCGAAGGATGTCGTTTTCGGCGTCCTCGGGCGCCTGGCTGTCTTTCGCCCATTCTCCGGTGGCGACGTCGATCGCAAATCCGTAGATGCTCTTGTCCTTCCTGCGCCGCCATCCGAGGTTCAGACGCCATATCGTTGCGGCGGGACCGTAACTCAGGTCGAGAAGCTCCTCGCCGCCCTCGGCGAAGAGCGTCTTCTTCCTCCGGACGCGGCCGTTTTCCTCGGAATAGCGCAGCGTCGTGATCATCTGGTATCCCTGGCGCTGGCGTTCTTCTTCGTCCGACGTTATCCGGGTCGCGCGCCGAGTGGACACCTGTTCGATCCGGTAGAGGTTCGAGAGCCGCCGGCCGCCCGCGATGGATTGACCGCAATGGACGCACCGTTCGGGCTCGAACGAGAAGTGCCCGTATCCGCAGTGCGGACAGAGGACGGCGCTCTGGACGGGCAGGCGCGCCGATACCGTGACGCTTCCTTCGTCCCTGATGGTGAGGATGGCCCGTCGCACCCTGTACGTGCTGCCCTCGTGATAGATGATGGATTGCGGCCCGAATTCCGAGAGTCCGAGAAAGCGCGGCCTGCTCAGGAACGATTCGCGCACGACCCTTTCCTTTCGTCCCGGAATATAAGCCATGAGGGGCAGGCGCGGGAAGTTGTATCCCGGCAGGAATCCTTCGGACGCCAGGTAGCGGTAGGTGTAGAAATCCGAGTTCGTCGTCGTCCGGCTTTCGAGAAGGAGGTTCTGCTGCGAGTAGGCCTCGTCGTAACGGCTCTTCGCCTCGCGGCGGTCCTGTTCGCCGGCCGCAGCGTTTTCGACGACGGCGTTTGCGAGCTTCATCTGGCTTGCCGTTGCGCGGTACAACGATCTCCAGCGGCGGAACGCCGCGTCGAACCGCTGCCCCGCGCCGCCAATGACGTGATCGAGCCATGTCGCGGTGCGCCACGGCGCGACCGACGGATCGAGGTCGTCGGCGAGCATCGCGATGATGCGTTCCGAACGCGCCTTCGCCGACGCACGAACCGAGGGCTTCGCGGCTGCGTCAACGATCTCCTGACGCAACGGAAGGTCATCGCCCGCTTCGAGATCGAGAACATCCCGAACGGAGGAGCCGAGCTTTTCCCCCGTTTCCGCCAGCCAGACCGCGTGAAGGTGGCTTCTGACGAGATCCTCGTTCGCGAGGTCGATCGTCGGCGCCTTGACGGCTCCGGCGACCATTCGGGGCGGGTCGGCGAAGAAATACTGGTCGTGCGGCGATTTCGCCGCGCAGTAGGTGATGACAAGCGCAGGCTGTCCGCTCCTTCCGGCGCGGCCGCTTCGCTGCGCGTAGTTCGCGGGCGTCGGCGGCGCGTTGCGAAGGTAGACGGTGTTCAGCGTGGAGATATCGACGCCGAGTTCCATCGTCGGCGAGCAGAAGAGCACGGGAAGCCCCGCTTTCTCGACGGTTCCGTCGATGATCCGTTCCCGCCCGAGTCCCTTCCGGAACCGCTGTTCCCGTTCGCCGCGATTGTCGCTGTCCACCTGGGCCGTGTGTTCGCGCGCCTCGAACCGGTGGAGGGAACGATCCCCGTTTCCGAGGAGCCTCGCGACGTTTTCGTAGAGGTCGAGGAAGAAACGGTTCACCGTTCCGCCGTCGGCCGTTTCCTCCTTCCTGTCGTCGAGACGCCATTCGAGCACCCCGGCGTCAATCCGGTACCCGGTCACCCCGTTTTCGATTTCTTCGGACTGTACGTACCCGTATGTGCAGAGGATTTGAAAAAGATCATCGACCACGGCGTTGTACGTCTCCTCATCGAAGGTCTCCGGGAAGTCGCGATTCCCGGCTCCCCAAAAGGATTGCGTCCGGATCGAGCGGCCGAATCTGGAACGCCACGAGAGATGGACGATCGAGCCGTCCTGTTGCCGGTCCCTCGGTCTGGGACGCGGAACGAGGTATGTCCATTGCGTCGGCCGCTCCTCTTCGGAAAGCCCCCATGGTTCCTTGAGGTCGTTGTAACTCCGGTTCCTGACTTGTTCCAGATACATCGGGTCGAGATAGATGCTCTTGATGCACAGTCCCTTTCTCATGGCGTTCAGGAGGTCACGGGCGAGTCCGAGGCGCCGTTCCGGCGAAAGCGACCCGAGGAGCGGATGTCCCCGGCCCCATTCTTCTTCGTCGAGGCAACACTCTTCGAGACCCTTGTACGAAATGCGCAACAGGCGCAACTGTTCAAGGTTCGGGTTCGTCAATCGCCAGCCCCGGCGAAGGTCGGCGTAGAGACGGTTCCCGATGACGTCGCGAAGCGTCTTGATCACGTTCTGGGCCTTGGGCCCCTTGGCCTCTGGGGCGACAGCGTAGTCCGACGGCTCGAGCCGCAGGTGTTCGAGAACCGTCTGCGTCAGCTGATCGTCCGTCAGACAGTGATCCGGCCGGTTCTCGATAGCGGAGAGCAGAGATCCGCGCAACAGCAGGATCTGTATGAGGTCATTGAAGTGCCCCGCCTGCAACGATGCGTCCTGCCTGTTGTCCGTGAATCCGAGAATTTTCTTCGCCTTTTCCTCGAGATCCGTTCCGACAAGCCACCGCATCGCCGAGAGGACGAGAACCGTTGTCGCGGAACTCCTGCCCTCCGTGGAGAGCCCCGAGAGTTTCGTGAGATCGCTCCTGAGAACGCCGTCGTAGGAGACGCCGCAACGGAGGCAGAAGCGGAACGTTCCTGGAATGAACCAGAAACGCACGCCGTCTCCGCTGATTCGCCCGTCCGCACCTATGGAAACCGGTATCGGACAATACTTTCGATAGTAGGGCTTCAGGCGTGCAAACCCATCCCGGTATTCGAGCCATTCTTCCGGGTAGTGGTTCTCGATGTCGTCCGAATCGAACAGGCCGTCTTCGTCGGGGATGAGATACCCGAACACGAGGGTATCGTCTTCGTTCAATCGCTCCGTCAGTTCTCTCGGCGTGAAACGGTTCGGGGACTTCCCCTCCATTTCGGCCCATACGGGGTAAAATTCCTGCCCGCATTCCCGGCAAAAGGCCACGTTGAACAGGGGTTTCCCGCGGTCGCCGGGTTTGTATTGTTGTCCGTCGAGCGTTATGTAGCGCGTTTCCTTCGCTTCGAGCGTCGCGTAGACGTTCCATGCGCCGCTGATGAACTGGTGCAGCCGAAACGCGAAAAAGCTCCGCCCGGCGTCGTTTCGCGTCCGACAGGCCGCGAGCAGGAACTCCGGGAGATAGCGGGAGCATGCTTCGCAGGCTAGGCCGCTCTCTTCTGCGAGGAGCGCGGCGGCCTCTTCCATCGTTTTCGGGCGCGATATGCGGACGAATTTTCCGCTCGCTTCTTCGAGGCCGAGCCGTCGTTCGACCCATGCGGCCACAGGATGTTGCCGGAGTTCGTCGCAGGTGTATGTTTCCCGGACGCCCTCACGGATTGCACGGGACAGATTCTCCCTCTCCGGAACGATGTCGGGAAGCGTGACCGGCCGAAGCGTCTCCGTGATGACGTTCTCCGGTTTGACCGGAGCGCCGAAAAGCCGTCCCGCGACGTTCGCCACGACGCTGTTGCGATTGTCCGCGTCTCCCTCGGACGCCATCGTCGCCGATGTTCCGATGCAGAGAAGATTGTCGTTGAAGCGTTCCCGAATCCGGCGCACGAGCATCGCGACGTCAGCACCCTGCCGTCCGCGATATGTATGCAATTCGTCCAGCACAAGGAACCGAAGTCCTTCCGAGTTCTCGCGAAGCGCTATATCCTGGGGAAGAAAACGTGTCATGACAAGCTCGAGCATGACATAGTTCGTCAGGAGGATGTCCGGCAGGGTATTCGCAATCGCCTCCCGCTCCTCGGGGCTCTCCTGTCCCGTATAGCGTGCGAACGTAACCGGCTGTTCGTCGTTTCCATATCCGAGGCGCAGGAACCTTTCGAGTTCCTCGCATTGACTGTTGCACAACGCGTTCATCGGGTAGACGACGATGGCGGTGATTTTCTTGCGGCGATCTCCAAGCCGTCTTCGGCGAAGAACATCGTTCACGATCGGGATGAAGTACGCAAGCGACTTTCCCGAACCCGTTCCCGTGGTCAGAACGTAGCTCTCGCCGCGAAGCGCCGTTTCGATGGCTTCCCGTTGATGCAGATGCAGGATCAGCGGTTTTCCGAAGGGGTCGTCCTTCGATTTGATCCGGAAGATCCTCCTGCATTCGGATTCCAGAAGGCCGCTGTCGACAAAATCATCGATGCTCCCTCCGGAGACGAACCCCGGATTCAGTTGAATGAGGGGCGCGGGCCAGAAGCGTCCGCTCCGGTAGGCCGTCTCGACGCATGCGCCGATGTCGTCCGAACGAATTTTCGTAAAGCTCCGGGAAAATTTTTCGTAGTCGTCAACGATGCGGTCGCGGAACGAAAAGACATCCATACAGGCGCCTCCCTCAAAAACTTAATGGACAGAGCTATTTTCCTGCGGAATGGTCCCTTTGGACAACTTTCGTTCAGTGTAGATCGACGCAGTTTTCATTTCAAGAACGAATATACGGCGAGGCGAAGCGAATCGCCTCCGAACGCCTCAGGGAAGAAGCGGCAGGGAAGAAATGAAAGTCGCCACAGGGCCGGAAAAACTGCGGGCGCGGGGCTATTCCCCCGCGCCCCGGTAAAGCCGAACGGCGTTACCGCCCTGTTGCTTGGCGAGGTACATCGCCGAGTCGGCGTTCTTCGCGAGTTCGATCTCGTCGCGGCCGTCGTCCGGCGCGATCGCGATGCCGACGCTGCACGAAACTTCGATCCGGCGCCCGTCGATCTCGAAGGGAGGCGCGAGTGCCTCGCGAAGTTTGTCGGCGACGACTATGGCGTCGTTCGGCTTCTCGACGACCGGAAGGAGCACCACGAACTCGTCCCCGCCGATGCGTCCGATGGTGTCGGACGCGCGGATGCAGTCGCGCATGCGCCGCGCGGCCTCGCGGAGGAGGATGTCGCCCATCGCGTGGCCGAACGTGTCGTTGACCGGTTTGAACTTGTCGAGGTCGACGAACATCAGCGCAAGCCGCGTTCCGTTCCGTTTCGCGAGGGAAAGCGCGACGTCGAGCCGGTCGGAGAAGAGCGCCCGGTTGGGCAGGTCGGTGAGCGGGTCGTGGCGGGCCATGTGTTCGATTCGCTCGGCCGCCCGCTTGCGCTCGGAGATGTCGCGCGTCACGCCGTGGTAGCCGACGAGTTTTCCGTTCCTGTCGCGGTGCGGGACGACATTGACCTCCGTCCAGAGCCAACTCCCGTCCTTGCGCTTCTGCTCCAGCTCGAACCTGACCGCTCCGCTCGGGATGCCGTTGCGTTCCGCCTCACGGCGCTCTTTGTACATGCGCCGGACGTGTTCGACGCCCTCGGGTTTGAGCAGGCCCCAGATGGTGGTTCCGACGACTTCGTCCTGCCGGAAGCCGCGCATGCGTTCGTCGGCGGGGCTGATGTAGGTGAAGCGAAAATTCGTGTCCATTCGCCAGATCGCGTCGCTCGAGTTTTCCGCCAGATTGCGGAACTTCTCTTCGCTCTCGCGGAGCGCGTCCTCGATCCGGCGGCGTTCCGTGATGTTGGTGATGCTCGACAGGATGCACTTTTCGCCGCCGATTTCGATGATGTCCGCAGACATCGCTCCCAGGATCGTTTCTCCCGAACGCATCCGGAACGGAAATTCCATCTCCCGGACGCTTCCCGTCTTTTTGAGAGCTTCGACGAAAGCGCGCCGGTCCGCCTCGCTCGTCCAGATTCCGAGTTCCGGGAAGGTCCGTCCGACCACTTCGTCGTAGGCGTACCCCGTGATGGCCGCGAAGCCGTCGTTGACCTCGCGGATGAGACCATCGGAAAGGCGCGTGAGCGTGAGGATGTACGGCGCGGAGCGGAACGCGCGCGCGAATTTCTTCTCCTGGGCGCGGACGTCGAGGAGGAGCCTCCGGTTGACCATCAGCGTGAGGCTGTAGGTCAGCAGGATGGACAAAAGTTGATACGTAAAGACGACGGTCGTCTCAAAGCCGTTCGGCTGGAAGAAGTCGACCCACGCCCCCTGTCGCTGCGCGAGTGTTCGGAGCAGGCGGATGACATCGATCAGGGCGTACGCAACATAGATCGCGCCTGTCAGGAACGTCCAACGGCGCATGTCCGGCCCGACGGAGACGAGCAGGCTCCAGGCGCTCTGGGCGCAATAGATGATCATCAGGAGCGAGACGAGCGCCGTTCTCGCCTGAAGGTCGTTCCGGACGAAAACGAAATAGGCGAACAGGAGGGAAAAGAACCCCAGAAGGACGACGTTGTGGGCGTGGCTTCCCTTTCGTCCCAGGAAACGGTCCGTCCCGACAATCGTCAGGAGGACGCCGGACATGATGACGACGTTGGCCAGAAGGATGGATGCGGCGCCCGGAATGAATCCGCGCAGGGCCACAAGGCAGAGTCCGAGCGATATCGACGCGAATCCGGCGCTCCAGATCCAGATTCCCGGAAATCGTCCGCGGTTCTGCCGCCAGAGCATCAGGAGCAGGAGCGAACAGGTGAAAATAATAGCCGCGCTGGTGATGACGACAGTCCGCATATCGAACAGGTTCATGGAATCAGACGTTCCCCCCGATATCTCCCGCGAATGGTCGAACGAAAAAACGGGCTGTTCCGCATCATGGGACAGCCCGGATGGTCTTCTTGCCTATCGCCCCCGGCGGTTCCGGTCGAACATGACGACGAGAAGCGGAACGAAAAGCGCGACAGCGAGCGGCGCGAAGCCGACCGCGCAGCCTCCTCCTCCGCCGCTTCCGCGATTCGTCTGGTTCAGGCGCAGGACGAACGTCTCGCTTGTTCCGTCCACGGGGTCTCCGTAGCTGTCGAACGCCGAGAGCTGAACCGTCAGCGGACTGTCGAAGCTCGCGGGAACCGGAACGTCGTGCCGGAATTCGTAGATCGACACCCGGTTGCTATTGACGCCGAAGCGCGTCAGCTCCACGCGTTTCGCGTCGAAGGAGAGGACTTCCGTCGTCCCGTCGAGCACGGAGTAATGCACCGTCGCGATGCGGTTGTTCACGCTGTAGGTCCCGTCCGCGGACGCGACGACGTCGTCCGGATCGGGCTGGATCGGGGTGACCGCGCCGAAGAGGCTCAGGAGCTGCTTCGGCTTCACGAAGACGCCGTCGGCGACGTTCCAGTCGACTTCCTTGTCCGCAAGATCGGGCGAGCAGACGTAGTCCGCGGTCGGGACTTCGGTCACGCCGTCGCCGCGGATTTCCGCGCGCGTGAGAACGAGCCTGTCGTCCGCCCCGAACGCGACGATACTCCCCTGTTTCGTTGCGACGCTTCCGTCGCCGGGGTTGTATTTCACGGCCGGGTCGCCGATGTCGTAGAAGTACCAGAGCATCGAGTCGCTTCCGAGCCGCAGCGCGTTCGCGAGCCCGCCGATCTCGACGTTTTGCGTCGCGCTCGTCGCGTTGACGCAGTAGACGACGCCGCGCACCGTGCCGTTCATGTATTCGAGCGCGTCGTTGGGGCGCCAGCGACGCACGATCTCGTAGAAGAGCGTCGATGGAGCGGTTCCGTAGGGCATCGTTTTCGCGTCCCAGTAGCCCGGGAAGAGGTCAGTGTAGATGTGCGAGTCGTTCGCGGCCGCGAACGCCGTGACCTTCGCCATGTGGTCCGCCGGACTGAAGCGCGAGAGGATCTTGTCCGGCACGGACCCGAACGTGAGCGGGACGCTTGCCGCGTCAAGCTCCACTCCTCCCTCGCCGATGGCCTTGACGGTGAGCGTGTAGTTGCCCTCCCCGATGTCCTGGACGTACGTTGCGGCGTACGCCGTGTCGAAATCCTTCGTGCAGCCGCCCTGGATCAGCGCCGCCGCGTAGTGCGCCGTGACGACGGCCTTCTGCTCGGGGTCGAATTTCGTAACGG
>CAZVUT010000057.1:0-15916 GCA_964630155.1 uncultured Synergistaceae bacterium
GGATCGGACGTTCGTTGAACGCGATCACGTAGGCGATTCCGACGACCGTCCCGGGCAGCGCGTAATTCAGCATGGAGATGAACTCCATGACCCGCGTCCCGAAGAGCTTTTTCCGCTGCGCGACGAAGCCCGTGACGACGGCCAGCAGCCCGCCCAGAGGCGTCGCGACCGCCGCAATGAGGAGCGTATCGGTGATGGCCTTGCGTCCGTGGGTGAACACGTAGCGGAAGTTGTCCGCCGTGAGCGAGTTGTCCACGCCCCAGACTTTCACGACCGCCCCCAGGAGGATGATGGAATACAGGTACAGGATGAACGCCGTCACGAGGAAGCACGTCCCGACCACGAACGCTTCGGCGAGCCGGCCGCCGCTTTTGAACGACGAGCGGCTTCCGGTCTTGCCGGAGACGGTGACGTAGTTCTTCCGTCCGACCCAGAAGCGCTGGAGGAAGAACACCGCGACGGCGGGAATCAGGAGCAGGAAGGAGAGCGCCGCGCCGCCGCGAAGGTCGTAGAGCCCCGTGATCTGGAGATATGCCTGCGTGGGAAGGACCGGAAAGCTGTGGCCCGCGAGAACGAGCGGCGTCGCGAAATCGGCCAGGGAACTCGCGAAGAGCAGCAGCAGCGAGTTCGCGACCCCGGGGATCGACAGCGGCAGCGTCACGGTTCGGAAGACCCGGCCGGGCGAAGCCCCGAGCGACAGCCCCGCGTCCTCGAGGTTCGGCCCGATGGCCGACAGAACGGCCGCGAGCGTCAGGAAGGAAACGGGAAAGTACGTGAGCGTCTCGGAGAGCCACGTCCCCCAGAAGCCGTAGAAGTTGAAGTTCCCGAGGCCCAGGAGCTTCAGCAGAATGCCGTTCGGCCCGAGCGAGAGCGTGAGCGCGATGCTGCTCGTGAAGGGAGGCGAGATCAGCGGCAGCGTCGTCACAGCTCCGAGCGTCCACTTGAGCCAGGAAGGCAGCGGAAGGCGCGTGACCGCGAACGCGTAGACGTATCCGAGGAACGTTCCCGCGACGGATACGGTCGTCGCGAGCCAAAGGCTGTTTACGAACGCCTGCCGGTCGAACCAGTTGTTCAGGACAGCCGCCAGGTTCGCGAAGGACCACTGTCCGTTCACCAGGAAGGTGGCGAGAAAAAGCCGAAAGATCGGGTAGAGCACGAAAAGCGCAAGAGACAGCCAAATGGTTGCCAGGACGGGAAGCAGAGCGGGGTCCCGTTTCAGCGGGGATGCGAGCATGGCGTCAGACTCCTTGGACGTCCCCGGCCGGAGTCGCCTCCGGCCGGGGGAAGATCGCGGTTCTGTTCGGGAACGGCCGATCTAGCGGATCACTTCGTTGATCCAGCGGTCGACGTACGCCTTCCGGTTTGCGCCCTTCCACGCGACGTCGGTTTCGAACAGCTTCACCTTCGACACGTCGAGCGCGGGGTTCGTCACCGTGACGTCCGTCCGCGTCGGGATGTAGTTGATCTTCTTGTCCACGATGAGCTGCGCGAACGCCTTCGAGGCGGCCCAGTCAACGAACTTCTTCGCGCTCTCCATGTTCTTCGCGCCCTTGAGGACGCCCGTCGCCTCGATCCCGAACGTGACGCCCTCCTTCGGGTAGCTGATCACGACGTTGTGCCCCTGCTGCTGAATCTCGAGCGCGTCGACGATGTAGAAGATCCCGCTCGCCGCCTGCCCCGTCGCGATCGGCATCGCGCCGCCCGCGCCGCTCTTCGTGTACATCTGGACGTTCTGGTGGAGCTTCTTCTGGTAGTCGAAGGCCCCGTCCTCGCCGAACACCTTCACGAGCGAGTAGATCCGCTCCGTGGCGGTGCCGGACGTCCGCGCGTCGGCCATCTGGAGGCCGTTTTTGTACGCGGGGTCGAGAAGGTCGTTCCACGACTGCGGCGCGGCGAGCCCCTTGTCCTTCAAGAACGTATTGTTCGTGAGGAAGACGAGCGGGATGACGCCGATCCCGGTCCAGAAATTCTGCGGCGAGCGGAACTTCGCGGGGATGTCGTCCGCTCCGGCGGGTTTGTAGGCCTCGAAGACGCCTTCCTTGATCCCCGCCTCGTAGGTGTCGGCGGGACCTCCGAGGATCACGTCGACCTGCGGATTGTTCTTCTCCGCGACGACCCGGGCGAGCGCCTCTCCCGACGAGAAGCGCATGAAGCTCACCTTGATCCCCGTCGCGGCGGTGAACGCCTCGAACACCTGGGACGCATACTTCTCGGGCATGATGGTATAGGCGTTCAGTTCGGCCGCGGACGCGCCGGAAACCATGAACGCCGCCAGGAGCAACGCGATGACGATGACACGGAACCTGGATGACACTTCGATCTCCCCTTTCGCCGGATCGGCGCGCCTCGCGCGCCTGAAAACCTCCGTTACATTATCGTCCGAACGCCTGCATTCCGCAAGAAAATTTCATGGCTTGACAGACATGGCGCGCATCTGATATACACTGCACCAATACTCGAACGACACGGGAGCGATCGTCTCATGACGGAACGAACCGGACGCATTCAGGTCAACCTTTGCTGGTGGCGGCGCCTCTAGAGCCGCCGCCGCGGGCGCGTTTTTCGGCCGTGGAGGTGGGTGAACCCCCTTCACGGCCTTTTTTGTACCCTGCCATACGGGATACGAAGGGGCCGCGACAAGCGGCCCCTATTTTTTTGGGGGTGAGCTGAATGACCGTACGAATGCAGCCCGAAACGAAACGCGCGACAGGCGCCGCGCGAACCGATCCGGAAGACCGAGTCTTTCCGTCCGGGGCGATCCGGAAGACGCTGGAGCGCTGCGCGGGTTCCGCGACCTGGCGCTCGCACCTCGGGATCGACAGCCCCGGAGATGTCTGCACGCGTGAGGACTTCCGGCGGCTCCCGTTCATGACGAAGGCTTCGTTCCGGAACGCCGCGCCGCTCGCCTTCTCCTGCGCGCCCGAGCGCAACATCGTGCGCATCCACAGCACCTCGGGCACGACCGGAGAGCCCGTCATCGTTCCGTACACGGCTGGCGACGTCGCCGTCTTCCGGGAGATCATGGCGCGCTGCCTGCGAATGGCCGGAGTCGCCCCGGAGGACCGCGTGCAAATCACGCCCGGATACGGGCTCTGGACGGCCGGGATCGGTTTCCAATCCGGCGTCGAGGAGATCGGGGCGATGGCCGTCCCGCTGGGGCCGCAGCCGTTGCCCAAACAGCTCGAATTCATGCGGCGGCTGCATCCGACAGTCCTGATCGGCACGGCGTCGTTCGCATTCCTCGTCGGAGAGGAGATGGCCCGGTCCGGAAGCCGTCCCCCCTTCCGGATCGCAATTCTCGGGGCGGAACAGTGGGGGGAGAAGCGGCGAAGCATGATCGAGGCGCTGACGGGAGCGGAGACGTTCGACATCTACGGAATGACCGAAACCTACGGTCCCGGAATTTCCATCGATTGCCCCCGCCACGAAGGGCTCCACTACTGGGACGACCTGTTCTACTTCGAGGTCGTTGACGACCGGGGGAACGTCCTGCCGGACGGAGAGCCCGGGGAGCTTGTCGTCACGACGCTCGCCAAGGAGGGCATGCCGCTCGTCCGGTATCGCACGGGCGACCGGACGACGCTGCTCCGGAGGCGATGCTCCTGCGGATCGCCCCATCCGTTGATGGCGCGCGTCGACGGCCGCACGGACGACATGATCACGTTCCGCGGCGTCAACATCTACCCCTCGGCCGTTGAGGTTATGCTCTCGAAGATACCGGGCCTGTCGTGCGAATACCGGATCACGCTCCGGACCGTGGACGGTCGCGACGTCCTCGCGCTCGAGGTCGAGGGGGCGGAAAGCGGCGGACGCCCCTCGCCGAAGATCGTGGAGCACGAATTCAAGGCGCTCTTCTCCGCGACGCCCGTCGTCGAAATCCTCCCCTACGGGACGCTCGAACGCGCCGTGAAAAAGGCGAAGCGCGTCGCGGACATGCGCTGATTATGTCCGGAGCCGCTTCCACTCCCGCAGGAAGAAGAACAGCGTCACGATTGCGGAGAGGGAATCGGCCGCCGGAAAGACGAGCCAGACCCCGGCAAGCCCCCAGAAACGCGGAAAGATGTACAGGAAGGGCAGGAGAAAGAGCACCTGACGCGACAGCGACAGGACGAGCGAGTACCCTCCCTTTCCCAGCGCCTGGAAGGCGGCGGACCCTGCGATCTGGAATCCGGCGATCCAGTAGGCCGGAACCACGAGCCGCAACGCGCGTACGCTCTGCCCGATCAGCGGGGCGTCGTCCGTGAAGAAGCGCACGACCGCGCCGGGGAAGAAGAAATAGAACAGGCAGGATCCGGTGGAGACCAGAGAGGCCGCGCCGACCGTCAGGAGCATCACCCGGCGGGAGCGGTCCATGAGCCCCGCCCCGTAATTGAATCCGAGCACGGGCTGCATCCCCTGCGCGATGCCGAGGAGACACATGAACGATATCGACAGGGAGCGGTTGACGATTCCGTAGACCGCAACGGATTCCGGGCCTCCGTACGCGGCGAGCGCGTTGTTCAGGATCCCCACGACGATGCTCCCCGTGCCGAGACGAACGAACTCCGACGATCCGACAAGGAAGATCTCGCGGACCATCGCGGCCTGCGGCAGGAGAAGGCGCCTCCGGAAGCGAAGCACGCCCCGGCGGCGGAGGAAGTACAGGAAGATCCAGAGGGCCGAGGCGCCCTGCCCCGCAACGGTCGCGATCGCCGCGCCGCGCATTCCCATCTTGGCCCAGAAAAGCAGAGGCGGCGCAAGCGCCACGTTCACGGCGACCGAAACGAGCATCGTCGCCATCGCGGTGCGGGCGTTGCCCTCGGCGCGGATCAGCGCATTGGCGGCCATCGAGAAACAGAGGAAGGGCGCGCCCAGAAAGAGGACGTCCAGAAACTCGACGGTCCTCGCGACGACGTCTCCGGACGCGCCGAAGAGCGACGCCAGTTCCGTCCGCCATATCAGCCCCGCTGCGAGGGCCAGGAGCGCCAGGGCGACGGAGAGCAGCGTCACCGTGAACAGCGCCCGGTCGGCCCGGTCCGAATCGCCCGCGCCGAGGCTCCGGGAAACGACCGAAGCGCCGCCGACGCCGATGGTCATCGCGATGGATCCGAGAAGGAGCTGGACGGGAAACGCTACGGACACCCCGGCGAGCCCCGAGGGACCGACGGCCCGGCCGATGAAGACCGCGTCGATGAAGTTATAGGACGCCTGAACGAGCATCCCCAGAATGGCCGGCATGGAAAGGCGCAGCAGCAGCCGTCCGACGGGATCCGTCGCCAGCGCCTTGTCCCGTGCGTTGCGTTCCTCCAAAAAAAGCCCCCCTCGAAACGAATGAGGGGATCATATCACGAGCGACGTTCGTTCCGCGAAACGTCCGGATTTTCCGGTTGCCCCGCCGTCGCGATTCCCCTATCATGGAATCCGGTTCCGGAGGAAGATCCGCCCTGTGGGAACAAGGAGGGATTGACCGTGCCTTCTTCGGAAAACACGAATGACCGTCATCTTCATGCGCTGATGATGACGGACGAACAGATCCGCGCACGGGGAATCACCGACGAACGCATCCTCGAAGCGTTCCGGACCGTTCCGCGCCACCGTTTCGTCCCCCCGGAATATCTGGCGCTCGCCTACGCGGACGAGCCGCTCCCGATCGGCTTCTCCCAGACGATTTCCCAGCCGTACATGGTCGCGTCGATGACGGTCGTTCTCGCCCCGAAACCCGGCGAGACAATCCTCGAGATCGGCACCGGCTCGGGCTATCAGGCCGCGATTCTTGCGCGCCTGGGCGCCCGCGTGGTCACCGTCGAACGGATCGCACCGCTCTACGAACGGACTTCGGCGCTGCTCCGCGACCTCGGATACGACATTCGCTGCGTGCTCGCGGACGGCCGGGCGGGCTGTCCGGACCTCGCCCCCTACGCCGGCGTCCTCGTGACGGCGGCTGCGGACGTCGTGGAGCCCGCGTGGATCGCACAGCTCCGCGACGGGGGACGGCTCGTCCTGCCGCTCGCCGTTCGGAACGGGCCGGCGGAGCGGTTGCAGCAGGTCGTCCGCATCCGGCGCAATGGAGACCGCATGGAGGAAGACCGCTTCGAATACTGCCGTTTCGTTCCGATCCTCCCGGGCGTCCGGAGAGAAACGGAGTAGCGGGAGGAGCCCCGGCGCCGACGAGCCTCGCCGAAAACCGCTTCCCGAAGTCGCATCTCATATCGAAACCCCATTGAAAAACAGGGGTGTGTGTTGTTACAATAGTCGCGCCGATGTGAAATATGTTCCAGAGAAATTTTTCAAGGAGGACACATGTATTCAAACGCGTTGCTCGTCAAAGCCGCCGAGCTCTACTATGCCCGCCATTCTTCCCAGAAGGAGATCGCGCAGCACCTCGGCGTTTCCGCCGCGACCGTGTCGCGCATCCTCCAAGAGGCCGTCGAACAGGGCGTCGTCCGCGTCCGAATCGTCGATACGGCGAACCGCGCGATCGAACTCGCCGGTCACTTGAGCGAACGGTTCGGCTTGGAACGCGCGGAGATCATCGACTCCGGACACGACCGGGACGCATGGAAGCTCAAGAAGCTCCTCGGCAAGGCGGCCAAGCGGCTCATTCCGGAACTCTGCCCTCCGGGGGGGACTGTCGGCATCGGCAGCGGAGGGACGATCTTCGAGATGATCGAATCGCTCGAATCCGGCGACGGCGTCCAGGGGATGCGCGTCATTCCCCTCATGGGCGGTTTCGCGACGCCTCACCCGGAACGGGAGACGAACCGTCTCGTCAGCACGATGGGCTCGACGCTGAACTGCACGTTCTCCTACCTTCTGGCCCCCGCCGTGGTCAGTTCCCCGGCCGCCCGCGACACGTTCCTCGCAGAGTCGCAGATCGCCCGGGCGACAGCCCTCTGGGATTCCGCGGATACGGCCATATTCTCGATCGGACCGGGGCTGGAGACGAGCATGTACGTCTTTCTCTCCCCCGAGTTTCTCGACATCGAAGAGGCGAAGGCGCTGGGCGCCGTGGGAGACATCCTCGGGCGCTTCATCGACGGGGAGGGGAATGAGATCGACTTCGCCTTCAACCGGCGGCTCATCTCGATTCCCTTCGAGCGGCTGTTGCGCATCCCGCACCGGATCGGCATCGGGGGCGGGCCGTCCAAATACCGGAGCGTCCATGCGGCGCTGAAGGCAGGCATTGTGACGGCGCTCGTGAGCGACGCCGCTACGTGTGAATACATCCTTTCGGAAGAACATACACTTATGGAGGCGAAAAAAGAATGACGGAATTCGAACGCATCTTCGGCACGCGCAAACCCATTTTGGGCATGGTCCACTTTCCCCCGCTCCCCGGCTCCCCGCTCTACAATCCGGCGACCGGGATGAAGGCGCTGCGCGACACGGCGCTGCGCGACACGGAAGCCCTCATGAAGGCGGGCTTCGACGGCGTGGTGTACAGCAACGAGGGCGACCGTCCGTATCTCTCGACCGTCGCTCCGGTCACCGTAGCGGCGATGGCCCGACTGATCGCCGAGGCGTCGAAGCTCCTCGACAAGCCCTTCGGCCTGTCCGTTCTCGCGGACCCGGAGGCGGCCATTTCGGTCGGGACGGCCGTTGAAGCCGACTTCGTGCGCATCTTCCTCTCCTGGGTCTTCGTCGGGGACTGGGGCATCGTCGACCCGTGCGCCGGGAAGCTCCTGCGCCTAAAGTCGTCGGTCCACGGAAACATGAAGATCGTCGCGAACATCTCCGGCCACACGGAACCCCTGGGCGGGCGGAAGCTCGAGGATATCGCGCGCGGCGCGGTCAAGTTCGGCCTCGCGGACGCTGTCTGCCTCGCCGGAACCACCGCAGGCAGCGAAATCGCCGAAGACGACCTGAAGAGCGCGCGCGCCGGGGCGGAAGGCGTCGCCGTCATCGCGGGCACCGGAGTCCGGACGTCCAACGTCGAGCGCATGCTCGCCCTGGCCGACGGCGTGATCATGGGAACGAGCATCAAGGTCGACGGCAATACGTTCAACCCAGTGGATCCGGCCCGCGCCAAAGAGTTCATCGCGCGCGCCAGGGACGTCCGAGCCCAGTACAAATGAGCGTCCTCGAGATCCGCGGACTGACGAAGACATTCCCCGGCGTTACGGCTCTGGAGGACGTCAGCCTGTCCGCGGAGGCGGGAGAGATTCACGGACTCGTCGGAGAAAACGGCGCGGGAAAATCCACCCTCGTCAAAATTCTCGCGGGGGTTCACCGGCCGAGCGCCGGCTCCTTCCTCATCGACGGACGGGAGCGGCGCTTCGGTTCTCCGAAGGACGCGTCGGAACTCGTCGGCGTCGTCCACCAGGAGCGCGAACTCGTGCCGCACTTCACCGGGTGGGAGAATCTCTTCCTCGGCCTCGAACCCACGTACGCCGGGTTCCTCAAAAAACGCGAAATGCGTGCGACGGCCATGGGGTTCCTCGAAACCTACGGCCAGGGGCTCGACATCGACATGGGCGCCCCCGCGCACACACTTTCCAGCGGACAGCAGGAAATGCTCACGATCATGAAGGTTCTCTTCCGGAACCCGAAGATCATCATTTTCGACGAGCCGACCGCGCCCCTGAGCGTGCGGGAGTGCGAGATCCTCTTCGCGCTCGTGCGCGACCTGAAGCGGAAGGGCCTCGCAATCCTGTACATCTCCCACCACCTCGAAGAGGTATTGTCGCTGTGCGACCGCATCTCCGTGCTGCGCAACGGTCGCTACGTCGCGACGGTCGACGCCGCCGTGACGAAAGAGGCCGATCTGATCCGTCTGATGATTTCGCGCGACATGAAAGAGCAGTACCCGAAGCTCCCCTGTCGGGCCGGGGACGTCGTCTTCGCCGCGGAGGGATACGCCTCCGCCCGGGACCGGCTTCGCGACATCTCCTTCACTATCCGCTCCGGTGAGATCGTGGGCTTCGCCGGCCTCGTCGGCGCGGGGCGCACGGAGCTTGCCGAGGCGCTCTTCACCGGAAGCGCCCGCGACGCGGGAACCGTTCAGCTCAAGGGGCGCGACTTCCTGTCGCACAGTCCGAAGGACTCCATCCGGCAGGGCATGGTCATGATCCCCGAGAATCGCAGGGAGCACGGGCTGCTCACGCAGATGAGCGTCTACGAAAACCTGATCCTGCCCCAACTGGAGGGGTTGTCCTCGATCGGCTTCCTGCGCTGGAGGGCGGCCGACCGACAGGTCCGGTCAGCCGTCGAACGCCTTTCGATCAAGGTCGCCTCCCCCTCGCAATCCGTCTCCACGCTGAGCGGGGGAAACCAGCAGAAGGTGTCGGTCGGAAAGTGGTTCGGCCTTCCCGCGGCGCTCTGGATCTTCGACGAACCAACGCAGGGAATCGACGTGGACGCCAAGCGGGAGCTGTACGATATCATGGGACATCTGGCGCAGGACGGGGCGGCCGTGTGGTTCATCAGCTCGGATCTTCGAGAGCTGCTGGCCATCGCGGACCGGCTGTACGTGATGAAAGACCGGAAGATCGTCGGGGAGTGCGTCCCTCCGTTCAATCCCGACGGCGTTCTGGGAATGATGATGGGAGAGAAAACGGCATGAGCGACGAAAACGGAACGCTTCGAAAGCATGAAGGCGGACACAATATCCTGATGCGCTTCGGAACAATCATGGCGCTGGCGGCCATCGTCGCATGGCTCTCCGCCACGGTTCCGGGCTTCCTCGAAGGGCAGAACGTCCTCAACATCCTGCGGCAGATCGCACTTCTCGCCATCATATCGGAGGGGTTCACGATGTGCCTCATCGTCGGCGAGCTGGACCTGGCCTTCCCGAACGTCGCCAGCCTTGCGGGCGCCATCGTCGCGGGGCTGATCTTCGGCGGCATGCACCCGTTCGCGGCATCGCTCATCGCGCTCTCGGTCGGCGTTCTCTTCGGCGTCGGGGCGGGATTCCTCGTGACGAAGGTGGGCATCCCGTCGCTGATCACGACGCTGGCGTCGGGAATCATCGCGGGCGGACTGATCTATATGTACACCAAGGGCGTCTCATTCTACGGCAAGCTCCCCGATTCCTTCCTCGCGCTCGGGCGGGGAAACGTCGGGCCGGTTCCCGCGCTCGTGTTCATCATGTTCGTCGTCGTCGTCGCGGCCCAGGTGATGATCTCCTGCACGCGCCCGGGCAAGTACATGCAGGCGACGGGCGCGAACCCGGCGGCTGCCCGGCTCGCGGGCGTCAACACCGATCGCTACAAGATTCTCGCGCTGACGCTCTCCGGCCTCGCGGCCGCGTTCACGGGAATCCTGCTCACAGCCCGGCTCGGCTCGGCGAATCCCGAAGGCGCGGCGGGCTTCATGATGGACGGATTCGCCTCCGCGCTTCTCGGAATGACCGTCCTGAGCATGGGGCGCGCGAATCCGTTCGGGACATTCATCGGATCGCTGATGATCGGAATCATCAACAACGGCATGACGCTCGCCGGATCGCCCTACTACATGCAGGACATCACGAAGGGAATCATCATCATCCTGTCCGTGGCGCTGACGTCATGGCAGACGAAGCGATCGGCGCGCTAGAAAGGCGGCTTTTCGCGCCGCACCCGGTGCGGCGCTTCAAACGCACCTCAAACAAAGGGAGGGGTTGTACGGTGAAACGGTTTGCGGCAATAGCGGCGGCAGCGGCGCTTCTGTGCGGCGCGGCGGGGATGGCGACGGCGAAGGAGATCAAGGTGGGCTTCATCGCGACGAATTTCTCGGCGGAGGCTCAGGCCCGCGTGGCGAACGCCTTCGAGAAGGTCGCGAAGGACAAGAAGTGGGACGTCAAGATGCTCAACTCCCAGGGCTCCATCGAGACGCAGTCGAACCAGCTCGAGAACCTGTTCCAGATGAAGGTCGACGCGGTCGTCCTCGCGATGGCCCACCCGCAGGAGATCCGTCCTGCGCTCGACAAGCTCCTCGGAGCGAAGATCCCGGTCATCACGATCGACTCGGGCTACGTCGACGGCGTCGTGTGTGACATCACATCGGACAACTTCGCGATGGGCGCGAAGGCGTCGACCTACCTCATGGATTCGCTCGGCGGCAAGGGCAACATCATCGTCATCAAGTTCGAGAAGCACTACGGGACACGGCGCCGCGGCAAGGTCTTCGACGCGGTTCTCACGGAATACCCGAACATCAAGGTCCTCGCGGAATACAGCGTCGTGGCTTCCAAGCGCTTCATGGACGACACGCGCTCCGCGATGGAAACCTACGCCACCCGTTTCGGCGATCAGATCAACGGCGTCTGGTGCGCGTTCGACCAGCTCGGCTACGCGGCCGCCGACGTTCTCGCCGAGCACAAGATGAAGAACGTCGTCGTCGTCGGAGTGGACGGCAACCAGGAGACCTTCCGGCGGATCGGGACCGGCAACATGGCCGCCACCGTCTCGCAGCCCTTCGAGGACATGGCCGCGAAGGCCGCGTCGATCGTCGAGACGATGGCCGTCGACGGAAAGACCGCGGACGAGGCGACCGGCGGCAGGAAGATCATCTACATGGACGCCCCGCTCATCGACAAGAGCAATCTGCCCAAGTAAGATGTGAGAACGGAGGCCGGGCCGGGCGGTCCGGCCTCTTTGCATGTTCAGGAAAGGAGACGACGGGACTTGGAACTGTATCTCGGCATCGACATGGGGACCTCCTCGCTGAAAGCGACCGTCATCGACCGCGACGGGAGGGTCCGCGCACAGGCGCGCATCCCGAGCCGCGTGCTCCGGCCGAAGGACGACTGGTACGAGGTCGCCCCCACCGAAACCTGGCGGAACGGCATCGTCGGCTTGTGCCGCGATCTCGCGTCGCACATCGCGCTCGCGGATGTCCGCTCGCTGTGCGTCAGCTCCCTCTGCGGGACGTTCGTGCCCGTCGACGCGGAGTTCCGCCCCGTCTACAACGCCATCCTCTACGGCATCGACCGCCGTTCGGCGAACCAGGCCGCGCGTCTCAACCGCGCCATCGGCCCCGACCGGCTCGCCGAACGGCTCGGCGGTCCGTTCACGACGCATTCCATCATCCCGAAGATCCTGTGGCTCAAGGAGGAATGTCCCGACATCTACGCGCGGACCCGATATTTCCTCGAAAGCAACAACTTCGCAACCGCCTGGCTCACCGGCGTCGCGCGGTGGGATTACCCGAGCGCAGCGGGAACCGGCCTCGTGGACCTTCCCGATAGCGCGCGCCCCGACGGAATCCTCTCGGGAACCGGACTCGACCCGGACTGCATTCCGCCGTTCGCGTGGCCGCTCGACCGTCTCGGCGCCGTGACGAAGGCGGCCGCCGAAGCTACGGGACTTCCCGAGGGGGCGACCGTCATGACCGGCGGATGCGATATCAACGCGGAGGTCATGGCGTCCTGGGCGTTTCGTCCCGGCAGCATGACCGTCTCGTTCGGCTCCACCGTCTCGACGCTGCTTACGACCGACCGCCCCGTGCGCGTTCCCGGCTTCGTCGCCGGAATGTCGCTCGTTCCCGGGACCTGGCGCGTCGGCGCGGCGACATCGTCGGGCGCGAAGCTCCTCGAATGGATCGGCCGCTTCACCGGCGCCGCGCAGCCCGAACCGCGTACCGCGCCTACCGGCGTCGTTCTTCTTCCCTACGCCGAAGGGGCGCGCACGCCGTTCCACGACCCCGAAGCGACATGCACCATCACGGGGCTGACGGGCAGGACCGAACCCGGAGACCTTGCGTGGGCTGCGCGGGAGGCGCTGGGCTACGAACTGGCGATGATTCTGGGGAAGATCGGGCGTCACACGCCGACGCCGGACACGCTCGAAGTCGGCGGAGGACTCGCCCATTCAGGAGAATTCATGCGTTTGATCGCCGACATTACGGGAAAGCGCCTGCGCCTGCATCCGGAGACCGACGCCTCGTTCGGCGACGCGCTTGTCGCACGAACCGCAGATACGCCGCTCGACATCATGGAACGTCTGCCCGGAATCGCGGAGCACCTCGAACGGCTGAAAATCGTCGAGCCGGACCGGGAGCGGCGCGAAGCGTATGAACCGTACCGAAGGCGTTTCGACGCACTGTGCGACATGATGTTTCCACGGGAGGGATCGCTGTGAACCCGGCAAAAGTGAACCGGAAATACGTCGTATCGCTCACGGATCTGCCGAATATCGGAAAGGCCATGGCCGCCGACCTGCGACTGATCGGAATCGACGAGCCCGGACAACTTCGCGGCCGTTCTCCGTACGAACTCTACGAGCGTCTGTGCGACAGGACGGGGTTTCATCAGGATCCGTGCGTTCTGGACACGTTCATCTCCATCGTGCGCTTCATGGACGGCGAGGAGCCGCGCCCGTGGTACGCGTTCACGGAGGAACGCAAGCGGACGTTGCGACGCGGGAACGGTTCCGTCTGACGCAGTTCTTCGGCGTCTGCCGGGGTGCGCGAGCGAACCTCAGCAGACGCCGAATCTATTGGGGCAGACCGAGCGGCATGTATGACACTTGATGCGCCACTCGCCTCCGTCCTTCGGCCCGAACGCGTGCTCCCAACACGTGCGTTGGTCCATTGAGACGCCGTCCATCGCCTGGACCGGACAGGCGTCGAGGCATTTCCGGCATTCGGAGAGGCACGGGTTTTCGGGCGCCATCCGGTCCGCCTCTAACGCCGCGTCGGTGATGACGGCGCCGAGCCAGATCATGTTGCCGAACTTCGGCGTGACCAGCAACGTATTTTTCCCGATCCTCCCGAGCCCGGCAAGTTCGCCCGCGTGCTTGAGCGATATGATTCCCCGGCTCTTCCCCGTCCTCGCATCCCATTCGGTGGGACCGATCGCGTTGACGGGAACGACCGAGAGTCGGGAATCCTCCAGTTCGTAGCACAGCGCGATGCTCAGGTCGTCCATGAACCGCGTCAGCCTGTTGCGGACATCCGTGTACGGAATCGTGGACCGCGCCGAAAGCGTGCTCGAAAGGAAGCGTTTCGCGAGGACGACGACCGTTCTGCATCCCGGCAGGACATCCTCCGGATTGAAGCCTTCGGGCGCGCCCGAAAAACTATCGGCGTCCGCAACGCCGCACAGATCCGCCCCGAGCGCCGCGGCCCGCTCCTTCACCCATTGCGTCGAAACCGGCACGATGAACCCCTCCCGATCGTTTTTTGTCTGGACGATGGCTCTTTCGCGGGATACTCTATCATAGGAGCATGGGACATTTCCAACGAAGAAACGCGAATGCGGCGTGCGCGGCGACGAACACGACGAACATCGCTTTCATCCGAAGGAGAAATGTCTTGAAGCCTCACCGCGCCGCCGGCTCTCTAACTGTGAGAACCTTGTGGGACGCCACTCCCCGAACTTCCGGATGCGCCGCCAGAAACGTCCGGATTTCAATCGCTTTCCCGTGCGCGACGTCCCTGTCTTTTGAAAACCGTCCGGGCGCGACGCACCCGCCTTCGGACAGTTCCGTCATCGCATCGCCAAGGTAAAGGACCGGCTCGTTTCCATCCCAAAAGAGGAAAACGAGTCCTCCGGGGGAGTGCCCTTCGAGCGCGAACGCAAGCAAAGAACCGTCCCCGAGCAGATCCGCGGCTTCGCCGAACGGCGGCAGGACATAGCCGGAATCGAAGCGCGGAGTTTCCATTTCCGTGACGTCCGCAAGATAATCGGCCTCAAACACACCGGGAATTGTTTCGAAGGACTCGCCCTTTCCGGCGATATAGCGACGGGCGCGCGGCAGATCGACCGTCCCGGCGATGTGGTCGAAATGCAGATGGCTGTACGCGATAGCGGCGATGCCGCCTTTTTCCGCGCCGAGACATTCGGCGAGCGACGAGCCCGGAGTCTGACGACCGACGAAATCCCGTAGGAACTCATTCACCTTCTCCCCTCTGAATCGCCCTGTCCGGCAGCTCTGAAAGGCTCGGTCCATCCCCGTATCAAGAAGGACGAATCCAATCCGCGGATGCCTGAGTACGATCGTACGGACGTTCACAGTCACCATCGCATCGGGCGAGATCGACGCGGGAAGCTCGTTTCCGTCCATCACGGAGGCCGCAGGGACCGTGCAGCTTCCGGTATCCCGGATTGATACGCCGAGACGCGTTTCCGACATCGGGCCGAAAGAAGCTCCGAAAACCGGCTTCGTCGGGGCTGCGATACATCCGGCAAAAAGCAACGCTATGACGACGATGTTTTTCATGATTCTTCCCCACTCCTTCATTTCTCCGGATACGCGCGGAATCCTCCGCAACGGAATTCGCGCAAAGGAAGCCACCTGATAGTATGCCGACTAATCATATAGCGGAAAAAAATTTCACATCCGCGGAACACCCCGATTCACGCCGGCGAGAATCTCCACCAGTCGGGCGCGGCTTTCTTCGTCCACGCCGGCCATGAGTTGCGAGACGCGCCGATAGTAATCGGGCAGGATCGATTCCATCAGAGAGCGCCCCGTGTCCGTCATCCGGACCTGCATTCGTCTGCGGTCATCCGGATCCGGCAGGCGTTCCAGAAACCCGTCCTTTTCCAGATTGTCCGCGAGCCCCGTCACTGTGGCTCTCGTCACGCCGACCTTTTCGGCCAAAGATGAAAGGCCGATGGCCTCGAACGGACTTCGGTGCAGCACGATAAGGACGCAGAACCGGCCTTGCGAGATGCCGTACCGCGCGAACATGCCTTCCGCGGCGCGGAGGACGTCGCTTCCCGTACGCATCAGATGCAGGAACGCCTTGACCGCGGATGCGTCCATTTCCGGGTACCGGATCTGAAACGCGGCGATCAGGGTATCATCGGGCAAATCCCGGAGCAAAAACATCTCGTGCCCTCCAACTATTTTGTTCGCATATTATAAGCCGGCTAATGATAATACGCAAGAGATCAGACCTTCCGCAATACTGGAGAAACGTTACAGGCTCACGGCGAGGGACCCGGCGACGATGAGCGCGATCCCCGTCCACTGCGCGGCCGTCGAACGTTCGTGCATGACGAAGATGCCGA
>CAZVUT010000058.1:0-9727 GCA_964630155.1 uncultured Synergistaceae bacterium
TGTCGTCGGACAGCGATAATGTCATCCCCGGACGGCGCGAGCGCGTCGTCACGACGAGCGGATCTTCCGGATCTCCCGGACAGCGATCTCACGCCCCGCGAATGTCGGCTCAACCCGATTTCGATTGGATGTTTCCGGTTCCCCCGCAGGCGATAGCATTCGGGCGTTCACAGAACAATCGACAGGGAGGCGGACATTCATGCGGAAGTTCGAGATTCTGGACGTATTCGCGCAGCGCGCGTACGAGGGGAACCAGCTCGCGGTTTTCACGGACTCGCGGGGGCTGACGGCGGACGAGATGCAGCACATGGCGGCGGAGATGCACTACTCCGAGACATCCTTCATCGACCCGGACAAAACGGACGGCGCGTACCGGGTGCGGATCTTCACGCCCGCGCACGAGGTCCCGTTCGCGGGGCACCCGACGCTCGGAACGGCCGACGTCATCCGGCGGCTGTTCGAAGGCGGAAAGGCCGACGAAATATTGCTCGACATGCAGGTCGGACGGATTCCGGTCACGGTGAGACGAGAGGGGGAGCGGGACGTCTACCGGATGCGCCAGGTCGAGCCGGAGTTCCGCTCGCAGCTTCCGGCCTCGCGGCTCGCGCCGGTCATCGGGCTCGACGAGGCCGATTTCGACGCGGCCTTCCCGATCGAAGAGGTCTCGACAGGGCTGGCGCACATCATCGTTCCGCTCCGGTCGCTCGACGCGCTCAAACGCGCGCGGACGAACCGGGACGCGTACTTCGCGCTCATCGCAACAACGTGGGCGAAGAACGTCCTGATCTTCTGCCCGGAGCCCCACGAACCGGGGAACCACATCAGCGTGCGGATGTTCGCCGACTACCTCGGCATCCCGGAGGACCCCGCGACGGGAAGCGGCTGCGGCTGCCTCGCGGGCTACATGGTACGGCGCCGCTACTTCGGCAAGGCTGAGGTCGACATCCGCGCCGAACAGGGGTACGAGATCGACCGCCCCTCGCTGCTTCACCTGCGCGCGCACGAGCGCGACGGACACATCGAGATCACCGTGGGCGGCTCGGTCGTCCCGGTCGCGTGCGGGGAGTTCGGCGCATAGGGCGCACATTCGGAACATATTCCATAATGGAGGTGGGTTTCATGAAACGCATCATCGCGACACAGACGGCGCCGGCGGCGGTCGGCCCGTACAGCCAGGCGGTCGTCGCCGGGAATCTCATGTTCTGTTCCGGACAGATCGCGCTCGACCCCGCGACCGGGAGCATGGTCGGCGCGTCCCCCGCGGAGCAGACGGAACAGGTTCTGAAGAACGTCAGCGCCCTGCTCGCGGCCGAGGGGCTCTCGCTCACGGATGTCGTCAAAGCGACGGTCTTCGCGACGGACATGGGCGCGTTCGCCGCCGTCAACGAGGTCTACGCCCGGTTTTTCACGTCCGAACCGCCCGCCAGGTCGTTCGTCGAAGTATCCGCGCTCCCGAAGAACGCCCTTGTCGAAATCGAGGTCATTGCGTATAAGAGGTGACGAAGGCGAAAACTTAGGCGGCCCCGTTGGTATTCCGGCGGCCGAAACAGGGAGGCGCGTTTTCGGATGAACGAACATGCAGCGCGGCATCACGACGTTGTGGGGAAGAGGGTCGTCGAGGCCCTGACGAAAAACGGCTTTCAGGCCGCGTACTGCGCGACGAAGGCCGAGGCGGCGGCGGAGGTCCTGCGGCTGGTTCCGGAATCGGTCACGGTCGGCGTGGGCGGGTCGTGGACGATCGCGGAACTCGGGGTTCTCGAGACGCTGAAGGAACGGGGCTGCACGATCCTGAACCACAACGCCCCGGGGCTGGACGCCGCGGAAAAGCTCCGGATCCGGCGCGCGCAGCTGACCTGCGACGTCTTCCTGACCGGCTCGAACGCCGTGACGATGGACGGAAAGCTCGTGAACGTCGACGGGACGGGCAACCGCGTCGCCGCGATGATCTTCGGGCCCGGAAAGGTCATCGTCGTCGCGGGGATCAACAAGATCGTCCGCGACTTGGGCGCCGCGGAGGAACGCATCCGGAGCGTCGCCGCGCCCGTGAACAACAGCCGGATCGGCCTGCCGAACCCGTGCGTGAAGACCGGAGAGTGCATGGACTGCCAGGGGCCGACGCGGATCTGCAACGTCACGACGATCATCGGCAAGCGCCCGAACACGACTGAGATGCACGTCGTCATCGTCGGGGAGGATATGGGGTTCTAGGGGAACGCGCTGTTCACAGGAATCCGCTCGTCATAATGAGGGGGGCGACCTTTCACGGGGACGTCCCCCTGTCTTTTTTCGTTGACAACTCACACTTCGCGCTGTAGCGTTATTGTCCGATACGACAGTCTCTTCGCAATGTTTCTCACGGTTTCTCAAAGGAGGCGTCTGGAAATGAACGGACAGATCGACGTTCCCGTCTCGCGCGAGATCGCGGGGGCCCCGTCGACGGCGAACGTTCGGCTCATGCGGGACCGGTATCTTTCCGAGCCGCTCTACGTCGACGTGGAGTACATCCGGCACTACACGGACGCGCACCGGAGGACGGACGGCATGAACGCGTTCGAGCGCCGCGCCGAGTGCCACGCGTGGGCGCTCGAACACCTCACGCCCTCGATCCGCGACGGCGAGCCCTTCGCAGGCGGCAAGACGCGGTACGTCCGCGGCGCGATCCCCTATTGCAACTACGCCTGCGGTTACGTCCTGCGAGAGCTGCGGCACGAGGAGCAGGAGGCGCAGGACAGCGTCACGGAACTGGGAACCGGCGGCGGGATCGGCGCGGGGCGCGAGATCTCGGGCAAGGGCGGCTATTCGTTCTTCGGCGGCAAGTTCCTGCTGTCGCACGAGGACCGCGAGACGCTCAAAAGCTGCGCGGAGTACTTCCGGGGAAAGTGCATGCAGGATGTCGGCGACGCGCTCTGGAAGAGCGCCTACCCGCAGGCCGCGTACATCGAGAACGGCTGGAAGGCCGTGCTCTACACCGCGCCGCACGACCCCGCCCCCGAGGGGCGCTACGTGCTCGACTTCGAGACGGCGCTGGCCGAAGGGCTGAACGGCGTCATCGCCCGGGCCCGCGAGAAGATCGCGGAAGCGTCCGTCACGGACTGGGAATCGGCCGAGAGGATCTACTTCCGGCGCGCGTGCGTCCGCGTGCTCGAAGCGACGATCGCGTGGGCGCGGAACTATGCGGCCGCCGCGCGCGACCTGGCGGCGGGCGAAGGCGACGAAGCGCGCAAGGCGGAGCTTCTCGCGATCGCGGAGCGGTGCGAGCGCGTCCCGGCGGAGCCCCCGCGCGACTTCCGCGAGGCGATTCAGGCCTTCTGGTTCGTCTACCTCGCGGGGCACATCGAGGGGTCGCACCTCGGGTATTCGCCCGGACGCTTCGACCGCTATATGTACCCCTACTACAAACGCGACATCGACGCGGGCCGGATATCGAACGACGAGGTCCTCGAACTTCTCGAGGCGCTTCGCGTCAAGATGACGGAGATCGAGTACGTCGCGTCGTTTTCGTGGGAGGGGCTCGGCTCGGGGAACCTCTTCCAGAACATGATGCTGGGCGGCGTGGACGAACACGGCCGTCCCGCCGACAACGAGCTGTCGATGCTGATCCTCCAGTCGGCGATCAACTGCCGCACGACGCAGCCGACGCTTTCGATCTGGTACGACGACGGCCTGAGCGACGAGTTCCTGCTGAAGGCCGCGGAGTGCGTCAAGACCGGGTGCGGCTTTCCCGCGTGGTTCAACCTCAGGGTGTTCGCGCAGCACGAACTCCAGAAGAGCGGCGCGCCGCTCTCGGTGATCCGGAAGTACGCGGCGATGGGCGGCTGCACGGAGCCGACGCTCGAGGGCATGAGCCACGGCATCGTCCAGGCGGGGTTCGTGAACCACGGCAAGATCCTCGAACTCGCGATGAACGGCGGCGTGGACCCGCGGACCGGAATCGCGTTCACGGCGACCGCCGTCCCGACGAACACGGACGAGCTTCTCGCGGCCTACGAGGTCCACATGAGGGACGCGATCGGCAACTGGCAGCGGTACTGGAACTACGCGATGGCGGCGCACCGCCAGACCTGCCCGCTGATCTTCTCGTCCGCCCTTGTCCGCGACTGCATCGCGCGCGGCAAGTCCCTCGACGACGGCGGGGCCGTCTGCAACGGCACGCCGACGACGCTGAGCAGCGGCCTCGTCAACGCGGTCAATTCGATCGCGGCAGTCCGGAAGCTCGTCGACGAGGACCGCGTCTGCACGTTCGGAGAGCTTCGCGAGGCGTGCCTGTCGAACTGGGAGGGGCGAGGCGACCTCAAGCGGCGCGCGCTCGACGCGCCGAAGTGGGGCAACAACGACGACGCGGCGGACCGCGTCTACGAGGATCTGTTCGACCGGTACTGCGATGTCGTCGCGGCGCAGAAGAACTATCTCGGCGAGCCGTACGACCCGTCGATGCTCGCGATCACGACGCACACGCCGTTCGGGAAGGCCTGCGGCGCCACGCCCGACGGTCGCTCGGCCGGGGACGCGCTCGCCGACGGCGTCACGTCGCCCTATCCCGGAACGGACGTGAACGGGCCGTTCGCGGTGCTGCTGTCGTCGTCGAAGATCGACCACACGCGCATCCGGGGCGGGCTGCACAACATGAAGTTCCACCCAAAGACCATCTGGGGCGTCGAGGGCTCGAAGAAGCTCCTGTCGCTCATCAAGAGCTACTTCGACCGCAACGGCTTCCAGCTCCAGTTCAACGTCGTCGACGGCCGGATGCTCCGCGACGCGCAGGCGCGCCCCGAACTCTACCGCGACCTCATCGTCCGCGTGGCGGGGTTCAGCGCGTTCTTCGTGGAACTCGGGAAGCCCGTTCAGGACCAGATCATCGCGCGGACCGAGCACAGCCTGTGATGGAGCGCGCCGAAGGGACGGTCTTCGACATCCAGGACTTCGCCGTCACGGACGGCGCGGGGCTCCGGACGGTCGTCTTCCTCAAGGGCTGTCCGCTGCGCTGCCGCTGGTGCGCGAACCCCGAGGGGCAGGAGCGCGGGCGCGAACTCATGAACGTCCGCTCGACATGCGAGCGCTGCATGGCGTGCGCGTCCGTCTGCCCGTCGGGGGCCGTCTCTGTGGGGAGCGACGGAGGCCCCGTCTTCGCGCGCGAGGCGTGTTCGCGGTGCGCCGACACGCCCTGCGTCGCGCGCTGCCCGACGCGGTCGCTCCGGACGGTGGGGCGAGAATGGACCGCGGACGCGCTCTACGCGCGCGTGCGGCAGAACGCGATCTTCTACCGGAACTCCGGCGGCGGCGTCACGCTCTCCGGCGGCGAGCCGCTCGCGCAGCCCGCGTTCGTCCGGGATTTTCTCGCGCGTTGCGCCTCCGTGGGGCTGTCGGTCGGCGTCGAGACGTGCGGCTTTTTCGACTGGGAATCGGTCGAGCCCTTCATCCGCAATATCGCCTTTTTCTTCTTCGACGTCAAATGCCTGGACGACGCCGTCCACCGGCGCGTCACGGGGCAGGGGAACGAACGCATCCTCGGAAATCTGGAACGTCTCGCGGCGCTTTGCGCCGACAGGATCACGGTCTCCGTCCCCGTCGTCGGGGGCGTCAACGCGAGCGCGGACTTCTTCGAAGCGCTCGCGCGGCTCTGCGCCCGCCTCGGGATTGCGAAGGCGCGTCTGCTGCCGTACCACACGCTCGGGGTCTCGAAGTACGAGGGACTCGGGCGCGCGTACCTCATGCCCGACAGCGCCGCCGTGGAACCGGAGGAGATCGGAAGGTTCGCGGAACTCCTGCGCGCGTCCGGGATCGAATGCCGCATCGATTAGGCATTCGCCGGACGTTCCCGATACAATAGGGGAGATCATTTCGTATCTTTCTGGAGGGATGACCATGCGACATATCGTGCGGGCCGGAATTCTGTGCGTTCTTGCGGCGGGAATAGCGGGCGCCCTGCCGTCCGAAGCCCGGGCCGACGCTGAATGGACGACGGCGCCCGTGTCGGCGCGCTTCCTGAACGCTGCTGCGCGAGGACGGACCGCGACCGCCGGCGGGCGTATGACCGGATATCGCCAGGGCCCCATCGACTTCGCTTCGGCCGACATCGCCCGGGCGCGACTCGAAGAGGGGCGCGCCGGGAGGGCGGCGTTGCCTCTCTGGTACGACCTGCGGACGGGCGGCCATGTGACGCCCGTCCGCGACCAGGCGCCCTACGGGACCTGCTGGGCCTTCGCGGCCCTCGGGTCGCTCGAATCCACGATCCTGAAGGCGGGCGGCGCGTCCCCGGACCTCGCCGAACGACACCTGGCTTATTTCGCCTACTCCGACGACGTCGCCTTCACGACCGACGTCACGCCGATCTACGACGCGGGCGGAGCCGACTTCCAGGCCGTCGCCGTGCTCGCGCGCGGTCGCGGCGCCGCGAACGAGTCGGACTGCCCCTACGGCGGCGCGGACAATCCCACGGGCCGCGAGCCGACGGCCGCGCACCTGACCGACGCGCTGCACATGCCGCAGATCAACATCGCGGCCTTCCTGAACGCAACGCCGTACCCCGCGCTGCTCCGCGACGTCGTCAAACAGGCGATCTTCGACCGGGGCGCGGTTTCCGTCGTGCTTTGGGCGGGAATGGACGAACTTCCGTCCTCGTGGAACGCCGCGACGAACGCCTTCTACTCCGGACCGGCCGTACACGAATCGGATCACGGCGTCGTCATCGTCGGCTGGGACGACACGTACGCCGCGGCGAACTTCACGACGCCGCCCCCGGGCCCCGGCGCGTGGATCGTCAAGAACAGCTGGGGGACCGCGTGGGGCGACAACGGCTATTTCCGCGTCTCCTACCACGAGCCGTCGCTGGGCGGGGGCGTCGCGTACGCCGGAACGACGACGAAGCCGTACGCGCGCCGCTACGACTACGATCCGCTGGGTTGGGTTTCGAACATCGGCGCCGGAAGCGACACGGCGTGGTTCGCGAATATCTGGACCGCCAAGGCGACGGAGACGCTCGCGGCGGCGTCGTTCTACGCCTACATGCCCGGCTCGACCTACGAAATCCGCGTCTACCGACGCGTTTCGGCCGGAGATCCGGACTCGGGAACGATGACGCAGGTCGCGCAGGGAACACTGCCCGAAACGGGGTATCACACCGTTCCGTTCAAAACTCCCGTCCCCGTGACGTCGGGAGACCGTTTCTCCGTTGCCGTTCGCCTGACCACGCCGGGGTGGAATTTCCCCGTTCCGATGGAGACCGTCCTCGCGGACTACTCCGAACAGGCGACGGCAAACCCCGGCGAGAGCTTCTTCGGCCTGACCGGAAGCGACTGGGCCGACGTCACGATCCCGTATCCGAACGCGAACGTCTGCCTCAAGGTCTTCACACGAGCCGGAACGCCGTCGCCGTCCGATATCCCGATCATCCCGCCACAGGGAAACGGCGGCGGATGCGGCCTCGGGGCGCACTCCGCATGGGCGGCGCTGCTGCTGCTTCCGCTGCTCGCGACGGGAAGACGCTCCCGGAGGAACGGGGGCGCCTGACGCACGGCACGGGCGGGACCGAACCGTTATATCTCTGTCTCCGGCATGTTTTATACGACAAAGCCGGCGAAGAACTCTTCGCCGGCTTTTCTTCGATGTCCGCGACGAACGGGCGGCTACTTCTGCGCGATGACGCCGACCCAGACGAGCGGGGTCTTTCCGTTATTCGCCAGGCCGTGCGACTCGCCCTTCGACGTGACGGTCATGTCGCCGGGGCCCACTTCGTACGTCTTGCCGTCGGTATCGGTATAGATCCCCGTTCCGGAGATGAACACGTAGGTCTCTTCGTTGGCCGCGTGCTTGTGGACGCCGATCGAGCAGCCGGGCTCGAGCTTGAGCATGCCGATCACCTGGAGCGCCGCGTCCGCCGATGCCGCTCCGGAAGCAACGGCGTACCGGCAGTCGAGATTGCCGACGCCTCCGGCCACCTTTTCCCTGACGGTGCCGGGGATATCCGCCGCCTTGTACACCTTCGCCGATGCCGGAACCGCCATGCACAACAGAATCAATGCCGCCGCAACTGTCTTTCTCACCTGGTCCACCTCCGATGAAATTGAAATCACGAGCGAGATTATAGGCGCATTGCGTACTTTATACAATACATTGTCGCCTGAGACTGCGGGAAAACGCTTGCGTGCGAAAATGAGACGATTGTGATAGAAAGAGGAACAAGGGAAGAGCTATCTCATCCCGATGCGTGACGATATCATTTCGTTCCGTGCGGAACGACCAACGCGGCGCGAATGCCGTCCGGCGCGCGGGACCGATCCGGAGGGGGACGCATGACGAACAACTATTACGCGCAAAAGCTGAACGCCTCGAACCTGTATCGCGTGTACGAGACCGGCATCGACAGGGTGCGGCGGTACCTCGACGCGGAAATCGACTTCGTGCGCCGCGGGCTGCGCGGCGACGAGCGGGTGCTCGAACTCGGAGCGGGGTACGGACGGATCATGAAGGCGCTCGCCCCGTTCGCCGCCTCGGTCACGGGGATCGACATTTCGGAGGACTCCGTCGCGTTCGGGCGCGAGTACCTCGCCGACGCGCCGAACTGCCGCATCGAGACGATGGACGCCCACGCGCTCGCGTTCGACGCGGAATTCGACGTCGTCCTGTGCCTCCAGAACGCCCTGTCGGCGATGAAGGGCGACGCGGCCGACACGGTCGCGCGCTGCGTGAAGGCCCTCGTTCCGGGAGGGACGCTCTATTGCAGCAGCTACAGCGCGAAGTTCTGGGAGCATCGGCTGGCGTGGTTCCGCGAGCAGGCGGACAAGGGGCTCCTCGGCGCGATCGACGAGGAGAAGACGCGCGACGGGCTCATCGTCTGCCGCGACGGCTTCGTCGCCCGGACTTTCTCGGAGGCCGACCTCGACGCCCTCGGCCGCGCGAGCGGACATCCGCACCGAGTCGAGGAGGTCGACGAATCGAGCGTGTTCCTCGTGATCGAAAAGAAAGAGACGAAGTAATCCCCGGCGCGCGAAGGCCGGTCGAACCGGGCTATCCCCGAATCGGCCGGCTTTCTCCCACCGCCGCTGTGCGGCATGCACGCTCGCCGGGCGCCGCCGAAACATTACTTTCCCTTCGCGGAGTCCGTCGCCTCCCGCATCCTGAGCATCCGGAGCATCGCTGCCGTTTCCGGCGTCAGCGGTTCTCCGCCGAGGGCCTCTTCGGGCGTCGGCGGAACCTCGCCGGGGACGTCCCACGTCGCGTTCGCCATCACGACGAACGACTGAATATCGATGAGCGGCCGTTCGAGCGTCCGGGCCGTCTCGTCGGAGATCGCGCGGCGTTCCGCCATCTCCCTGCCGGCCGTCCGCACCGCATCGAGGTACCACGCCGTCCGCGACGCGAGTTCGGGGACTTTCAGGAGTTCGCCCGACGCACAGAGGATCGAGCCGAGGAAGGCCTCGCTGCGTTTTCCCACGAGCAGCCGGAATTCCTCGACGAGCGCCCCGAAGTGATGCCGCTCCGGAAAGCCGCAGTTGGAGATCAGGAAGTGCGGCGCCATCCGCCCCGGGTATCGGATGGGGTGGTGGTAGTGCTCCCCGTCGCGGACGATCCAGGGCTTCGCGTGCGGCAGCGTTCGCTCCATGATCCGCTTGAGCCGCGCGGTCATCCCGAAGTGGTAGAGCGGCGTGGCCCAGACGAGAAGGTCCAGGTCGAGCATCTTTTCGAGCACCTTCGGCATGTCGTCCTTGAAGACGCAGACGCCGGGGGTTTT
>CAZVUT010000058.1:9827-15568 GCA_964630155.1 uncultured Synergistaceae bacterium
TCTTTTCGAGCACCTTCGGCATGTCGTCCTTGAAGACGCAGACGCCGGGGGTTTTGTTCCAGCACGAGAAGCACCCGACGCAGTCGTGGATGTCGAGTTCCGTCGCGAAGAGCGTCTCGCACGCCGCGCCCGCCTGCGCCGCTCCTTCGAAGAACGCGTTCACGAGGCGTTGCGTGTTGCTCGCACGCCCCCTCGGGCTTCCGTTGATCGCCAGAATCCGCTTCATGCCGCCCATGTGTCCGATCCCTCCATCTGTCTGTGTATTTTTCGCAATTATGACAGAGAAGCGGAGGCATGACGAGATCCCGCCGACCGCTTTCCGGCTTCGGATGGTATGCTTTTCTCCGGAGACGGGCGTTTGTTCCCTGCGCCCGAAAGGAGATGAGTCCGAATGAAACGATCCATGCTTCACTGCCGCTCCTGCGGCGCCGTGTACGACGCGGACGCCGTGTTCCGCTGCTCCTGCGGCGAGCCGCTCGATCTCGACTGGACGGAGTCGGGGATCGACGAGGACGGGCGCGATCTTCCGTCGCGCTACGGCGCGTTCTTCCCGTTCGAGCCGGGCGAGTGGCTGTCGCTCGGCGAAGGAAACACGCCGCTCGTTCCCCTGTCGCGCCTCGCGGGCGAACTGGGGCTCTCGTCGCTCGTCGTCAAGAACGAGAGCGCGAACCCGACCTGGTCGTTCAAGGACCGCGGGACGGCCGCCTGCGTCGCACACGCGCGCGCCCTCGGCTTCACGCGCGTCGGGACGGTTTCGACCGGAAACATGGCCGCGTCGGTCGCGGCGTACGGCGCGGCCGCGGGGCTCGAGACGGTCATCCTCGTGAAGGGCGATCTCGCGGAGGAGAAGATGGCCCCGATCGCGATCTACGGTCCGCGACTGATCCGCGTCCAGGGCGCGTACGACGGGCTGTACGCCGAAAGCATCCGGATCGGCGCGGAGCGGGGGATCTACTTCATGAACTCGGACGTCCCCTTCCGCGTCGCCGGATCGCGGACGATCGCGTTCGAGATCTTCGAACAGACGGACGGCTGTTTGCCCGACTGGGTGATCGTTCCGACGAGCGCGGGCGGCAACATCCGCGGGATCATCAACGGCTTCATGGACCTGAAGGCCGCAGGCCTCGCCGACCGGATTCCCGGCTTCATCTGCGCGCAGGCCGCCGGGTGCTCGCCGATCGCGACGGCGTTCGCGCGCAGCGACGAGCACATCAGCCCATTCCCTGCCCCGCACACGATCGCCCACGCGATCGAGAACCCCTTCCCGCCGAGCGGGAACCGCGTGCTGCTGGAACTCCGCTCCCGCGGTTGGCATTCGCTCGCGGCGACCGAGGACGAGATCACCCGCGCGCAGGCCGACATGGCGCGCTCGGGGCTTTTCGGACAGCCCGCGGCGGCCGTTCCGCTCGCGACGCTGCGTCAGGCCCGGGCGAAGGGGATCGTGAAGGAGGGGGAACGCGTCGCCCTCGTGTTCACGGGCTCGGGGCTCAAATACACGGCCGCGTTCGCGTCGCACCGGCTCCATTGGGAGGACTGCGGACTGGAGGAGCTTGAGGAAAGGCTGAAGTGACGTTTTGATCCGGGGTTCGAAAAAACGCAGGGGAGCGAAAGTCCTCAGCGGATGGCTCGCGCCGAAAAAACAAGGCTCGAAGCCTGCGCCGGGGCATCCGTGAAGCGAGAAGGCCGGGTCTTTCGACCCGGCCTCGTTTTTTCGCCCGCGATGTTCCCGCCTACACCCCGAAAGCTTCCTTGACTTCCTTCAGCAGTTTGCGGATCGGAAGGTGCTGCGGGCACTTCGTCTCGCACAGGCCGCATTCGACGCAGTGCGACGCGCCCTTGAGTTCTCGCGTGCCGCCGAGCAGGTAGAGGTAGTTCGCCTTCAGCGCCTCCCACTTTCCGGAGAGCGACGCGTCGTTGAGGCTTCGGAAGCACTGCGGGATGTCGACGCTCTGCGGGCAGGGCATGCAGTACGAGCAGCCCGTGCAGGCGGCCCGGATGCGGCTCTGCAGGTGCGTCCGGACGTCGTCGACCATTTTCAGATCCGAGTCGCTCATGCCGTTCGCAACGCCGCGATCAGCGGATTCAAGGTTCTCTTCCATCTGACGGGGCGTGCTCATACCGGAGAGCACCACGCTGACCTCGGGATGGTTCCACACCCAGCGAAGGCTCATGTCGGCCAGGTTCGGAGCGTTGTAGCCCGAACGGGCCGCAATATCGCGAAGGCCGCCCTCGACCGGCATTCCGAGAATGCCTCCCTTGAGCGGCTCCATGATGGTCATTCCGATTCCCTTCGACGCGGCATAGCGCAGGCCCTCCGTCCCGGCCTGGAAGTTCCGGTCGAGAAGGTTGTACTGGATCTGGCACATATCCCAGTCGTAGGCGTCGACCATCTCCCGGAACAGCTTCACGCCGTCGTGGAACGAGAATCCGATATAGCGGATCTTTCCCGCGGCGCGGGCCCGCTCCAGGAAGGCGAGAGCGTCGAGCTTCTGCATGCTCCGCCACCGGGGGTCGGTCATCGAGTGCAGCAGGTAGATGTCGATGTGGTCCGTTTGCAGCTTCTTGAGCTGCTCGTCGAGCGTGCGCTCCATGTCGGCCTGGGAGTTGATGATCCAGACGGGCATCTTGGTCACGAGCATGACCTTGTCGCGCAGCCCGCCGCGGAGCGCGCGGCCGACGGCGTCCTCGCCCTTTCCCCCGTGGTAGGGCCACGCGGTGTCCACGTAGTTGATCCCGCCCTCGATGGCCTTGTGCATCATGACGTCGACGGTCTTGTCGTCCACAGAGCCGTCGGCGTTCACGGGCAGACGCATCGCGCCGAACCCGAGGATGGACAGCTTCTCTTCGATCCGGGGCATCTTGCGGTACAGCATATCGAAACACTCCCTTCCGGCAGTCGTTTTTCCGTTGGATTCATCCGTCCCGTACATGCGAATCGCCGTCTGAAACGGCGCGGAACGGAGGGAATCCGCCACAACGTCCCATGATTGTTGCATACAATCGAACTCGTTTCAAGAACTCGTTTTCGCGGAATTCTATCTCGCGCCGATCGAATCCTTCATGATTTCCTCGAAGAACACGCTCTCGCGCCGGTCGAGGTAGAATCGCGGAATGGCCCGATCCCCGAGTTCCATGGAGCGTCCGTTCGAATGCGTGAACGCCGGCCATGCCGGGCGCCCCCAGGTGTTCGGGTCGCCGGAACGCGCGAACGAAGTCCAGTAGTCCATCATCGCGTTCGAGAGCGACGCGTCCGTATCGGTGAATCCCGGACGTCCCGCGACCGAACCGAAGACGTACCCGATATCGAGGCCGTGAAAGACGCCGAGTTTCCGGGCCCTGTCGCTGTTCGGACGACGGGTCATCCGGTAGAGATACGCCTTCCGTCCGCGCCGTTCGGCGCACGCCGCGATGAAGCGCGCGGGAGCGGCGAACATCGCGCAGGTGAAGAGCCGGTCGAACGCGTCCGCAGTGTCGCGGTCGCTCCGGGCCGGAAAGAGCGCGAGCACCTTCGGGGCGTATTGCCCGAAAAGGCCCTCGACCCACGTTTCGTACGCCTCGCGGGTGACGGGTTCGTAGAACATCGTTCCTTCGTTTTTGTTGCTCCCCGTCAGAACCGGAACATCGGCCTGGCGTCCTTCGAGAAAGGCGCGCGCCGGATGTTCCGGCAGGACTACGCCGTCGACGACCGGGGAAAAGCGGATTCCCGACGGCTTCAGGAAGGACGAAGCCTGCGCGGAGGCCGCGAGAAGTTCTTCGACCGGTTTTGAGCGGAGGCCTGCGAGCGCGTCCGCACCCGGACCGGGACATCCGAGCGACGCCGCGAAGCGCTCTCCGCTCCGCAGCGCGCGGGTTCTCTCGTCGTCGCGCGGGCGCATGTCCGAAAGTCCGAAGGGGCCGCCGCTCTGCGCGATGGCTTTGTGGAAGAGGCCCGCAGCCATCGGGCTCGTCATCAGGTACGTGACGCAGATCGCGCCTGCGGACTCGCCGAAGATCGTGACGTTGCCCGGATCGCCGCCGAACGCGGCGATGTTGTCGCGCACCCAGGCGAGCGCGAAGATCTGATCGAGAAGCCCGTAGTTGCCGGAGGTCTTCCGGGGGGATTCCGCGTCGAGCGCGGGGTGGCTCAGGAAGCCGAGAGCTCCGAGGCGATAGTTGAAGGTCACGACAACAACGCCCTTGCGCGCGAGCGCCGCTCCGTCATACGAGGGAAGCGATCCCGCGCCGGACAGGAACGCGCCGCCGTGGATCCAGACCATGACCGGACGCTTCGCCCCGGCGCCCGGAGCGGCCGTCCAGACGTTCAGAGAGAGGCAGTCCTCGCTGGTTTTGCCGACATTCGCGCGGGGCGGCTGCGGACACGCGGGGCCGAATTCCGTGCAGTCGCGGAGCGCCGTCCACGGGGTCGGAGGCTCCGGAGCCTTCCAGCGCAGATCCCCGACGGGAGGCGCGGCGTACGGGATTCCGCGATAGACGCGAACGCCGCGTTCGGTCGTTCCGGCTATGGGGCCGGAGATCGTTTCGATCCGCGTCGAGGCCGGGGCGGGAAGCGCGCACGCAAAGAGGGCGACGCAGACGAGAAGCGGCAAAAAGAGCCTCTCTCCCCGTCCGGGAAAATACGGCGGATTGTGCATGCGTCGAACCGTCATGTCGAAATCACACTCCCGCGCTGTGATGTGAAATATCCTGAAAGGAATTGTGCCACCCCGGGGAGCGTTCGGCAAGCGTCGGAGGATATTTCGGGGCGGCGTTTTCCCTTGAGACTGCGCCCCGGCCCGTATACAATGTGTCGGCAGCGGACAGAAAATCCGAACTGAATGGAGAGAGGATCGACATGTCGAAACTGACCCGTTACGCATACATCTTCAAGGCTCCGGGCTTTGCGGGAGAGCGGACCGTTATGGATTCGGGCCTGTTCCGCGCCGTGATCGTGGCAGTAGCGACCTTCGACGAAGCCTGCGAGGCGGCGAAGGAACTCGCGGCCGAAGGGGTCGAACTCATCGAACTCTGCGGCTCGTTCCACGCCGAAGGCGCCGCAGCGGTGAGCAGCGCGATCGGCGGCGCGATCCCGGTCGGGTACGTCTCGGAGGAGCTGCCCGCAAAGGCGTAACGCCGGACCGGAGCAGGACGCCCCGTCTACGCGATCTCCCGCTCCAGCGCCTCCAGAACCGACGCCGCTTCCGCATCCCTTCCCGGCGGAACCGGGATGTGAATCGTGGTGTACTGCCTGCCGTTCTTCGCGGGCGACGAAAAGTTGATCTCGAGGACATAGCCGCTCCGTTGCGTCTTCCCGACGGATTCGAGCCGGGCCCCCGGGAACGCCCACGTGTAGAAGTCCCCGTTCTGCCAGACGCCCTCCCGCCCGATCAGGACCTCGGGGGCGGATCCCGAGGCCGCATCGCCGCGCAGACAGCGCACGCGATGCCACGCCCCGAGCGCGCAGAGCGCGAGCGTCACGGCGAGCGCCGCTCCGACCCACATCGCGGCCTGAACATCCGCGATCAACACCGAGACAAAAACGAGTCCGCAGAGCGACGCGACGATGATGAAGAGCCCGCGCAGCTCGCCCTTCACCTCCCGTTCCTCTTTGGCCAGGAAGGTCGTCCAGAACGCCGGGTCGTAGCTCCAGTGCGCGAGAATCCCTTCGCCGCGGATCATCCGGCCGAGCACGCGCGCGAACTTCACGAAGAGCAGCGCGACGACGAGCCCCGTGAAGCCGAAGAGCAGGCCGACCATGATCATGG
>CAZVUT010000059.1:0-15565 GCA_964630155.1 uncultured Synergistaceae bacterium
TCCATACAGCACCACAAACACCAGCGCACACAGGAGCGCGTTTCGTCCTTTCATACCCGCACCACCTCCGTTGTCAGCTCACGTCAATGGTTCAACACGCTTTTATCGCTCGATCCGCAACTCTAGTCTGAATATTCTACCCCTTTACGGGTCCGCTGTCATGCGCCTTTCGTCCCCGGTCACGCGGGCCGTTTCGTTCAGGAAAGCGCGGCATCGCCCACGGGAGCGTAACGACAGACAGAGAGAGGACGGTTCGGAAAACCGAACCGCCCTCTCTTGGTATTCCCGTTTGGCGCAGCTTTTCCCGATGTCCGTATCAGACGGCGGTTTTCGGGAAAGTTCGCTTCTGGTACCACCACTCGGCCGCCAGGATGACCACGCCCGCGATATCCGTATATAATCCGGGCTTGATGAGCATCAACGCGGCCGCAAAAACGATGACGCGCTCCACCAGTGTCAGTTTGCCGTACCAGAAACCGGCTCCGGCGACCGCAAGGCAGAAGGCGCCGATCAGGGCCGTGATGGAGACGCCGATGACCTGGACGACCGTCGTATCGATGAGCAACAGCGACGGGTCGTACGCGAAGATGTACGGGATCAGAAACGCGGCGATGGCGAGCCGCAACGAGGTCCATCCGGTCTTCATCGCGTTCGCGCCCGCTATTCCGGCGCCCGCGTAGGCTGCGAGCGCGACCGGCGGCGTCAGATCCGCGATGATTCCGTAGTAGAGGATGAACATGTGCGCCGCGATCGGCGGGACGCCGAACTTCTGGATCGCCGGAGCGGCCATCGAGGCCAGGATGATGTACTTCGCCGTCGTCGGCAGGCCCATTCCCAGGATGATCGACGCGATCATCGTGAAGAAGAGCGTGAAGAAGAAGCTGCCTCCGGCGAGCAGGATGATGCCGTTCGCCATCTTGAGACCGAGTCCCGTGAGCGTGACGATGCCGATGATGATTCCCGCGCACGCGCATGCCGCCGCGACGCCGAGCGCCCCTCTGGCGCCGTTCTCGAGGGCTTCCATGATGTCGGAGAACTTCAGCCGCGTGCTCTTGCGCATCATGGCGACGACAATCGTGGCGATAATGCACACGAGAGCCGCCCGCAACGGGGTGTATCCGCTCACGAGCATGTAGACGATGACGAAGAGCGGAAGAAGCAGGTGTCCGCCATCCTTCAGGACTTTCTTCGGATCGGGCAGGGTCTCTTTGGGCAGCCCTTTGAGCCCGAGGCGCAACGCTTCCATGTGCACCATCAAGCCGACGGCGAGGTAGTAGAGCACGGCCGGAAGCGCCGCCGCGATGGCGATCTTGACGTACGGAACGCCGATGAATTCCGACATGACGAAGGCCGCCGCGCCCATGATCGGCGGCATGAGCTGCCCGCCCGTCGAGGCTGCGGCTTCGACGGCGCCCGCAAAATGGGCCGGGTACCCGATGCTCTTCATGAGCGGGATCGTAAAGGTTCCGGTCGTCACGACGTTCGCGACGGAGCTGCCGGAGATCGTCCCGAAGAGGCCGCTCGCCATGACCGCCACCTTCGCCGGACCGCCGACCGTGTGCCCCGTGGCGGCCAGCGCGAGGTCGATAAAGAACTTGCCCAGGCCGCTCTTGTGCAGGAACGCGCCGAAAAGGATGAACAGGTAGACGAACGTCGCCGATACGCCGAGCGGCAGGCCCAGGATGCCTTCCGTCGTCAGGTACAGGTGGCTCAGGATGCGTTTCATCGCAAAGCCCCTGTGGCCCATCATTCCCGGAATGTAGGGACCAAGCAGCGCGTAGGCGATAAACAGGGCCGCTATCAGGGAAATCGGCAGGCCGACGACACGCCGGGCGGCTTCGAGGACCAGAAGGACCGCCATGGCTCCGAAGAACAGGTCCATGAACGTCGGCAATCCGCCCCGAAGCATGATGTCCCCGTAGAAGACGACCATGTAGAGCCCGATCGAGGTCCCGAGAAGCGCCAGAACGACGTCGAGCGGATGCATCGATGAACGGGAGCCCTTCGATGTCGCCGGGTACAGCAAAAAGATCAGCGGCGTCGCGAAGGCCAGGTGCACTGCCCGCTGGATCTGGGCGGGGAAGACGCCGAATGCGGCCGTATAAAGCTGAAACAGCGAAAAGCAGATGCAGATGATTTTGATGATCTGTTCCCATGACCCCGAAAGAATGCGGAACGTGGACTCCTTGTCGTATTTCGCGAGGATCTCGTCCACGTTGATGGTCTTGCTTTCCTGTATCGGTCTTATGTTTTCTTCGTTCACTGCAATACCTCCTGAAGTGCTATCCATAATACGGGTCGTTGTTCCACCCCGAATGTCAGGGCGCCTCCCGGTTCTTCCCATAAATGCAACGGCGTTTCGCTCCCCTTCAGGAGCAGCGCGTGCTCCGCAACGCGTCCCACCCGAACGGCGACATTCGCGAACAGACGGCGCATTCCCACGATCCGGAAACAATCCTTTCCGACGAGAAAACGCTCGGCGTCGTACGGCTCGAACGGGAGCCCCGCGCCGAAAGCGTCAAACGTCGTTTCCCGGAGAAGAAGGCCGCCTGTGCGCGACGCGGTGAAAATCTCCCTGACGGGACGGCGGGCGACCGAGTGCGTGTACCGAATACCGAATGTCTCCCCGGCGCCGAGCGGGAACGTGCGAAGGAGCCGCCCGGACCTGTTCCGGACTGTCAGCGCCGGAACGATCGCGAACAGCAGCACCAGAAGGGAACAGCCGATCAGAAGCGTGGTCAGTCTGCGCCGGATCGTTCTTTCCATTATCTCCTCCCTCTCCCGCGTGTGTGAAGCAAAAAACGCCGGGGTGGGGAACGCTCCCCCTCCCCGGCGATGGCTGCCGATGGTTCCTACTTGACCAGGCCGATTTCCTTGTAATACTTCAGGGCGCCGGGATGCACCGGAACCGTGATGCCGTCGAGGGCTCTCTTGGAATCGATGCTGTTGCCCTTGTGGTGCGCCTGGGCGATATCGGCCTTGTTCTCGAACATCGCCTTGGTCATCGCATAGACGATGTCCTCGGGCAGGTTGTTCGCGACGATCAGGATCGCCTGGACCGCGACGGTCTCGACCGCGTCGGGCTGTCCCTTGTAGGTGTTCGCGGGAATCGTCTCGGCCGCGAAGAACGGGTACTTCTTCATGAGAAGGTCGCGGTCCGCGCCCTTGATCTCGACGAACTTGAGGGCCGTGAGCGTGGCGATGTCCTGGATTGCGGAGTTCGGCGCGCCGGTCGTGAACATGAACGCGTCGATGAGCTTGTCCTTGAAGTGGTCGCCGGTCTCGGCATAGGAAAGGAAGTGGGCTTCAAAATCCTTGTAGGTCATTCCGAACACGTCGGTGATCTGCCGGACGTTGGCCTCATTGCCGCTTCCCGGGGCGCCGACGGAGATCTTCTTGCCCTTGAAATCCATGACGCTGTTGATCGGGCTTTCCTTGCGGGTGACGGTCTGGATGATTTCGGGGTAGATACGCGCCATGGCGCTGAAGTTTGTGTTCTTCGTCTTGAAGAACTCGATGCCGTTATAGGCGTAGTGCGCGATGTCGTTCTGGACGATGGCGATGTCCACGTCGCCCGCGCCGATGAGGTTCATGTTCTCGACCGATGCGCCCGTGGACTGGGCGGTGATGTTCACGAGCCCGGTCTTGGTGCTGATGATCTGGGCTATGGCGCCGCCAAGCGGATAGTAGGTGCCGGCCGTTCCTCCGGTCGCCAGCGTGAGCTGTTTCGGAGCCGCAAACACCGCACCCGCCGCAAGCATTACGCAAACCAGCGCCGTCAGTGCAACTACGAATTTCACGCTATTCCGTTTCCCTGTCGTCTTCCGGATCAATCGTATCGCCTCCAGAAATGAATTTTGTGAATACCTGTACCATAAGACTTTATCGTAAATCCCCGTAAAAGGGAAGTGTCCGGGCGAGTTGGATACTGTGTCTCATGTTGCACGCTCCGTCCGCTCGCGGCGGTCACTTTTTCTTCACGCGAACGCGCCGTGCGGCGATCGTCGCCGCAAGCGACGCCAGCGCATCCGCCACCGTCCGCTCGGCGATCCGCTCCCGGAACGTCTCCCTGTAGCGGCGGACGAGCGTTTCGTCCGCCCGGATCGTGAACGGCTTCGGGGTCTGTTCCGCGGGATTCGCGCGCACGGGACGGATGCGCCCCGTATACGGGCGGACGCCGCGTATGACGATGTGGAAATTCTTTTCCAGACGCTCCCGGATGCGCTGCCCTTCGAGCATGGTCCGATGCGCGACCGCCTGCGTCGTCGCGGAAATGACGAGGCAGCCGTCCTCGATGCGCACCGGGACGGTGAGCGGAGCCAACACCGGCCCGGCGACCTCCGCCCAGCAACGTCGGAGCTCCGTGAAGCGAAAGTGCTCCTCCGCGCCCTTCGGGAGCGCGTTCCGCACCAGCGACGAGAGACTGCACACATTTCCCTTCCGACGCCCCCGAAACATGGAACTCACCCCCCCCGCCGGACATCGCGCCTGCGTCCGGAAGAATTGTAACATTCCTTCACAGGTCGCACGTGCGCCCGTCTTGCCACTCTCCGGAACGGAGCGTATATTTTACACGTCAATGTCTGGAAGAGCGTGTATTGCAAAGCGTTTTCTCCATAATGATTTTCCTTATTTTAAGGAGGCGTTCCGTATGGTCGGAAAGAAACGGATGTTGCTTTTGGTTCTCGTGCTGTCGCTCTTCGCGGCGTCCGCCGCAATGGCCGCCGATTCGGTCAAGGCGTACACGACGCTGGAGGAACCGCTCGCGAAGGCCCTCTTCGAGGCGTTCGAGAAGGAGACGGGCATCCATGTCGAATGGGTCCGCCTGACCACGGGCGAGGCCGTCGCGCGCATCGAGGCCGAAAAGGCCAACCCGCAGGTCTCGATCTGGGTCGGCGGCGTCGGCACGCTGCACATCGACGCGAAGGACAAGGGCCTCACGGCTCCCTACCGCTCCCGCGCGGCCGAGACGATCCCGGCGAAGTATCGCGACCCCGACGGTTCCTGGATCGGCCTCTACATCGGCCCCATCTCGTTCGCGACCAACACGAAGCGCGCGCAGGAACTCGGCCTCAAAGCCCCGGCGTCGTGGGCCGACCTGCTGCTGCCCGAGTACGAAAAGAAGGTCCGCATGGCGAATCCGAGCACGTCCGGAACCGCCTACAACGTCGTCACGACGCTCATCCGGGTCGCGGGCGACGAAGGCAAGGCGTTCGACTTCATGAAGAAGCTCGACAAAAGCATCGACCAGTACACCAAGTCCGGCTCCGCGCCCGGCAAGAGTTGCGCGATCGGCGAGATCCCGGTCGCGATCGGCTACCTTCACGACCAGATCAAGCTGAAGAAGGAAGGGGCTCCGATCGAGATCACGATCCCGTCCGACGGCACGGGCTTCGAGACGGCCTCGATGTCGCTCGTGAAGGGCGGCCCGGACGCGCTCCAGGCCAAGAAGCTCTACGACTGGATTCTCGGCAAGACAGCGATGGAGACGATCGCGAAGTGGTACGTGATCCCGCTTTCGAGCGCGGCCGCGGCGACCGACACCGGGTTTGAACTCGCGAAGATGAAGCTCGTGGACCAGGACGACCAGTGGGACGCGAAGAACAAGGCCCGTCTGCTGGAAAAGTGGAACGCGGAGGTCCCCGCGGCGGGCAAGGCGCAGACGAAGTAGCTTTTCCCAACTGAAAGGAACGGCGACGGTGTCCGTTTTTTCCGTCTTTTCGCGCGTCTCCCGAAAGAGCCTGATCGCGAGTCTGCTCGCGCTCCTCGCCTTTGCGGCGGCGGACCTGTGGGTATGGCGCACGCTCGAAGAGGCCTACACAAAGACGCGCGACGGGCGGATGCGCGGGATCGCCGCCTCCATCGCCGCTTCCGCGCCCGCCTCCCCGGCGGAACGAACCGCGTGGGGAGAACGATTGAAGGGCGCGGAGCGGGATTTCGACGCAGCGGTGACGGAGGGGTTTCCCGAAACCGGGAAACCCCTTGGTCCGGTTCCGGTCGTCACGACGGCTCCCGAGCTTGTCGCGCTGCTGACGGGCCCGGACCCCGACGTCGCGAAGGGCGTCGAAAGCGCCGGCTACGACGAGCCCTTCCAGTCCGGTCAACGCGTCACGATCGGCGGCAGCGAGCGGATCCTCGTATTCGCGCCGCTCCACGGCGCTCCGGGCGAGGCGACCGGCGTCGCGCTCCTCGCGTTCCGCACGGACGCATCCGACCGCTTCGTCTTTCTGCTGCGCCTCTTCGCGTGCCTCGCAGCCGTCGCATTCGCGACCATCCTCGCGATCGCGCGGCTCTCCCGCGACCCGGTGCTCGCGTCCGTCGTCCTGGCGCTCTTCGTCATCGTCGGCGTCTTCACGGCCTATCCGCTCTTCGAGGCCGGGCGCCTCACGCTCGTCCGCGCCGACGGATCTTTCTCCTTGGACATTTGGAGGTCCGTCTTCACGGAAGGGCGCTCCATGTCGGCGCTCCGGGGGAGCATCCAGCTCGGCGCGCTGACGGCGACCGCGTCGACGCTCCTCGGATTCCTCTTCGCCTTCGTCATCGGCCGCACGACGATCAAATGCAAGCGCCTCCTCACGGCCGCCGCAACGATGCCCGTCATCTCGCCGCCCTTCTCGCTGACGCTGTCGGTGATCCTGCTCTTCGGCAACAACGGGCTCGTCACGCAGCGGCTCCTCGGACTCCACGACGTCTCGATCTACGGCCTGACGGGACTCGTTCTCGTGCAGACGATGGGGATGTTCCCGATCGCGTTCCTGACGCTCGCGGGGATCCTCGAAGGGATCGACTCGACGCTCGAAGAGGCGGCGATGGATCTCGGCGCGTCGCGCCTGCGAACGTTCCTGACCGTCACGCTGCCGCTCGCGGTCCCGGGACTGCTCAGCGCGTGGCTTCTCGTCTTCACGAACTCGCTCGCGGACTTCGCGAACCCGCTGATCCTCGCGGGGGACTTCCGCGTCCTCTCCGTCGAGGCCTACATCGAAGTGACCGGCATGAACCGGCTCGGAACCGGCGCGGCCCTGTCGATCCTGCTGCTGCTTCCGACGCTGACGGCTTTCACGGCGCAACGCCGGTGGGTGTCGCGGAAGTCGTTCGTCACCGTCACGGGCAAGCCCTCAGGCAGGATCACGGAGATCGTCTCGCCGGGCGTTCGCCGCGTTTTGTTCTGCGCCGTCTGGGGCGTCGTGATCTTCCTCGCGGCGCTCTACGGGACGATCGTCGCCGGGTGCTTCGTAAAAAACTGGGGGATCGACTACACCTTCAGCCTCGTGAACATCCGCGAGGCGTTCGAGCGCGGGCGCGACGCGCTGGTCGACACCGTGACGCTCGCCGCCGTCGCGACGCCGATCGCGGGCGTTCTGTCGATGATCGCCGCCGCGATCCTGACGCGCCGGTCGTTCCCGTTCAAGCGCGCGCTCGAATACGGCCTCATGACGCCGTTCGCGCTGCCGGGGACGCTCATGGGCATCAGCTACATCCTGGCGTTCAACAAGCCGCCCGTCCTGCTCGTCGGCACGGCCGCGATCATCGTGATCAACTACGTGATCCGCGAGTTGCCCGTCGGCGTCGAAGGCGGCGTCGCGGCGCTGCGGCAGATCGATCCGTCGATCGAGGAGGCCGCGCAGGATCTCGGGGCCGACACGCCGCGCGTCTTCCGGGACATCATCCTGCCGCTGCTGCGGCCGGCCTTCATTTCGAGCCTGTCGTACACCTTCGTCCGCTCGATGACCGCCGTCAGCGCCGTGATCTTCCTGATCTCGGCGCGCTGGTACCACGTCACGGTGCTGATCTACAACTTCTCGGAAAATCTGCGGTTCGGCCTCGCGAGCGTTCTCGCCACATCGCTCATCGTCATCGTTCTCGCGGCGATGGGCCTCATGCGCCTTCTCGTCGGACGCAACCGGAACCTCGACAAGACATTGCTGTCGCGATAGGAGAGGATTCGAATGCCAACACCCGGAAAACGGAGCGCCCCGGAATCCGTCAGGATCGAAAACGTCACGAAGACCTTCCGCGACCCCGCGACGGGACGGGAAAACACCGTCGTCCGCGACGTATCGCTCGACATCGCGCCCGGAGAGCTCGTGACGCTTCTCGGCCCGTCCGGCTGCGGCAAGACCACGACGCTCCGGATGGTCGCCGGGTTCGAGACGCCCACCTCGGGGCGCGTCTTCATCGGCTCGGACGACGTGACGCAGCTTCCCCCCAACAAGCGCGACACCGCGATGGTCTTCCAGAGCTACGGGCTCTTCCCGCACATGAACGTCCGCGAAAACGTCGCGTATGGGCTCAAGCTCCGGAAGCGCCCCGCGCAGGAGATCGACGAACGCGTGGCCGCGATGCTCGCGATGGTGGGGCTCAAGGGCTACGAGACGCGCCCGCCGTCCCGGCTCTCGGGCGGCCAGCAGCAGCGCGTCGCGCTCGCCCGCTCCCTGATCGTCGAACCGGGCGTATTGCTGCTCGACGAACCGCTCTCGAACCTCGACGCGCTGCTGCGCGAACAGATGCGCGTCGAAATCCGCAGGCTCCAGCGATCGCTCGGCATCACGGCGCTCTACGTCACGCACGACCGCGTCGAGGCCATGAGCCTGTCCGACCGGATCGTCGTCATGCGCTCGGGCGAGATCGTCCAGATCGGGACGCCCCAGGAGATCTACCGGAACCCGACGTCCGTCTTCACGGCCGGATTCGTCGGAAAGGCGACCTTCTTCCCAGGCGTCTTCCGGAGCGGGGCCGTCGAAATACGCGGACGGACCATACGTGTCGCGCGCTTCGCCCCGGAGCTGAAGGACGGCGACGCGTGCGCCGTCATGTGCCGCCCCGAGTCGCTCGTGCTTCTGCCGCCCGGCGAAGGCGTCGCCGAGGGGATCGTCATCGCGAACATCTACCTGGGGCACAGCGTCGAGGCCGTGATCCGGCCCGTCGCGGCGGACGGGGACGAATCCTCGACGACGGCCCAACCGGCCGATTTCATCGTGCAGATCGACAACCCGCACCAGGAACGCGCCGACGCCCACGACGGAACCGGACGGCCGCGGATCTACCCCGAAGGGGCGCGCGTCTCGGTCGGAATCGACCCCGCGCTTGCGAAGGCGCTCGTCCCGGAAGTCGTATAATAGACGGGCAATTTACAAAACACAATTTCAAGGGGGGGTACGAAGATGAAAAAGACGCTGCTGGCGGCGATTGTAATCGCCGTTCTCGGGTGTTCCCTGCCCGCTCTCGCCTGCACCACGACCATAACGGGAAAGAACGCCTCGGTCGACGGCTCGGTGATGGTCTCGCACACGGACGACGGCCTCGGAGACGCGAGAGTCGTCTACGTCCCGGCGATGGATCACAAGCCTGGAAGCACGCGCCCGGTCTTCTACGACACGGCCGCGCTCGGCTTCATGCCGCAGTGGGGCGGCAGCGAGCGGCACCGCCTGATCACCGACACGCGAGGCCCCGGATACGACATCAAGGGCGAACCGAAGAGCGTTCCGCTCGGATTCATCCCGCAGGTCCCGCACACGTACGCCTACATCGACGCGAACTACGGGATCATGAACGAACACCAGCTCTCCATCGGCGAATGCACGGACAAGGCGAAGGTCCATCCCGAGCCCGAACCCGGCAAACGCATCTTCTACTCCTCCGAACTCTCCCGGGTCGCGCTCGAACGCTGCACGACCGCACGCGAGGCCATCCGGCTCATGGGCGACCTGATCGCGAAATACGGCTACTACGGCACGGGCGAGACGCTTCTCGTCGCCGACCCCGATGAAGGTTGGGTCATGGAGATGGCCGGGTACGACATGAACGGAACGGACGGCGTCTGGGTCGCGCAGCGCGTTCCGGATGACAGCTACTTCGTCGCGGCGAACCAGTTCCGGATCCGCGAGGTCCGCGAGAACGCCGACGACATGATGTACTCGCCGAACATCTTCGACGTCGCGAAGGCCAAGGGCTGGTGGAAGCCCGAGGACGGCGCGCTCGACTGGACGGCCGCGTACAGTGACGGGGAATTCCATCACCCGTACTACTCGCTGCGGCGCGTCTGGCGCGCCCAGTCGCTCGCGGCGCCGTCGCTCAATCTTCCGGCGTGGGTCGACGGACCGAATACGCGTACGTACCCGTTCGCGATCAAGCCCGACAGGAAGCTCTCCGTGCTCGACGTCTTCACCATCCACCGCGACAACTACGAGGGCACGGAGTTCGACCTGACGAAGGGGCTCGCTGCGGGGCCGTTCGGGAACCCCAACCGCTTCGAGGGCAGCGCCGAAGCCGTCGCCGACAAGGAAGGCAAACTGACGCCGCTCAAGGGCGAATTCGAGCGGCCGCTGAACATCTACCGCTGCGCGTATGCGTACGTCAACCAGTCGCGAAAGCACTTGCCCGCTCCCATCGGCGGCGTGACCTGGCTCGGAGAGGACCGCCCGGCGACGTCCGTTCTCTTCCCGCTCTACGCGGGCGGCTTCGGGATTCATCCGTCCGTCCAGAAGGCCGACGTTCTCCGGTTCGACAAGGGCAGCATATGGACCACATTCAACTTCGTGGCCAACTACGCCATGCTCAAGTACTCCTACATGATCACGGACATCCGGACAGAGCAGCGACGCTTCGAGTCGCGCGCCTTCGGCCTCCAGCAGGGCGTCGAGGCGAAGGCCCTCGCGCTCCGGGAAAAGGGCGACGTGCGGGGCGCGCGCCGGGTGCTCACGCAGTACTCCGAAAAGAACGCGTCCGAACTCCTAGCGGCGTGGTGGAAGCTCCAGGAATTGCTGTACATCAAATACAACGACGGCTACCTGAACACGAAGGCGGGAATCGCGCAGGCGATCTTCTACCCGGCGGAGTGGCTCAGGGCCGTCGGCTACGAGAACGGCCCCACGTCGTACGAAAAACCGGCGGCGAAGTAGGAGGCCGATCTCCGGAGCGTGTGATACCATGAACTGACGCATCCGCGTCGTCTTCTGACCCGGGACATGGAGGAATCGACGAATGGGCAAACGCCTCGACAAAATCACCGTGAGCGGGTTCAAATCGATCCGCTCGCTCGAGGATTTCGAACTTCGGAACCTCAATGTGCTCATCGGCGGCAACGGCGCCGGCAAGAGCAACTTCATCGAGATCTTCCGGCTTCTTCGAGAGATGATGGCCCGGAATCTCGGCGGGTATGTCCTATCGCGGGGCGGCGCGGATGATTTCCTGTTCAACGGTCCGAAATTCACGAAAGAGATCGTCATTCATTTCCGTTTCGACCAAAACGAGTATGGTTTTTCGCTCGAACCGACGGCAGACGAGAAATTTCTGATAAAAACGGAAGCGGAAAAATACGTGCTCGGAAATTGGAAAACCATCGGATCCGGAATTTCCGAAAGTAACCTTCCGGACTGGAAGAACGAAGAAGGCATACGCTCCGAACGAGGCATCGGATTCTACGTCTACGACGCCGTTTCCGGCTGGACCGTGTATCACTTTCACGATACGGGGGCGACGGCCCCCATGCGGCGATCGGAGATCGTCGAAGATTGCGGCATGCTCCGGCGCGACGGTGCGAACATCGCCCCGTTCCTGCTCCGTCTGCGCGACAAAGAACCGCGTCGCTACGCGGAAATCGTCGACGCCGTCCGCCTCGCGACGCCCTTCTTCGACGACTTCCTTCTGGACGTCATGACATTCGGCGAAAAGCGGAAGGTCAAACTCTCCTGGCGACAGAGGGGTTCGGACTACCCGATGCAGCCGTACCATCTCTCCGACGGGACGATCCGCTTCATCTGCCTGACGACGGCGCTTCTCCAGCCGAATCCGCCCTCGACCATCATCATCGACGAGCCGGAGCTGGGGCTTCACCCGGCCGCGATCTCCATCGTTTCGGAGCTGATCCGGAACGTCTCGACCCGGACGCAATTGATCGTGGCCACGCAATCGCCCGCGCTGATCGACCATTTCGCCGTCGAGGACGTGATCGTCGTCAACCGCAGAAACGGCGCGTCGACCTTTGAAAGACTCCGGCAGGAGGATTTCGGCGAATGGCTCGAGGACTATTCGGTCGGCGAACTCTGGAGCAAGAACGTCATCTCCGGAGGCCCGGTCTATGAGTGAGTTCGCCGAAATAGTGGCGCTCGTGGAGGGAACGACCGAGAAAATCTTCGTATCGAAGCTTCTCGCGCCGCATCTGGCCCGATGGAACGTGTACATGACGCCGATCATCATTTCCAAGCCGGGCGAGAAGGGCGGCGATGTCCGGTTCGGCCGCGTGAAGAACGACATCGGCCTTCACCTGAAACAACGAACGGGGACGTATCTGACCTTTTTCTTGGACTACTACGGACTCAGATCCGACTGGCCGGGGCTCGACGAGGCGAGAAAACGCCCGCGCGCCAGAGACAAGGCCGAAGCGGTCAACCGCGCGACGCAGGATGCCGTCTGTCGCCTCTTTCCGGAACGGAGGGCCGAGCGGCGATTCATCCCCTATGTCGCAATGCATGAATTCGAAGCCCTGCTCTTCAGCGCCCCGGAGATTCTCGCCTCCAGACTCCAGGTGGATCCGGCGCGTATCGGGGAAATTGTAACCGAATGCGGCTCGCCCGAGGATATCGACGACTCGCCCGATACCGCCCCATCCAAACGACTCATCCGCCTCTCGTCGAATCGGTTCAGAAAAACGACTACAGGCATCGCCATTGCGGAGGAAATCGGATTGCCTGCGATCCGCGCCCGATGCCCGCTCTTCGACGAATGGCTGACGGCCATCGAGCGTCTCCCGGAATCGGAGACGGATTGAGCGACGCACATTCCGGAGCAAAAGCCTATGCCCCCCGCCCGCGGCTATCGCTGCGGCCGGGGGGTTCTGATTTCCATCCAGTCGCCGGGGCGCGCCGTCACCCTGAAGCCGAGCTTCTCGTAGACGCCGTGGGCGTCCTTCGTGATCAGAAGCCACTGGTAGACGTCCTTCAGCTCCTCGTGACCGAGGATTCCCCGGACCATCATCTGCCCGATTCCCTGTCGGCGGCAGCTCTTGTCGACGTAGACGTCCAGGATGTAGGCGAAACGCGTCTTGTCCGAAATCGCGCGCGCATACCCGACCTGCTCGCCGCCACGGAACGCTCCGACGACCAGGGCGGAATTCCCCGCCCCCCGCCGGACCTCCGCTTCGGAAATCCCCTCGCACCAGAAGGCGTCGGCAAGCATCGCCGTCACCTTCGCAAAATCCATCGCGTCACACCCGTACCGCAGGCTGCATTCGCCGCCGTTCACATACGTCACCATCGGAGCCTCCCTTACGGTCGTTTCCCATTCATTCCGATATGGTACCGCATGAGGAACGGGAACGGGAGTCCGCCCCGTTCCTCAAGAACGGCATCAAAAAACGCCGTCAGGCCGCCGACGTGACACGCGGAACGGAACGCTTCCGCAGGAACGCTGCGCCCATGAAGAACAGCCAGAGAACCATCGCGGCGCTTGCGAGCCGGTTGACCGCGAACGCGAGCGGGAGACCGAAGGGTTCCGCGCTTCCGTAGAAGAGCAGGAAGGAACCGACCAGCGCGAAATACCCGTTCGCAGCGTGGACATACCGGTACCGGAGGATCGAGCGCCCCATCATGTAGAGCGCGATGCCGGAAAAGATGAACTGGGCGTGTTCCGCGACCGAATTCCCCACGTACATGTTCATCGCGTAGAAGATATTCTCGATGAGAACCGCGTTGCCCGGATTCGCCTCCCGCTGGAGCGCGAGCAGCGGAAACAGGAACGCGTAGCGCAGGATGCCGACGAAAAGGAGCGTCCCCGCAGTTGCGCCGCAGAAACAGCCGTACGGCGCGAAGTCCTCGTCGCCGGCCGAACGGGCGATCCTGTAGAGGTGGATGTAGAACGCGCCCATGAGCACCCCCGACATCCCGATGCCGAAGTAATACACGAGCGGAACCGTGCCGATCCGCTCCGCCAGCCTGTGGAGAATGACGGCGGGCTCGGCCCGGATGATGTCCGGGTAGCCGAAAAGCACCTTCAGAAACACCATCGCCCCAAACGCCGCGATCCCCGCCAGAAGTCCCGAAAACCCCGCCGTTTTGTACGTTCGCATATTCATATCGTAATGCCCCTCTTTCTTCAGAACATATTTTGAGCATTCCCGATGCGCGCATCCGCCCCGCCGATTCTTTCGGCCGCCGTGCTCGACACCCCCGCCTTCCCCGCCGTCTTGCGTGGCTTGCCTCCGCGCTGTCCGGGAGCCGCTCCCGAATTTCCTGGTGAGCGCGCACATTGTAGGAATTTCCCCGACCCTCCGCATGGCATGAAGCCGCACGAGGCGACCTGTATAAATGTTCCATGCGCCCGCCGGGGAAAGAGGGGATAATTGAAGTCCTTCACAGGCATGTCGAAAGGGAGGAAACGCCGATGGCGATATCGATCATCGTGGCGGACGATCATCCGCTGACGCGATCCGGGCTGGCGGGGTTCATCCGGGAAAACGGCGCGTATGCGCTTCTGGGTGAGGCCGAAGACGGCGTCCGGGCATGGGAACTCATCCGCGAACACATTCCGGACATCGTGCTTCTCGACATCCGGATGCCGGGCGAAGACGGCGTCGCCGTGACGCGGCGGATCCGCGCGGCCGGCCTTCGGACCCGCGTGATCATGCTGACGTCCTACGACGCCCGCTCGTACGTCATGGCCTCCCTCATGGCGGGAGCGTCGGGCTTCGTCCTCAAGACAAGCGCGATCCGGGAGCTGTCGACCGCGATCGACCGGGTGCTCGCCGGAGGAATCTATCTCGACCCGAACGCGGGGGACGCGCTCCGGGAACGGGAGTCCGCCCCAGAGGCGCTGACCGCGCGGGAACGCGAAGTGCTGCTCCTGATCTCGCGGGGATTCTCCATCAAGGACGTCGCCGGAAAGCTCTCGATCACGGAGCGCACGGTGCAGGCCCACCTGACGTCCATCTACGACAAATTCCAGTGCCGCAGCAAGGGCGAAGCGCTTCTCGTGGGGCTGAAATACGGCGTCTTCACTGTCGACGAACTGCTCCAGTCCAGCGCGCTGGACGCGCCCAGGCCATGACCGCTCCACGAAGGGCCTTCGCGAAAAAGCGGCTTCTCCGCCTGCTGTACCTCGCCGCGATCATCCCTCTGACGCTTCTGTTTCTTCTGTCGTCGGCCATCGTTCTGTGGCAGGAGATCTCGCTTCGCGGCGAAATCGCCGACTACGCGGCCGCCCTTGCGCGCGACGTTGCCTCCCGCTTCGACGAGAACCGCACGGGCGACCTGGCCGCGTACGAAGCCTTCCTCGACGATTCGGCCCCCGGCGGAGCCGGGACGGCCCGAAAACCATCGGTCATCCCGGGACGGGCGGCGATTTTCCGCAGGTCGGGGGAAGTCCTCTGGGCGTCGAAAGGGGGCGAGGTTTTGCGGAACTATCTCGCGACGCCTCCGGGGAAAACCGTCCTCATCGGTCCGGACGGTTCGCCCGGCTTCGAGAAGATCGCCGTGTCCGTACAGCCGACGAACAATCCCGACATCATCGCAACGGCGGCCGTCTCCTTCCATGCCTGGAAAGCCGGACATGGCGTTCTCGCCCTGCACGTCGC
>CAZVUT010000060.1:0-15543 GCA_964630155.1 uncultured Synergistaceae bacterium
CATCGCCCCCTTGAAAGAATACTGCCCGATCATATCACCCGTTCGACCGATCCATTCATGTACACGAATATTTCTCAAGCGCGCGATGCTCCTTGAATTCCTCCCCCGGCTGCTCTACAATTTTCAAAGGAAACACAGGGGATTTCCGCAACCTTCGATTTGCGAATACGAAACATCAGGAACCGAAAGGGAGGGGGTAGGCCAAAAGATACGCCAGTCCTTTGTGGTTGCGGGGTCCGTCGCTTCCGTGACGGATAACACGTTTCACATCATCCATAGGGAGAGTGATTTTTCATGAAAAGGTATCTTCTTTCGTTGTTCGTTGTCGCCGCGCTGCTTCTGACATCTTCGGCCGCGTTCGCCGCGTTCGATTTCCTCGCCTTCGCCCAGAATGAACTTCTGGGGTGCGTCCATCCGACCGCCAGCGCGGAAAAGGCCAAGGTGGAATATGAGAAGGAGCCGGCCCAGGACGGCGATCTCATGAAGGCCCGCGTCAAGGTGTTCTACAAGGGCTGGACGAAGAACAACTCCATGCTCGCCGAAGTCTATTATCTCGAAAACAAGAGCGTCAAGCTCGTCCACGCGGAGATTCTCGAGGACACCGCCTCCACCGGAAACGTGGCTCCCTGCAAATACCTCAGCAGCTGGCAGGAAGTCAAGTAACCCGTTCTCCAAGGCGGATTGAGTCGACCGCTTTATGTGGAAGCTGAATCCGAAGGATCTGCGGCGGCGGTTTCTGTCACTGGCGACGGTGATTGCAGCCGCCGTCTTTCTTTCCCTGATCCTGTGGGTCGTCTACCGCGGCCTGCACCCGTTTCTTCCCGAATCGGCCCGTTCGCTGCTCGCCGACCTCGGAAGCTCCAACTGGAAAGAAGGCGTGCGCCGGCTGAGGGAAGCGTTTGATTCCCTGGGAGCCGCCCGAATTCCGGCGTTCATGGGATTGCAGTGCGCCCAGGTCTTTTTCGCGCCGATTCCGGGACAGATTACGGGATTGCTTGGCGGAATGCTCTTCGGCTTTTGGAATGGACTCACGCTGACGATGATCGGCCTGGGCGTCGGGTCCGGCCTGGCGATAGGCGCGAGCCGCCTCCTTGGTCGTCCGTTCGTGGTCCGCATGGCGGGGAGCGGGGTTTTCGACCGGTTTGAATACCTGATCGACGGCGGAGGGCTCTTCGGATACTTTCTGCTCTTCCTGTTGCCGGCGCTTCCGGACGACGCCATTTGTTTCGTCGCGGGACTGTCGCGACTTCCGGTCGGACGGCTCGTCGCCGTGTGCCTGCTTGGACGCCTGCCCGGCATGGCGGTTCTGACCCTTGTCGGCGCGAGCGTGGACGCGGGAGGCGTCGCGGCTCGCGCGGTCTTTGCGGTCGCCATGATTCTCTCCCTTCTGATCTGGCTGTATCAGGATTCCATCGAAACGTGGTACCGGACCCGCACCGGCGGCGGACGGATCTGATCTTGAACGAAAGGGTGTATGCGACATGGACTCGTTTACGGAAAAGGCGATTCGTCCCTCATGGAAGTACAGCTGGCATCTCTTCCTTCTCTGCGTCCTGATTCTGCCCCTCGCGTGGTACAAACCGGGGCTCTGGTGGCTGTGGATCGTAATTTTCGGCCTGCTCCCGATCGGCTATGCGTTCTTCATCCGGCAGTCCACCCTGCTTACGATCAGGAATGACGAGCTCACGCTCGAAAAAGGCCTTCTCTCGCGAAACTCAACCGAGGTCAAAATCCGGGACATCAAGACCATCGACGTCCAGCAGAGCCTTGTGAACCGGATGCTCGACATCGGGCGCATCCGGGTTGCGACGGCCGGAACGGAAGGCTGGGAAATCACCATCGAAGGGGTTGAGGCTCCAAACGACATCCGGAACATGATCCAGAAGCTGCAGGGGTGACGTCGTCCGCCCGCAGCGCGACATGATATACTTGTCATGCTACTCCGAATACATTATCGGGAGGCGATCTGCATGAAACGGGTCGTTGTTGCGGTGGACGGAAGCGAGGTCGGCAAGGCGCTTATGGAGTACGCCTTTCACTACGCGCACCGGGAGGGAGATGCGGAACTCTTCTTCCTGCACGTTGTGGAGACCACGAAATACGCCGGATTCGAACCCGGTCCGCTGTGGACAGGCGCCTACCTCCCCTGCGACGAGGAGCGCATGAATCAGGCCCGAACCACGATCGAAACGCGCGTCCGGGAGGCGCAGGAAGCGTTCCCGCACGAGATCCCGAAAATGACCGTGACGGTGGTTCTCGGAGTCCCGTACCAGGAGATCGTGGATTTCGCGAAGGGCAAGGACGCCGACATGATCATGATCGGACACCAGGGACTGAGCAACCTCGAGCGGTTCTTCATCGGAAGCGTCGCGGCGAAGGTCGTCGCGCACGCCCCATGTAGCGTCTACGTCCTCCGGCCCAAAGCGGATCACACGGAGGACGAAACAAAGAACGCGTAACGGACGGGAAATCGAACGAAAAGAGGAGCGGCAAGCCGCTCCTCTTTTCGTTCGGACATGCTCCTTTGCTGTATGCAGTATATTCACGACTCTACGTCTGTTTTCACAGACTCCGGATCCGTTTTTTCCTGTAAAATCTTTAATGAAAACGAGTCGCACCGTGCCGGATAGATCCGATCGGAGGTGGTCGCACGCCGACAGGTTCTTTTTGTCTCGCGTCTTTCATTTCACGCTTCACAATGGATAGAAATGACAAAATCCCGAAAGGAGATTCTCGAATGATGAAAAAGTTCGGAGTTCTGCTTGTCGCCGTCATGGCGCTCGCCCTTCTCGCCATCCCCGCAACCGCCGCCGGAAACTTCGTCACAATCGTCACAGGAAGCACCGGAGGCACCTACTACCCCGTCGGAACGATCCTCGCCAATCACTTCAACACCGTTCTCACCAAGACGGGAATCAAGTGGTCCGCCCAGAGCTCCGGCGGCACCGCGGAGAACCTCGAGATGATGAAGAAGGGCGAGGCCGAGATGGCGATCGCCATGGCCAACCTCACCGGGTTCGCGTACACCGGAACCGTCCGTTACGAAGGAAAGAAGATCGAGAACCTGCGCTACGTGATGGGGCTGTGGCCCGATGTCACACAGTTCGTCGTCCGCAAGGAAGCGAACATCAAGACGTGGGCGGACCTGAAGGGCAAGAAAATCGCCGTCGGCCCTGCGGCCTCAGGCACCGAGTTCTCCAGCCGCGTGCTCCTGAAGGCGCTTGCCGGACTGACGTTCGACGATATCGTCCCCGAGCGCGTCGGCTATAACGAGGCGTCCCAGGCGCTCCAGAACGGCATGATCGACGCGTTCAACGCCGAAGCCGGAGTTCCGGTCGGCGCAGTGGCGGAACTCTACGCCGGACGCACCGAGGCGGGCATGCTCGAGTTCTCCGACGAGGATATGGCGAAGCTCAAGACCGACGCCCCGTTCTACTACAGGGTCGTCATCCCCGCCGGAACCTATCCGAAGCAGGAGAAGGACATCAGCGTCGCCGGAATCAAGTCGGCGCTCCTCGTCGGACAGGATGTCCCCGAGGATGTCGTCTACCAGATGCTCACGGTCATTTATGCGGACAAGGAAGCCATGAAGAAGGAGCACGCGGCGTTCACGAAGATCGATTTCGATCACCCCGCCGACGGTCTCTTCGGCGCACCGTTGCATCCCGGCGCGGTGAAGTTCTTCAAGGAAAAGGGACTCCCGGTCCCCGACTCCCTGATCGCGAAATAGCTCCCCGTCGGGAGCGGAAAAACATTCGGAAAGGGGCGGCCTCAGAAAGGGCCGCCCCCATTTGATTCGAGCGGAGGAATTTCCACAATGGCGTTAAAGTCCCTTTTGAAAGCAATATCCCCCTTCGAGCAGATACCGACGAGATCCCTGACCGGAAGCATCGGTCTCTTCGCGCTGCTTCTGACCGTTGCGACGTCCCTCGTCCACTGCTGGATGAATACGCTCGGCGTGATGATGACGATCAAGATGAACGCGATCCACCTCGGCACGCTGATGGCCGTCACGTTCCTGTTCTACCCCGCCTTCCCGGGCTCCCCGAGGGAGCGCCCATCGATCCCCGACTGGATCCTGGCGGGGCTCTCCCTGTTCGGCATGGCCTATCTCATCCTCGTCTACAACCGCCTTCTCGACTCCAACATGGAGCCGCTGTTCATGGATCTGGCCGTCTCGGTCATGACCATGGCCGTTCTCACGGAGGCGAGCCGCCGTTCGATCGGGCTCCCGCTCACGATCCTGAGCGTCCTGTTCCTGGCCTATACGTGGCTCGGCCCCTATTGCCCCGGGCTCTTCGCGCACCGCGGCTTCAACTGGGAGCGGATCATCGTCCGCATGGCGCTGACCGACGAGGGGATCTACGGCACCACGCTGACCGTTTCGGCGTCCTACGTCTTCATGTTCATCCTGTTCGGATCGTTCCTGGCCGCAACGAAGACGAGCGAGTTCTTCAACGACTTCGCGATGGCGCTCGCCGGACGATACCGCGGCGGCCCGGCGAAGGTCTCCGTCGTCGCCTCCGGCCTGATGGGGACGATCTCCGGAAGCGCACAGGCGAACGTGGCCACGACCGGAGCGTTTACGATCCCGCTGATGAAGAAAATCGGCTACACGGACTATTTCGCGGGGGCGGTCGAGGCCGCGGCCAGCACGGGCGGAATCTTCATGCCGCCGATCATGGGCGCTTCGGCGTTCATCATGAGTTCGTTCCTCGGAATCCCCTATACGACGATCATGCTCGCCGGCTTCGCTCCCGCCTTCCTGTACTACCTCGGAATCATGTTCATGGTGGATCTTCGCGCCAAAAAGGTGGGCATGAAGGGGCTTCCGAAGTCGGAACTCCCCTCGCTCCGTGCGACGATGAAGGACAAGGGACACATGCTCTTCCCGCTGGCCTTCATCATGTACATGCTCGTTGCAGGGTACACGCCGCTCTATTCCGCGATGATGGGGCTCCTGGCGATCATCGTCGTCTCGTCGATCAAGAAATCCACCCGGATGAATTTCAAGGCGTTCATCAACGCGCTCGACGACGGGGCGAAGAGTTCCGCCCCTGTCGCCGTCTCGTGCGCCATCGTAGGGTTCATCGTCGGCGCCGTCGGCATGACGGGGCTCGGCCAGGTCATCGCGATGAACATCATGCAGTTCTCGGGCGGGCATCTCTGGATCGCCTCCATCCTCTGCATGATCGCGTCGCTGGTCCTCGGCATGGGACTCCCGTCGACGGCCTGCTACATCGTCACGGCGACCATCGCGGCGCCCGCGATGCAGACGATGGGCGTCCCGCCGCTCGCGGCGCACTTCTTCGCGTTCTACTTCGGCACAATGTCCGGCGTCGTCCCTCCGGTGGCGCTGACGAGCTTCACGGCCGCGGGCCTTGCAGGCGCCAAACCGACAAAGGTCGCGCTGGTCGGGCTCGCGCTCGCATCCTCCGGGCTCATTCTGCCCTTCCTCTTCGTCTACAACCCGGTGCTGCTGCTGATCGACTTCAGCTGGCCCCTGTTCCTGCTGGATTTCTCCCTGGCGGCGCTCGGGATCTTCGCGCTCTCGGTTTCCTTCATGGGCATCTGGCGAAGCGCCATTCCAATGTGGGAGCGGGTTCTCTTCTTCGCCGCCGGCGTGGCGCTCGTGAACCCGGTCCGGGATTTCCGGTTCGTCGCCATCGCCGCCTTCTGCGCGCTTACGGCGCTGCACTGGGCGCTGTCCCGACGGCGGTTGTCGAAAGCCTGAGACGCGACGCCGGAATCGGAACACACAGCGACACAACGAAGAACGCCCCGGCTTTTCAGCCGGGGCGTTCTTCGTCTTTGCGCGACATTACGGGCGCCGTTCCGCCGCGAGGTCTCTGACGAGAGGGCCGAGACGGAGGCAATCCCGCCGAACGATGGAGTCGATCGCCTTCACGCCGTCGTCGGTTTCGAGGCGCATCGCCCCGAAGAAGAGCCCCGGCTTCCACGTCACGTTTCGCACTCGGTCAAGACGCAATTCGTTCTTCCTCGGGGTCAGGACTCCCTGCTTCAGGAAGAGAAGCCGCCTGTCCGTGACGAACAGAACCCACGTATATTCGGCGAAGAGGCACCCCGTCATGCCGTGAAGCCGCTCTCCCTCTTCGAGGACGCTTGACAGCAGGGCGGGTTCATTGCGCCGCCGCCATCTCGGGTATTCGGGAACAAGAGCGAGCTGTTGTCGGACGTAATCGTCGTCGACGGGCATCGTATGCGCCTCCGTTGTTCGGACTCGGATCGTCCGTTCATCATACACGACCGCGACGAAAAAGTCCGGCGCAGGCGATCGGGAGTCCTGCGCGCGACAACGCCTTTCCCTTCAGGACTTCTTTTCGGACGCCATCACCGAACGGTATGCGAAGCAGAGTCCCTCGAAATCACGTTCAATATCCACGGAATCACACGTTCCCCTGACCGCCGTCTTTTCCTGTTCCTTCGTCTCCATCGTCGTCACCTCCTTTGCCGGTCCGCAATGCGACTCGCCCGTTTCCGCGCATAAAAAAAGCCGGGTTCCCGCATGGGAACCCGGCCTGAGAGATCGGACCAACGACGCCTAGGCGTCGGCCCACCCCCGGGGTCCCACGCAGCAACGCCAAAATGTAAAGGAGAAAACGGTTGTCTGCCCTGCCTTTTCGGAAACCCCTGGTCGCGCAATCATGTCGCACGCTCCTCTCCTTGCCCGGATTGCGGACGTTTATACCACCGCTTCCCTGCGATGTCAATACTTTGAATTTACCGGCAAGCCGGAAAAAGGACGCATCCCCATTCGACGGCGTGATTCACGGGACAAACACGCTGGGTCTCTGCGATTATCCCCCCGCTAGGCAAGCAGATGGACACGCAGAATGTTCAGTCCGATGCCGCACAGGACCGCGCCGCCGAGAAATTCCACGGCGGCCCCCGCCCGCTCCCCGGCCGCCGCGGAGAAGCACGAGGTCATCCGGACGCCGAGCACGACACCTGCGGCGCAGAGCAGCGCCGTGATGCCCCCCGCTTCAACGGCAAGCGTCATCACCGATGCGCCGAGCGCGGCAAAGCTGATCCCGACGGCCATCGCGTCGATGGATGTCGCCAGCGCGAGCGTGAACAGGGCGAGCCCCGTCGTCGGATCCTTGACGGAACAGGTTTCCGCGTCGTGCGACCTCGATTCGCGGATCATGTTCAAACCCACAAGCGCCAGCAACGCGAATGCCGCCCAGTGGTCGTAGTCCGCGATGAGCGCCAGAAAGCGCTTTCCGAGGAAAGCGCCTCCGAGCGGCATGAAAAACTGGAACGCACCGCATGCGGCCGCCATCCGCAACGCCGGGCCGGCGCAGGGCGACCGCCGGGCGCCCGTCGACGGAAGGCAGGCGCCGATTCCAAGGGACGCGGCGAACGCATCCATCGCCAAAGAACCCGCGGAAAGAAAGATCTCGTACTCCTGCATGTGTTCTCCCTCCATAAAAAAAGCGAGACTCCGGCCCGCACGGGCCGAAGGTCTCGCTTATCGGTCGGACGCCGACGACCGAGCCAGGCTTTCGCCAGCATGTTGACTCGATCCGGGAAGCTACTCCCCTTCTGTTGCATATTGTACACTCCCAAGAAGCGAAAGGGCAAGAATCCGGTTTCGCGATCGTCCGATTCGCGCGTTGTATTTGCCCTTTCCTTCGTCTCAGCGTAAGATATTTTGGGAATACCCTGAGAAAGTGAGGAATCCCGCATGTCGTTGCGAACACGAATCCTGGGCATTACGGGAGGGATCGCCGTCATCTGTCTCGCCCTGCTGCTGTCGTTTGCTTCGTCGCTGCTCATGCGTTCGTTCGCGACCATGGACGAGCGGGAGGCGCACGAAAAGATGCGGTTGTTCCTGAACGTCATCCGGTCGGAGCAGCGGAACATGCAGGCGCTCTGCGGCGACTGGGCTCCCTGGGACGACACCTACGTTTTCGCCGAAGATCTCGGCTCCGAATATATCTCCGAAAACCTGTCGCTCGAAACGCTTCAGAACATCCGGACGGACCTGTACGCCGTTCTCTCGCCGCAAATGGATATTCGGTACGCGATCATGATGGAATCGACCCGAAACCGGCTTCGCCCGCTGACATCCCGGGAAGAGCGGGATCTCCGCGAGTACGTTTCCTTTATCGGCGCGCGCGGCGCGGATTTCCGATCTTCGGGTTTTCTCACGATCGGCGGCGAGGCGTTTTTTTTCGCGTCCCAGGCGATCCTGAAAAGCAACCTTGCCGGGCCGTTCCGCGGGACGCTCGTTCTCGGCCGGCGCGTCAACGCGGAGCGCGACACGATGGCGGCCATCACCGGCATCCAGGCGGACACCCTTCCTCCGGGAAAAGAGGGCCCGAAATTCGGCGATACGAAACTCGTCCGAAGACAGAGCGGCGTCATCGACGCGACGCATACGCTTTCCGATCCTCTGGGGCGTCCGGCGCTGCTTTTGTCCGTCCACGTTCCGACGCTCTTCTCTTCCGAAGGGGAATGGACGATCCTGATTCTCGCCGGAGGCATGATCCTGACGGTCCTTCTGGCGGCTTTGTCCGGCGTCCTTCTGCTCCTGCGCTTCGTGTCATCCCCCGTCCGGCGGCTCCGGGACCTCTTCGAGAAACTGGAACTCGACGCTCGCGTGGACGCGCGCGTCGACGCGGCGGAAGGGGAGGAGCTCAAGGCGCTCTCACGATCCGTCAACGCATTGGTGGATACGATGGAAACCATCTTCCGGAACGGCCCCGACCCGATGCTTCTCATCGACGCGAAGGGACATATCGTTGAGGTGAACATCGCCGCCGAGCGGATGCTCGGTCGCGATCGCATGGTCCTGCGCGGCGCGACTCTTTCCTCCTATCTGTCGAAGAGCACGTCCGTAAACATGAAGAACATCACGGAAAACGCGACGATCAGCGGATCGCTGATCCGGTCAAACGGCGCGGAAATTCCGGTCGAAATTCGGATCGTCCCCTTCGAGGCGGGGTCGCGCCCGATATCGATGGTCACTTTCCGGGACCTCACCGAGCAATTCCGAATGGAGCAGCAGCTGGCGCGCATGACCTACACCGACGCGCTGACCGGCCTGCCGAACCGCTCGCTCTTCATCGAAGAGCTGGAGGCGTCGCTCGCGGTTCCCGACTCCGCGCGAAAAAACCTCGCCGTCCTCGTCATGGATATCGACCGCTTCAAGTCCCTGAACGAAATCGTCGGCCCCGCGGCGGCGGATTCCGCGCTCCGGCAGATGAGCGCCCGGCTCCGGTCGATTCTCGCTCCGTCCGACGTTCTCGCGCGCTGGGGCGGAGACGAATTCGCCATTCTGGCCCGTTCCCTCTCCGGCCGTACGGACATGGAGGTCTTCCTTCAGAAGATCAAGGCCGTCATCGAAACCCCCTCCGCGCTCGGCGACTATACGACGGTCCCGAGCGCCTCGATGGGCGTCGTATGGGATCTCTCCGGCTATCGCGACGCCGGGAGCGTCTTCGGGGACGTCGATTTCGCGCTCTCGCGCGCCCAGGCGGAGGGAACGGGACACACGATCGTCTTCGATCCGAAACAATTCGGAAAGCGCGTCAATCCGCTGACGTTCGAGGACGAAATTCTCCGCGCCATCGAAGCGCAGCATCTCGTTGCGCACTACCAGCCCATCGTCGAGCTCGAGACGATGAAGGTCGCCGGGTTCGAGGCCCTTGCGCGGTGGAAACACCCGGAACGCGGCGTCATCCTTCCGGCCGAGTTCATCCCTGTCGCCGAAGAGACCGGACTCATCGACCGGATCGACCGGATCGTGCTCATGGACGCGTGCATGCAACTGACGCGCTGGAGAGCTCTGCCCGGAGGGGAGAATCTCTTCGTTTCCGTCAACATCGCGGCGTCGGAATTTCTCCGGGAGGACTTCGCGGAAAAGACTATCGGGACCGTCACAGCCCTCGGCGCGCCGCCCGACGGAATCGTCCTGGAAATTACGGAGAACACGCTCCTTCATGACATGGACGCCACGGCCGCAATAATGCAACGACTGAAAAAAGCCGGACTGCGAGTGGCGCTCGACGATTTCGGCGCGGGCTACTCGTCCCTCCGGTATCTCAACCGTCTGCCGGCCGGTATCGTGAAGATCGACCGCACGTTCATCCGCGCGCTGCCCGACTCGACGAGCGATACCGGCGTCATCCGGGCCGTCATCGCCATCTCCCGCAATCTGAACATGGACTCGCTGGCGGAAGGCATAGAAACGACGCAGCAACTCCAGTGGCTCAGGGAGAGCGGATGCCGCTACGGTCAGGGATTCCTCTTCTCGCACGCCGTGGAGCCTGCGGCCGCGCCGTCGTTCGTCGGCCGCGCGCTGGCGTCGCCCGCTCAGACTAAGGCTTCGGAGTAATATACGACCGCGCTTCCCGTTTCGTCCCAGAGCAGCAGGGCCGCCAGGGGTTCGCGTATCCTGACGCTCGTGCGGACGGGCGTCAGCGTTCCCTTCGGCGCATCCAGGAGAAAGAGCGTGTAGCGGCCGCGATCCAGCGTCCGGAACTCCTCCCGGCGTGCGGACAGCTCGCCGATCGGGCGTTCCTCCACGGCGGCCGCCGTGAGGAGCGGCGTCCATTGTTCGCGGTCCGCGTCGCCGAGAATCTCCAGAATTCTCGGCGGAAGCGGCGTCTCCGGCGCCGCAACGGCAGCCGTTGTTTCGGCGCACAGCGTTTCCGGCAGCGACCCCGATCCCGCCGGCTCCTTCCCCGGCGCGGCATTGCGCGCTTCGGCCGGAAGCGGCTCGACAGCGACCGGCTCGGCGGCGCCCGGAACATCCTCGACAAACACCTTCCCCGTGGTGAGATAGTCCTTCAGGCTCGGCCGTCTTCTCGCCATCACACGGACCTCCGCTTCCCCGCCGCGTCCTTCGGAAGCACGCGTTCCAGAAACTCCCCGGCGAGCCGCTCGTAATCCCGCGCCCCGTTGCTGCCCGGGTCGTACGCGAGGACGGACATCCCCGACCCGCTCGCCTCGACGATGCCGATGCACTGACGTATGGTGCTGTCATAGAGCGCGTCTCCAAAGAAATTCCGGACTTCTTTCTGAACTTCCCGGTTCATGATGATCTTGGGGTTGTGTCGCGTAAGGATCACGCCGCCCACGGTCAGCTCCCTGTTCAGGCGCTTCCGGAAGAGCTGCACCGTCCTGGTGAGCAGCCGCAGCCCCGCGAGGCTGAAGAATTCGCTCTCGAGCGGCACGATCAGTTCGTCCACGGCCGCGAGCACGTTGCGCGTGAAGAGGCCGAGCTGGGGGGGGCTGTCGCAGAAGACCACGTCATACGCATCGGCGGGGATCGCCGCGAGGGCGTCCCGAAGCAGCGTATCCCTGCCCGGCTCGCTCTCGAGCTGCAGCTCCGCGATCGCGAGGTCCAGACTGCTCGGAGCCACCCATACGCCTTCGCGCTCGACCGAGATATCCGCAAGCGAGGCGTCTCCGGTCAGAAAGTCGAAGATATACCGTTGCTCCTGCCCGAGCGAAATCCCGAACCCGGCCGTGAGGTTGCTCTGGGGATCGAGATCCAGCGCAGCGACGCGCAGCCCCTTTCGTGCGAGCGCGACCGCCAGATTCTGGCAGGCCGTGGTCTTTCCGACCCCGCCCTTCAGGTTGCAGAAACCGATGACCTTCATCGCCCCACCTCCCGGCTTTATTATACGGACGAATGCGGGCTCTTCAAGGGAGAGAAGAAACGAAATTCGCCGATGTGGAGTACAATACGGCTATATCCATCCGAAGGAAGGGAGGAATCATCATGCTCGACGTGGCGCAGTACCTGTCGGTGGGAAAGACGGCCGAAGTCAGAAAGATGATATCCGAGGAAGACACTGTGGGGAACAGCTCTCCCGCTCTCAACCAGCTCCTTTCCACCCCGGCGTGCGTATCGCTGATGGTCCGGGCCACAATGGAAGCGGTGGAAGGAGACCTGCCGGAGGGATACATCACCGTCGGAAAGAGCCTCTGGATCAATCATCTGGCGCCGACGCTCATGGGAACATCGATCTCCGTGCGGGCGACGCTGACGGAAATCTCCGGCAACAGGCTCGTCGTGGATGTCGTCGCGACGGATTCGCTCGGAGAGGTCTTCAACGGACGGACGGAGCGCGTCGTCGTCAACCGCGTCGGCCTCATGGACCGGGCCACGGAACGCGCGAAGGAGCTGAAAGCGCTTCGCGACAGGCAATAGGAGACAGGCGGAGGGTCCGCGAAGGGGGGCCGAAACCGGCTCCCCTTTTTTAATATCCGCGCTCCGGACGATTCGTTTTTCCCGGCTCACCTGTGCGAATCTTCCGGCAGACCGCTTTCGCGTTTACGGGCGTTCTTGAACGCGTACATCCGTTCATCGGCGATGTTGATCAGCGTCATCAGGGAATCGCCGTCCTCCGGACGGCACGCGACGCCGTAGTCGGCGAACACCCGGAAGTCCGCGTCGCCGGGGATCGCGAGTTCCGACACGGCCTTCGCCGCGCGCTCCAGCCCGGTCCGGCACTGATGCAGCGTGGAATCCGGAAAACAGACGATGAACTCGTCCCCTCCGTACCGCCCGACGAAATCCGTATCCCGAAGGGTTTTCACGAGAATCCGAGCGACGCTGACCAGGACGTCGTCGCCCGCCGCGTGCCCCAGAAGGTCGTTCACTCGCTTGAAGTTACCGAGATCCACGATCGCGACGCCCGAATGCCCCCCGTATCGGTTCATCCGGCGGTCCTCCTCTTCGAGCTTCCGGATCATGTACCTCCGGTTCCACACGCCCGTGAGCGGATCCTCCCACGCTTCCTTCTGGCGCGCGAGGATGAACTCGTTGAGCGCCCAGAAGCCCGAAATATGGTCGGCGAGGAGAACGAAGAGCCTGATGTCGTCGTCGCTCATCCCTTCGTCTCTCGCGACGCTCAGGACGCCGTAGAACTGTTCGCCGAGCGCGACCGGAATCGCGACGCCGGTCCGTTCGCCGTTCGCGTTCGCGCGCGTCGCTTCGGAACGGGAATCGAAGGCTTCCATCCGGAGCGACAGGTCGTCCGGAGTTCCGGCCCTCCCTGCCTCGGTCGGCGCGGCGTCGCGTCCCGAAGCGGCCGGAAGCATTGACGCGTACCGGAATCCGAAATCCTTCACGAGCGCCGCGGTGACGTCCCGCGCCATGTCTTCGTTGCTCCGCTCCGCCATGACGAGCTGCACCAGTTCGTGAAGGGCCTGGAGCTGGACGGCTTTCCGGGCGAGAAGAGCCCGTGCGTCCCGCTCGTCGAGATGCAACGCGATATAGGAGGCCACGATGGAAAGCAACTCTTCGTCGCGGACGCCGAAGGCGTCTTTCCGTTCGCTGTCCAGCGCGACGATCCCCCACGAGAAATCCCGGGAGGAGACCGGAACGACGAGCATCGACCGGATATCGGGATCGTGCGGCACATAGTCCGGATCGACGGTGACGTCGCCGACCCGTTCGATCCGCTTTTCGCGGAACGCGCGGCCGACGATCCCGAACCCCTCACGCAGGAAATTCTCCTGCGCGTATACTTCGGACCGCTTCCCGCTGTCGTAGACATCGAAGCTTTCTCCGCGCCGGGACGAACGGATGACAAGGAGCAATCCTCGATAATCGAAGACCTCTCGGAGCGATTCCTCGATGATCGCGTACAGCTCCGCCGAATCCATGCACCGGCCAAACTGCGAGAACGTGCGAAAGAGGACGCGCTGCCGCACCGAATACAGTTCAAGCTCCCGGCTCTTGTCCCGAAGCTCTTCCTCCATCTTCCGTCTCTTGTCGACATCCGAATTCGTCCCGATCATTCGGACCGGGTTCCCCTTCCGGTCCCGTTCGATGACTTCGCCGCGCGCGAGAACCCATTGCCAGCGCCCCTCCGCGTTGCGGACCCGGTATTCCGACATGAAGAGCGATCCGTCGGCGAAATGGCGCCGAAGCGCGTCCTTCACGACCGGAAGATCGTCCGGGTGAACCCGGCCGAGCCACGCGTCGAAATCCGGCTTGATCTCCCCCGGCGCGAATCCGAACATGGGTCCGAAGTTCTCGCTGAAAAAGACCTTTCCCGTCCGGACATTCCAGTCCCAGAAGCTGTCTCCGGCCGCCTCCATGCTGAGCCGGAGGCGAATTTCGTTTTCGCGGATCCTGTGATCGGACATCCGTCGGAAAAAGAGGAATGACATCGCGAGGAGCAGCAAGATGAAGAGCGTTCCCGTGAGCTGGAGGCGAATCCGCATGGTCCGCATCGGGGCCTCGATCTCCTCAACGAAAGTGGACATCGCCACCGTCAGGCTTACGTTTCCGAGCCGAACCGAATTCCACGCCGCGATCTTCCGGGAGAGCCCTTCGCCGGCCTCGCCGCGTCGGATGACGGCCTTGTAGGAGCCCGTTCCCTGCTTCTCCGTCAGTTGCCGGCGATTGAAGGTCAAATAGTCCTCGTCTTCGATGAACGAACCCGAGAACACGTTCCGTCCGATCAGATCCGGCAGCGGGTGGTAGAGGACGGTTCCGTATCCGTCCGTCAGGAAGGCCGTTCCGTAGGCGCCGAAACGCATCGCCGAGATGACGTCGTCGATCGTGTCGTGAAGGTCGAAGACCGCCGCCAGCGTTCCGAGAAGACCGGCCTCCGAGAAGACCGGGAAGAGCATGACGATGAATTGCGTGTCCTCGGATGCGAACACCGGCGGGACGAACGGGACGGGCTGTCCGGGCAGCATATTGCGCCCCCCGTACAGGGAGACCCGTTCGCGAGCGATCTCCGTGAGGCGCTCTCCGCGACGCGTCGAGTCGCAGATATGCAGGGAGTCCCCTGAGAGCCCCACGTACAGCAGGCTGCTCACGCCCGGGTGCGTTCGGCCGGAAATATTCATTCTGTTCCTGAGATCTTCGAAGGAGCCCTGCCTCTCTACGAAATACGGAATCGTGTAGGAGGAAAGGATCTCGCACTCGTGAACCACCGCGTACAGGCGCGCATCGAGGACGTTTGCGGCGAACCGGGTCTGAAGGACCTGTTTTTCGGAGAACGCGCGGAGGTTTTCCTCCGAGGCGTTACGGTACAACGTCACCGTTATCAGGGCGTAGACGACGGACGCGATCGCGATGAGGATCGCGAACAACACGGCGACTCTCCATCGCGTTTCCGTCGGAAAGAACGTCTTCTCCCGTTTCAGGGCGTCCGGGGTCATGTCCGCGCCTTTGATGCGACGGTGTCCGCCGGAGTCAGATGTGCTGCTTTCCGGTCATCCGCTCCGAGGCGAGGGCCAGGATCACGATCCTGTCCAACCCGTCCGGTCCGAAGTCGACGGGCGCGTCCGGACCGGCTGCGGCGCGCATGACGGCCTCCATCCCCCGCCGCTTTTCTTCAGGATCCGCGACTTCACGAACCGAGCCGAAGACCATCGCCGACCGGTAGTTCATGCTGAAAGCGCAGGCCCGGCTTCCGCGAACGAGGGAATGGTCGGACACGATCGTCGAGCAGGCGCGGGGGTTCGCGCGCAGGACGTCCAGCTTCCGCCCGGCGAGGGCGCAGTGCATGTAGAGCGTTCCGTCGGCGTAGCCGTAGTTCATCG
>CAZVUT010000061.1:0-15212 GCA_964630155.1 uncultured Synergistaceae bacterium
CTCGATACCTTTATCATCATGACGCCTCCGTTTTCCGGGATGTTGTTGCGTTGGCAGACATGATGATATCCCAGAATACGGGGGCTTTTTCATGCCCTCAAAAAGCTATTTTGGACAAGAGTGCTTGGCATTCATGAAGGGGAGTGGTATGGTATGTCTAAACTGTCGTATTTTTATTATTAAAAGTTTGGGTCTCTATTTTTGACTCCAAGTCTTTTGGGCAGCACTGAGTGCCGATCAATCTTAACCCGTATGTACTTTCTTGAAAGGATACCCTGCGTATAAAATACGTAAATAAGTGGGGGATATCGTTGCGAGAATTTGGCGGTGATTGGACGGTTAAAAAGAAAAAAGTCTTGCAAGAATATTTAAAAACATATCAACTTGCTTTGAAAAATCAGCCTTTTGAAAAATGGTACATTGATGCGTTTGCAGGTGTTGGAAAGCTTGATCTTCCAAAATTTGATGCAGATTCTAATTTAAAACTATTAGATGAAAAATTGCTTGGTTTGACATGTAAAGATATACAATTACGAAGTCAAGGATCGCCACTTTTGTCCCTACAAACAGACCCTCCTTTTGATAAATATATTTTTATTGAAAAATCTGGTGCAAAATGTAAGGCACTCAAGAATACAATAGCACCTTTTATTGATAAAAGAAATATTTGCATTAAACAAGATGATGCAAATGTGGCTATCGAAAATATATGTAAAGAAGAACTTTTTAGAAAAAACAACGTTAGATGTGTCCTTTTCCTTGACCCGTTTGGAATGCAAGTTTCTTGGAATACATTAAAAATTGTTGCGGAAACAAAAAAAATGGACGTTTGGTATCTTTTTCCGACCAGTGCCTTGAAAAGGATGCTTCCGAAGAGCGGCACGATTCCCAATGCGTGGAAAGAACGTATTGCTCTCGTGCTTGGAACCGAACAATGGCGTGAGAGGTTGTATATTGAAAACGATTCGCCGTATGAGCAACTCGACTTGTTTCAGAGTGCGCAATCTCAAGAGCAGGCAAAAGATCCAGTTAGTTGTGAGGCTATTGAATCATATGCTCTCGAAAGGCTTGGAGATGTTTTCCCCTTTGTTTCGTCTCAAGCTCTTTCCCTGTATAATACTAAAAAATGCCATTTGTTTTCGCTTGTTTTTGCTATGTCAAACGATAGCGATGCAGCAAAAAGACTCGGCTATAAAATTTCTTCCCATATTATCAGGCTGAACAAGGAGGTGCTGTGACGTGGCTCAGCTATCGAAGATTGAGTGGACGAACTCGACGTGGAACCCACTTGCAGGGTGCTCCTGCGCGTCCGAAGGATGTCTGAATTGTTACGCCATGGCCATGGCTGCTCGTTTGCAGGCGATGTCACAGAGGAAATACGTTGGCCTGACGCGGAAGGACATTGACGGCAAACACGTCTGGACAGGTCATATTGCGTTTGATGAGAACTCTTTGAATAAGCCGTTAGAATGGAAACGACGCCAGATTATTTTCGTCAACTCCATGAGCGATCTTTTTCACGAGAATGCACCAGAAGATGCCATTGTGCGAATCTGGGATGTCATGAGAAGAGCATCTTGGCATACATTTCAGGTGCTCACGAAGCGACCTGCTAGAATGAATGAGTTGATAAAAAGGCTCGCTCTTCCGACGCTTCCGAATCTGTGGTTGGGAACGAGCGTTGAAAACGGGAAAGTCTTGGAGAGAATTGAGTACTTGAAGAAGACTCCGGCTTCCGTTCGATTCATATCTTTTGAGCCACTTATCGGTCCAATAGGATTGGTTGATTTGAGGGCCATTGATTGGATCATCGTCGGAGGAGAATCAGGTCCTGGTGCTCGCTCTATGCAGGAAGAATGGGTAGATGAGATATTTGAAGCGTCAAGAAAATATGGTGTCCCGTTTTTCTTCAAGCAATGGGGAGGCGTCAGGAAGAAAAAGAACGGTAGAATGTATCGAGAAATGGAATGGGATGAAATGCCTGCGGTGTAGCTTCAAGGTTTCTTTCCCTGCGGTAAAATAATTTTTTAGATAAAACTGCCCAGAATAATTCTGTACCCGTAACCCGGTAATATTTTTACGTATATACGGGCTACGGGTTATTTTTTTATCGTCGAAACATATCGGGTACTTGGTCAGTTGGCTACCGTTTGTTGCTGTCACGTGACGAGCATCTGACGTTTCGCGAGGGTCCGGAAGAGGCCGTCGCGCGCCATCAGTTCGTCGAACGTCCCCTCTTCGGCGACGGTTCCCCGGTCCATGACGACGATCCGGTCGGCGTGCGAGATCGTTGACAGCCGGTGGGCGACGACGATCCGGGTCGCGTCGATCCGTTCGAGGCTGCGCGAGATCTTCGCCTGCGTCCGGTTGTCGAGCGCGGAGGTGGCCTCGTCGAACATGAGGACGCGCGGACGCCCTGCCACGGCGCGCGCGATCAGGAGCCGCTGTTTCTGGCCGCCGGAGAGCGTCCCCGCCCCCTCGCTGACGATCGTGTGGAGCCCCATCGGCATCACGTCGATCTCTTCCGTGAGCCCCGCGGTTTCGAGCGCCTCGCGGACCTGATCGAGCGAAAAGGCTCGCGAACACCGGACATTCGTCGCGATATCGCCCGAGAGCAGCCCGCCGTCCTGCAGGACGACGCCGAGCGACGACCGGAGCTTCTTCTTGTCGAGGTCGTTCAGATCCTTGCTGTCGTAGAAGATGGAGCCCATATCCGGCGTCTCGAACCCCAGCAGCAGGCGAAGGAGCGTGGACTTCCCCGAGCCCGACGGACCGACCACGGCGACGAATTCTCCGGGGCGTATGTGAAGGCTGAAGTCGCGCAGGATCGGGCGCGGCGCGTGGGGCCGGTCATCGTCGCCGCGTGCGGCCGGGTAGCTGAAGGTGATGTTCTCGATGTCGATGCGCCCCGTGATCCGCCCCGGGTCCGTCTTTCCACGGCCCGATTCCGGGTACGCCCCGAGGATGGGGTGCAGGTTCTCGATGCCGGGGAGCGTTCCGGCGAGCAGCGCGGCGGAGGAAAGGCACGCCAGGAAGGAGACCTGGAGCGTCGCCCACGCGGAGAGGAACGCGAGCAGCTCGCCGGTGTCCCGTGCGCCCGCGTGATAGCGCCCCGCCATGACGACGAGGATGACGAGCGTCGCGACGAACGGGAAGACCGTCATGCCCTGCGAGAGCCGGTCGAGGTCCTTTCGGACGTCCGCAGCGAGGGCCCGCTGGCGGCTGAAAAGGGTCGCCCATCGGCCGAAGGCGCGGTTTTCCGAGCCTGTCGTCCGGAGCTTCGCGATGCCCGAGAGAATCTGGAAGGTCAGCCCGGACGTCCGGTTCTGGATGTCCGTCATCCGTCGCGTCCCATCGATCTGGCGCCGCGCCGTCCGGAAGCCGACGGCAGCCAGAACGAGCATGCACGCGGCTCCGGCGAGCGCTGAGCGCCGGTCGAACCAGAAACACTGCGCCAGCGAGAACAGGACGAAGAAGACGTTGATCCGGAGGAGACGGATCGCGCCGACTGCGGACCTCCGGACGAGAAAGAGCCCGATGCCCCGGTTCACGAGATCGCCCGCCTGGAAGCGTGAGAAGAAGGCGACCGGAAGCCGGAGGATGCGATCCCAGATTCCCGCCATGACGCGATGCGACAGGCGCGTCTCGAGGCGGGCGAGCGACAGCTCCCGGGCGAGGCGCAGCAGTCCTGTCGAGACGCCGACCGCCGCCAGCAGAAGCATGAACTGCAACAGGCGTTCGCGGTTCCCGCGGGGGATGACGTCGCCCGCGACGGCGCCGATGATCGCCGGAGGAACGAGCGCGAGCGCCGCCATGAGGAGTTCGAGCAGCGTGACGAACAGCCCTTCCCCGCGGAGCAGCAGCGAGCGGATCGCCCCTTCCTCCGTTCCGTCGCGGCCGTTGCGGGTCGCGAACAGCCGCGAAAGCGACAGGGGCTCGGGCGGCAGCGATGCGTACAGCTGCCACGCGGTTCCGTCGAGTCGGGACGCGATGTCCTCGTCCACGGGGCGTTCGCCCGTTTCGGCGTCCCAGATCCGGTATCCGTCCGGTTGTCGCGTCGTGCGAAACCGGGAGGCGCCCCGCCGGACGGACCGGAGGAACGTCCCGGCGCGCGGCGGAAGCAGCGCGACGGGAACCGGCTTCGTCCGGCCGGGCGCCGATTCGGGCCCGTGAAGCCAGGCTGCGAGCGGCGCTCCGTCCTCGAGCCACCATCTTCCCGAGAGGCGCACCTCGCGGATCCGCAGATCGCACCCCTCCGCGAGATCCTGAAAGCTGTCCGCCTGCTCGTCGTCGCGAACGGCCGGCAGTGTGACTCCCTGTCGTTCGAGGACCATGTCGAACGCGGCGCGGAGCCGGGCGCTCCTGTCCGGCCGGGACGACGTCTCCGAGGCCTCGTCGCCGCCCGCGGCGCGCGGGGGAACGGGCAGCGCGGACGAAAGCTCCCCGAACGCGCGCGCGAAGGATTCCCGGTCGGCCGTCTGCGCCGATCGCAGCGCCCCGAGATCGTCGGCGGCGCGAAGCCGGGCGTTCATTGACAGCAGCGAGGCGACCATCGCGTACCATGCGTCGAGGGCGGCCTCGAATTCTCCGGAGGCGATCATGTCGGCCGTGGTCTTCAGTGCTGCGCGGCACGGCTCCTGGGCGACGAACCAGCAGTTCGGCGGGATCGGGAAGAAGGAGCTTTCGGGGGGCGGCTCGGAGCCGACGAAAAGTGCGTTGACCGGGGATTCGTCCGCGTTCGGCGCGCATAATTTCGCCCAGAGCAGGCGTTCGTCGCCGGAAGAGACGGGCTGGTCGGGCGCGATCTCGGAGTTGTCGTCGCGCGCGGCGGAAAGACGCCGCTGGATTCTCGGCGCCGGGATGATGTCCTTGACGATGCCGCGTCCGATGAGTTCGAGGAACCGGTCGATCCGCGCGGCCGCCGCGGCGAGAGACTGCTCGTCCGCACGGGCGCGCGCGAGGTATTCGGATCTTGCGCAGCGGAGCGCCTTCGTTCCGGGGATGCCGCCCGCTATCAGCCCGTTCGCTCCGCCCGAGCCCTGCGCGAAGGGGTCGAAGACGACCGCGGGATCGACGCCGAACAGGATGTCTCCCGCCACTGCCGTGAACAGCGCGTCGCGGGGGCCGGTCTGCGCGGCGCCCTGCCGCGGCGTGAAAAAGATGTCGATCTGCCCGTCAAGGACGACCCACAGATTCTCCGCGCCGTCGAGAAAGAACGGGGATCGTCCGGTCACGTCGAAAATCGTTCCCGAGCAGGGGGCTTCCGTTGTCGCGTTCAAAGCGGTGTTCTTCTGCATGCGTACTCCTCTTTGCCCCGAGCAGCGCGAGCGGCGGGGCGGAATTCAGTTTTCGATCAGTTCCGCGTATCGCCCGGCGCGCGCCATGAGCGCGTCGTGCGTCCCGCGTTCGAGAACCCGGCCGCGTTCAAGGACGATGATTTCGTCGCAGTCGCGGATGGTGGAGAGCCGGTGCGCGACGATGAGGCACGTGCAGCCGCGCCTCCGGAGCGCACGGTCGATGCGCTCCTCCATCGGCGGGTCGAGCGCGCTCGTCGCTTCGTCGAGGACGAGCAGCGACGGGTTGCGTACGAGCGATCGCGCAATCTCGAGCCTTTGCTTCTGGCCGCCGCTGAAGTTGCGTCCGTTCTCCTCGACGATGCTGTCGTAGCCGCCGCTCCGGGACGCGATCTCCTCGTGGATGTCGGCGTCTCGGGCGGCCTGGATGACCTGTTCGCGCGGGATCGTATGGTCCCAGAGCGTGAGGTTGTCGAGGACGGTCCCCTCGCAGAGCATCAGATCCTGGTCGACGGAGGAGAGCGACGCGCGAAGCAATTCGCCGGGGATCTCCCCGATCGGACGGCCGTCGAGCAGGATCCGTCCGGACCAGGGGACGAGCAGGCCGCTGATGAGCTTGGCGATCGTTGACTTTCCCGATGCCGACGATCCGACGAGGGCGACGCGCGAGCCGGGGACGAGCGTGAGCGAGAAGTCCTCGATGAGCGCGGGGGCGAGCGGCGCGTAGCCGAACGTGAGCCCTTCGATGTCGAGCCTGCCCGAGAGCCGGACCGCCGGGGCGCGTTTGAGGGCGCCGGTTTCGAGCGACGGGCGTTCGGGGGGGCACGGATAGTTCCGAACGTCATCCAGACGCGCGACAGCGGCCTGAGCGTCCTGGCAGGTGTTCCAGAGCTGCGCGAGGTTCGTCACGGGCGTCAGGGTCTGGAGCATGAGCGTCTGCGCCGCGAGCAGCATGCCGAGCGTCATCGTTCCGTCCATGACGTCGAGCCCTCCGATGTAGAGCACGAGAGCCATCGCGAGGCCCGTGACGGTCGGAAGCGCAGGCACGATCCACGCGTCGTAGGAGGCGAGCTCCATCGTGGCGTTTTCGAGTTTCGTCAGTTGCCCCGCGAGGCGGACGAACTGGTTGTTCTCCCCTCCGAACGACTTGATCGTCTCGATCACGCGAATGCCGCCGAGGGCGAGTCCCGCGAATTTTCCGGCCTCCATGCTCATGCGCTCGTTCAGGTCGGCCCTCCTGCGGCGGATCGCCGCGATGATGGCGGCGACCAGCGCCGAGGCCGCGAGCGCCGCGAGCGCCATGAACGGGCTGTACAGGACGAGCATGCATCCGAAGAAGACGGCCGTGATGCACTGCAGGAAGGCCCCCGACAGCTCCCGCGTGAGTCGCTGCGCGACGAGGTCGTTCAGCGCGACGCGGTTTCCGAGTTCGCCCGCGTAGCGCTGCTGGAAAAAGGCGTACGGGAGCCGGAGGAGGTGCAGAAGGAACGCGCCGGATTGCGTGACGGACATGCACGCCTCCTGGTTCCGGAGCGCGGTGGTCTGGAGCCGCGCAAGCACGAACGCGAGCAGCGACGCTCCGGCCATGAACAGCGCGAGGGGCCGCATCCATTCGATCTGTCCGCCTGCGATGACGTCGTCGGCGAAAATCTGCCGGAACGCGGGTTCGAGCAGTCCCGGGATCACGAGCCCGAGGCCGGTGAGCAGTGCGAAGATCACGGCCGTCCTCGCGCCGGACAGGCGCGAGAGCAGCGGCTTCCACGGACTGCGGCGCACGCCGCCCGTTTCGAACTCCGGTCCCGGCGTGAGCGAGAGCGCGATGCCCGTGAACGATTCGTCCATCGTCCGCCGGTCGACGGAGCGGGGGCCCGTCGCGGGGTCGTTCAGGAAGTACCGGTCGTTCGATACGCCCTCGAGGACGAGGAAGTGGTTGAACTCCCAGAAGAGGATGACCGGCAGCGGAAGGTCGTTCAGCGTTTCGAGATCCTTCTTGTGCCCCGAGGCCTGCATGCCGTAGGTGCGCGCGACCTTCAGGATGTTGACGGCGCTGCTTCCGTCGCGGCTGACGCCGCATTCCTCGCGGAGCTTTTCGAGCGGGACGGACCTGCCGTAGTAGCCGAGGACGATGCCGAGCGACGCCGCGCCGCATTCGGTCGCCTCCATCTGGATCAGCGTGGGCGTGCGGACGCGCGTGCGCGCTGGGAGCAGGGAGCGGAAGAACGCGGCGAAGGAGGTCACGGACGACGGCCCCCGTCCTCCGCTTCCGGGAGGGGCACGTCGGCCGGGAAGAAGGCGCCGAGGAAGGGGAGAACGAGTTCGATCGGGCGACGCCGTTGAAGCACCAGACTGACCTCGCAGATCGTCCCGCTGCGAAGCGCCGTCTGCGGGGCGTTCCGGACAGTCCAGCGGTACGCCGGGTCGGAGTCCGCGGAGTCGGCCTTCGCAAGCTCGATCGTGATTCCGAGCGGCGCGCCGCCGTTCATGATCTCCCGGACGAGTTCCTCGTTTCCGAGGACGCTCCGGATGCCCTCAGGGGAAACGGGAAAACGGGAGACCTTCGCGACCCGTCCGACGAGAAGTCCGGATTCGTCCCGCCGCACCGTCGAGGGCAGGATGTACGCGTCCATCCCCTCGCGGATGCTCCGGCCCTTCCCGGGACGCACGAAGGCGTGCACCCGAAGCGATTCGCGCCCCGAGGCGTGCATTCCGGCCCCGTCGGATGCGTCCACCCGGAGGATGGCGTCCCCCTCGCGAAGCAGCTGTCCGGGGCTTCGGAGCAGCTCCAGAACGCGGCCGCCCGAGAGCGTTTCGACGGTCGAGGCCGTGTCCATCCGCTCGCGCAACGCGGCGAGCTGCGCCTCCTCGGTGACGATCCGAAGGTCGGCTTCGAGACGCTCCTTCCGGTCTTCCGGAGACTCGTCGGCGGAAGCCGCCCGGTCGCGATCCCGTCCGGAGAGCAGCTCCGTCCGATAGGCGCGCAGAAGTTCCAGCTTCTTTTCCGATTCGACGATCCTGCCTGCGAGTTCGGGCTGTCCGATGACGGCGACGGTCTGCCCCGCCGCGACCCGGTCGTCCGCGGCGACGAGAAGCGATTCGAGCCGGCCGGTTCCGGTGGAGAGCACCTCGCGGACGGCTCCGGCCGCGTCCGGTTTCGTCAGGGAGGCGTCGGAGAGAATGACGCCCCGTCCCCGCGCGAGCGTCTCGACGGAGCCGCAGAAGCCCCAGACCGCAAGCGCGGCGAGAAACAGGCCGACGGCGGCGAGGGCGCACCAATCGCGGGCGCGGATGTAGACGAGCATCGTGTCGAGCTGCTCCGGAGACCGGAGCTTTCGGAGCGCGGATTCGCGAAAGTGCTGTTCGTTCAGGGTGAGCCCTCCCTCCGGGACGGGGTGGAATTCTTCGCCGTATTGTACCGCTTTTTGAGGCCCGTTCCGAAGCGCGTCCGGAGGAAAATCACACGGACGCGGCACTCCGGGGGAACATGCGTTTCAGGGCGTCGATGACGCGCCAGACGATGACGTACACGGGGGGAATCACGAAGAGCGCCAGCGTGCCGCCCGCGACGAGGCCGCCGATGGAGACGATCGCCATCGGGGCCCTGTAGGCGCCGCCGATGCCCATGGCCATCGCGAGGGGGAGCATCGCGATGATCGAGGTTGCGTCCGCCATGAAAATGGGGCGCAGCCGCACGTGACAGGCTTCCACGACCGAGTCGAGGGCGTTTCGTCCCTCCTTGCGGACCATTTCCGCGTAGTCGATGACCACGATGGCGTTGTTGACGACGAGTCCGACGAGCATGATGACGCCCATCAGCCCGTAGATCGAGAGCGGCGTCTTCGTGATCACGAGCGCCGGAACGACGCCGATGAGGGAGAGCGGCACGGTCAGCATGATCACGAGCGCGAACAGGAAGGACTCGATGATGGCCGCGATCAGCAGGAACGTGAGCAGCACCGCGAGGATCAGCGCGATGTTGAGCGAGCCGAAGTTTTCCTGAATGGCCTCGATCTCGCCGGAATACGTAAAGCGGAATCCCGGGGGCAGGGGGATCTTCTTCATCTCCGCGTCGATCCGCTGGTAGGCGACGCCGACCGTGATGTCGGAGGTGTTTGCGTCGACGGTGATCGCCCGTTGCCGGTCCTTGCGCAGGATGCGCGTCGGGCCGGTCGAATCGTCGAAGGCCATCAGGTCCTGAAGGCGTACGGTCTTGCCGGACGCCACGATCGGCAGGTTCGGGACGCTCCGCGGGCTGTCGAGTTCCTCCGGGCGCATCCGGACGAGGATGTCGTACTCCTTGCCCCGCTCGCGGTAGACGCCGGACTTCATGCCGACGAGGTACCCCTTGACGGTCTCGCTGAGCGTGTCGACGGGAACGCCGAGTCGGGCCATCAGGACGCGGTCGGGAACCATGCTCATCTCGGGCCTGCCGGTGCGCCAGTCCGTGTCGACGTCCACGACGCCCGGAATCTTCTTCCAGATCGACACGACCTCGCCCGCGATGCGCGTCAGGTCGTCCATGTCGTCGCCGCGGATCACGAGCTGGAGCGCCTTGCCCCGGATGCCGCCGCGCATGCCGCTCGTCGTGTAGCTGATCTTCGTGTCCGGCAGATTGGCCATCGCGGGGCGGATGGCGTTCGCGAGGTCGAACGTGCTTATCCGGCCGGGATCGTCGTCCAGGTAGACGCGCACCGACGCGCGGTTGACGCCCGTTCCGGAACCGTACCCGCCGATGACGGCGTCGACGCCTTTGACGTTCGGTTTCTTCGAGAGATACTGCTCGATGCCGCGCACGATTCCGTCGGTGAGCGCGAGCGATGCGGACGACGACGTTTCGATGGAGATGGTGAGCCGTCCTTCGTCCGCGAGCGGGAAGAACTGGAAGCCGATCCGGGAGAACAGCGGAAAGCATCCCGCGAAGAGCGCGGCGAAGACGAGCATCGTGAGGAACGCATGGCGGACGGCCCTTTCGACGAGCCAGTGGTGGATGATCTCGAACCCTTCGTAGAACCACTGCCACCAGCCCGTGAGCAGGCGGGCGGCGAGTCCGGGCGTCGAGGAGCCCTTCATGCGGGCGGCCATCATGGGCGTCAGCGTGAGGGCGACCCAGAGCGAGAAGAGCGTCGAGAAGACCACGGTCATCGCGAACGGGTTGAAGAGCTGGCCGATGCGTCCGCCCGAAAACGCGATCGGGATGAAAACGCCCAGGTTCGTCGCGGTCGAGGAGAGGATCGCGACGGCGATTTCCTTCGTCCCGATCCGGGCGGCCTCCGCCGGGGAATGTCCGAGATCCTCGAACCGGGAAATGTTCTCGATGATCAGGATCGAGTTGTTCACGAGGACGCCCGTGGAGATCGCGAGCCCGAGCGTCGTCATCATGTTCATCGTATACCCGGCCACGTACATCGGGATGAAGGTCGCGACGATACCGACCGGCATTGCGACCGAGATCAGGATCGTCGACGAGAGCTTCCGGAGAAACAGGTAGAGCACGAGTCCCGTGAGGATCGTGCCGACGATCATGTCGCGGATGACGTTGTCCACGGCCTGTCCGACGTAGTCGCCGTCGTCGTAGGGGATGAAGGCCGTGAACCCGGGCGGGAGCGTCGGAAGGATCTCATCGAGAATCCGCCGCGCTTCCTTGCTCGCGCGGACGACGTTTCCGTCGGGGACGGGCGTGAGCTGGACGATGAACGAGTCCGCGCCGTTGTAGCGCGCGAGCCGCCGGACGTCCGCGAACGAGTCCCGCACGCGGCCGACGTCCGCAATCCGGGCCGAGGCGCCGTTCTTGAGCGGAATCCGGATGTCGGAGAGAAGGTCCGACTGCTCCGGCGCGCCGGTCATCCGGAAGAAGGTCTCCTTCTCGCCGAGCGTGATCCGTCCCGACGGCTCCGCCACGTTTCCTTCCTTCAGCGCCGCGGATACCTGCGGCAACGTGACGCCGAGGCTCGCCATCGCGAGCGGGTCGAGGTCAACATGGATCTCCCGCTCCACGCCGCCGTACAGCGAGACGTCCGCGACGTCCGCGATCTGGGAGAGCCGGTTCTGGACGCGGTCTTCGAGGATTTCGTAGGCCTGCTGCGGCGGGAGCGTCGACGTGAACACGATGGAAAGGAAGGATCGGGCGTTGACATCGAACTTTCGGACGATGGAATCCTCTGCGTCGTCCGGGAGGTTGACGGTCCGCACCTTGTTCGACACGTCGAGGGCGGCGTCCGAGAGCAGGATGTCGCTGTTGAATTCCACGCTCACGTACGACAGCCCTTCGAGGGAGGTGCTCTCGATCTTGCGGACTCCCGGAATCTGGGCGATGCCGTCCTCGATGGGCTTTGTGATCAGCGTTTCCACGTCGATCGGCGTCGCGCCTTCGTACCGCGTCATCACCGTGACGAACGGGAACTCCATCTTCGGCATGAGCGACACGCCCATTCCGAAGTAGCCAACCATGCCGAGCAGCGTGACGAGAATGACCGTGACGAGCGTGAAAACGGGGCGGCGTATCGAAAGGTCGATCAGGCCCACTTACTTCGCGCTCCCCTGCTTTTCCGCCGCGTCGGGGGAAACGGCCCGATGGTCGGTCGGAACGAGGTCGGCCAGGCGGATCTTCGCCCCGTCGCTGAGCGAGGCCGCCCCAGTCTTGACGACGCGGTCGCCGGAGGCGAGGCCGCTGACGATTTCCACCGTTCCGCCGGCCGTCTCGCCCGGTTCCACGCTCCGTTTGACGGCCGTGTCGCCCGATACGAGAAAGACGAACGTCGACGTCCCGTCGCGCAGGACGGATTCGTAGGGCAGCGACAGGACATTTTCGCGCCGCTGCGTGACGGACTGGATGCGGAGGTAGTCGCCGGGCTTGAACTCCGAGCCCGCGGGAAGGGCGACGATCGCCTTGAAGAAGCCGGTCGTCGGGTCGGCCTCCGGGTCCATCCGGCGGACCTTCGCCTCGTGCGACGTCCCCCACGAGGAGAGAACGGTTACGTCCTGTCCTGGGCGGATCCGTCCGCGGTCCGTCGGGGGGACGAGACATTCGACCTCGAGGTCGTTCATGTCCGCGATGGCGAGGATCTCCTTGCCGGGCTCCGCGTACTCGCCCCGTTCGCTGTTCTTTCGGACGACAACGCCGTCGAACGCCGCGCGGATCTTCGTTCGCGAGAGCGTCGTCCTGGCGTCCCGGAGCTTCGCCTCCTCCTCGCGGATGGCGACGAAGGCCTTGTCAACATCGGACTTGGAGGTTCCGCCCGCTTTCAGCAGGTTCCGGAGACGTTCGTACTTCCGGACGGCGTCCTCGAGCGACGCGCGGCGCGCCTCGACCTGCGACGACTGGCTCGCCATCGAGAGGGTGACGATCGGCGCGTTCGCGCTGACGACGTCTCCCACCTCGAGCGAGAGTTCCTCGATCAGCTCCCGCGATTCGGCCGTGACCTTCTGCACCCGGGCGGACCGGACCGTACCGTAGTAGCTCTTCCGGATCTCTATCGTGCGAACTTCGACCGGAACCACCGTGACGGCTGCGCCGGAAGGACGGGCGGCCCGGTTCTGGGCTCCGGCGGGCGGCGTGAAGATGCGGTACGCGAGAAAGCCCGCTCCGCCGATGAGCAACAGCACCCAGAGAACAACATTCAATCGTCGCAATACAGTCACGCGTACCCCTCCGAACCCGGTCATATCTTTTCGAAATCTTTCAACTCCCGGGGTATGATATCGCAAAAAAGAGCCTCCGCGCGACGTATTTCTCGGTATTTCCTCCCGGCGCGACGGGATTTCAGGCCGAAAAAAGGCCGCCCGCGTCGCGAATGGCGATGCGGGCGGTCCGGGTGGAGCCTTTCCCTCGCCCTGAGCGCGGACGTTACAGCATCTTGACGAGGAAGCCCGCGAGAAACACGGACGCGATCGTGACGGTCGTGAATCCTCCCACGAGCATCGGAGGAAGGATCTTGCCGAGGACGAACTCCTGTTCCTCCGGAGTCTTTCCGACGGCGTGAGAGACCTCCGAGGACACGATGAACGTTCCGGGGAACCCGAAGAGGCAGGTCGTTCCGATCGCGAGGGCCATCTCCCAGGAGACCTTCAGGATCTTGCCGGCGACGAACGTGAACGCGAAGATGCCGATGACGGAGATGACGAACGCCATCGTGATCGGGTAGATGAGCTTCATGACCATATCGGGCGTCGCCTTCGGAAGGCTCATGAAGATGACGACCATGAGCGGGAAGAGGACGAATCCCGTGGCGTTCGCCTTGTCGAGGACCTTGTGCTCGAGGAAGCCGACCTCATAGGCGATGATGCCGAAGATCAGGCAGAGGATGTACTTGTGGACCACGTTGTTCAGCAGCGGAGCCGCGAGGAGCGCGAGGACGCCGACGAACAGCGTCTTGGCGATCAGGATGTACGGCGTCTGGAGGGATTTGGGCAGCGGCGGGAAGATCCGCCATGTCGGTTGTTCGGGATCGCTCTTCGCAGCCGCGCCTCCCTTGTGCGCGTCGCCGCTTTTGAAGACGGCCAGCTGGCGTTTGCCCTCGCGGGACAGGCACCAGGACGCGATCGGAAGGCCGACGAAGTTCTGGAGGACGAGGAGCAGCGTCGCGAAGACGGACAGTTCCGTCATGCCCTTCGCGGTCGCGCCTTCGCTCATGATGATGGTCGCCACGACGCCGCCCGAGATCGGGCCCGCCGCGACGATGCCGTACTGCTTTCCGATGATCGGACCGCCGAGGACGAGCAGCGCGACGCCGACGGCGACGATGGCCGCGAGCGCGATCGTGACGGTTTTCCACTCGTTCCTGAGATCGCGCAGCTTCATCATGGTGCCCATGTAGACAAGGAGCATCGGAATGACGTAGATGCCGATCTTGACGAGTCCGGCATCTTCGAAGATTGTCTTCGGCAGGCCGTACCAGAAGCCGAAGAGGAAAATGAGTCCGGAGACGAACAGCATCGATGCGATGGCCTTCGTCTTGTACGCCACGAAATCGCCGATGGCGAAAATCAGACCGATGACGAAAAAGGACATTTCGGGAAACCACTTCATGGACAACCCCCCGTTTCTCTGCTCTCTGGATTCATCGAATGGATCGGGAATATGCGGCGCGTTCCCGTGGAACGCTGTCTCCGTCCTGCTGCGCCCGCCGGACACCTCCATCCTTTCCCTGTTTATTGCGGTGCATCGGGAAAAGCATCTTCCACGCGTCAATGTAGTATGCTATCGTATCCTTGTCAAGAAACACAATACATTGTGACGTCTGCAACAACGTTCATTATTACGATGTTTCCCGTCAGGCGGAAAAAGACATCGAACATACGAAAGGGGTTTGAACCATGCTGTCACGCATCAGGGAACGGGCGAAGGCGCACGAACAGGAGATCATCGATCTCCGGCGGCATTTCCACATGAATCCGGAGCTGTCCTGGAAAGAGGTCGAGACGACGAAGAAGGTCGTCGCAATACTCGAAAAGCTCGGGTACACGATCGTCAAAAAGGGATTCGGCGGGACCGAATGCGGCGTCATCGCCGACCTGAAGCCCGGGAAGGGCGCGACATGCGTCGCACTGCGCGCCGACATGGACGCGCTGCCCCTGCAGGAAGAGAACGACGTCCCGTACAAGTCGAAAAACGACGGCGTCATGCACGCGTGCGGGCACGACGCGCATACGGCCATGCTGCTCGGCGCCGCGATGGTCCTCAAGGACATGGAAGCCGAAATACCCGGCAACGTTCGACTGATCTTCCAGCCCGCCGAAGAGCACGGGCTCAAGCCGGGCGCGAAGGCCATGATCGAGGAGGGCGCGCTCGACGGCGTCTCCGCGATCGCGGGAATCCACGTCTGGTCGCTCACCGAGACGGGAAAGATCGTCTACCGGAGCGGTCCGTTCATGGCGGCCGCAGACGGCTTCGAGCTGACGATCCGGGGCAAGGGCGGCCACGGC
>CAZVUT010000062.1:0-15081 GCA_964630155.1 uncultured Synergistaceae bacterium
TGCGCCGACAGAAATTCGCGGTACGCGACGTATGCGCGCTGCAAAAGGCGGGACGGGGAGTCCCCCCGCCCGTCAGATGACGCCTCGTCCGCGGCGAGAGCGTCGGACAGGACGTCGGGCGGAACATCCTCCCGCAACAGCTCCCGTATCTCCTGCCCGAGAAGCCGGATGACGCCGGAACGTCCCGCCGCGCGCGCGCGGCCGGTCGTCATTCCGGAGAGGATATGGCGCAAGACGAGCCAATGGTCCGGCGGGTCGATCTGTCCCTTCGGGGAACGGACTCCTTCCGGAGTCCGCCCCGCAATAAACGACAGCTCCCGGCGCCAGTCGCTCCATGTCCAGAGGCGATAACGGGCGGCTTCCTCCGGGACGGCCGTCCGTTCGAGAAGATCGCGCAGACGACGCCGTTCTTCGCTCCCGGGGATGGAGACGATGCTCGTCGACGGATCGATTTTCCGGAGGTCGTCTTCGATATCCGGGGCGCGAAGGTACCGGAGGATGCGGACGCTCATGCGCGGAGTCGCCCCGCGTTACTTCGGACCGGTCTTTTCCGCAGGACCGAGGGCGCTCAGCAGGGCCTTCGCGAAGAGCGGAAGGTCCGCCGGTTTCCTGCTCGTGATCAGCCGTCCGCAGACGACCACCGGTTCGTCCACCCACTCCGCGCCCGCGAGGATCATATCGTCCCGAACGCTTGCGTAGCTTGTCGCCTTCAGCCCTTTCAGGATTCCGGCCGAGACGAGGACGCTGCCCCCGTGACAGATTGAGGCCACGATTCCGCCCGAGGCGTATACGCGCTGCACGAGCGCCACCATTTCCTGGGACATTCGTATGCGGTCCGGAGCCCACCCTCCGGGGATGACCACAGCCGCGAGATCGAAGTCGATGCTTCGCGGCGTGTACGCCGCATCCGCGAACGTTCCGGATTTTCCCTGGTATTGTCTCGGCGCCACGGGCGCGACGACGAGGGGAGCGTACCCCTCCTCGACGAGCCGGTAGTACGGATACCAGTATTCGAGATCGTTGAAATCGCTTTCCACCAGAATGGCGACCTGTCTGGCCATTACCTTACCCCTCCCTCTCATCGGGTTCCTGATTTGCGAAACGACTCAATTATAGCCGTTTCGTTCTGATACAATCATCGCGATACCGCCGTTCCGGAAGGACCGGTCTTCGGCATCGGACGGGGGAGCGGGAAGAAACGGAAGGGAGGCCCGGAAATGGGTATTCGTGAGAATGAAGCAGTACGCGCCATTCTGGGACGAAGGAGCATCCGGCGGTTCGAGGATCGCGCCGTGGATGCGGAGACCGTGGAGCTGCTGATCGAGTGCGCCTGCGCCGCGCCGAGCGCCGCGAACGTCAGGCCCTACCATTTCGTGGTCGTCACGGAGCGAAAGCTGCTGAGCGCGATGGCAGAGGGACATCCGTACGCGAAGATGCTCTTCGAGGCGCCGCTCGCGATCGTGGTGTGCGGGGAGCCCGACAAGAGCGACTTCGCCGCGCGATACTGGGAGGAAGACTGTTCCGCCGCGATGGAAAACCTGCTTTTGGCCGCACATGCGCTCTCTCTCGGCGGCGTGTGGATCGGCGTCCGGCATGCCCCCGGCCAGGAGGCCCGGATACGCGACATCCTCGGAATTCCGGACCGGATCGCCGTTCTCGGCATCGCGGCGCTTGGCTACGGCAAGGAACGCAAGGAACCCCACAGCGGCATTCCGGACGGATCGCTGCACCTTGGAGGCTGGTAGGCGATGACAAACTTCCACATAGACCCGACGATCGGTTTCATCCTCGGACGGAGGAGCGTCCGGAAGTTCCTTCCGGACGCGGTGCTTCCCGAGATGGTCACGACGCTTCTGGAATGCGCCTTCGCGGCGCCGAGCGCCCATAACCGGCGTCCGTTGCATTTCATCGTCGTGGACGACCGCGCGACGCTCGATGCGCTGGCGGAAGCCCATGATTCCGGCAAGGCCATGAAGACCGCGCCGCTCGCCATCGCCGTTTGCGCCGACACGTCGATCATGCCCGAAGGTGATATGGCCTGGATCGAGGACGCGGCGGCGGCGATGGAGAATATTCTCATCGCCGCGCGGGCGCTCGGACTCGAAGGCGTGTGGCTCAAGGTGATGGACCGGCATCCGCGCGAGGAGCGGGTCACCCCGGTTTTCGGCGCGCCGCCGCACGTGAAGGTCGTTGCGATCGCGGCCCTGGGCTATGGCGACGAGGCGAAGGATCCCTACCGGGGCGTGAACGAAGAAAGGATTCACAGGAACGTCTGGGCCTGATCCTTCACGGCCGGCGACGGCGGAAACGATGCGGGGAACGGAGGGATCGTCGCTTTTCGGACGGTCCCTCTCTTCGTGATACAATAAACCGGTTATATCTATGATCGTTCCCCGAAAAACGGGAATGGCAGGTGGAGGAGTCTTTTTATGGATAAGGAAGAAAAACAGAGCGAACCTCTCTTCGGCAAGGTCGTTTCCCTGCCGTTGGTCGAGGAGATCAAGCACAGCTATCTGGACTACGCGATGAGCGTCATCGTCGGCCGGGCGCTGCCCGACGCCCGGGACGGACTTAAGCCCGTGCAGCGCCGGATCCTGTTCGCGATGATGGAACTCGGGTTGCGGCACAACACGGCGTACAAGAAATCCGCGCGCGTGGTCGGCGAAACGATGGGCAAGTACCACCCGCACGGAGACGCATCCATCTACGACACGATGGCGCGTCTGGCGCAGGACTTCAGCATGCGCTACGCGCTCGTGGACGGACAGGGCAACTTCGGCTCCATCGACGGCGATCCCCCTGCGGCGATGCGCTATACGGAAGCGCGCCTCGACGAACAGGGAGAGTTCATGCTTGCGGATATCGAAGAGAACACGGTCGAATGGGCGCCGAACTTCGACGAGTCTCTGAAGGAGCCCATGTACCTCCCGGCGGCGATCCCGAACCTTCTCGTGAACGGAAGCACCGGAATCGCGGTCGGCATGGCGACGAACATGCCCCCGCACAACCTCAGGGAAGTGGCGGAGGCGCTCTGCTATGTGATCGATTCGGACGAACCCGATCTCGGGGAGGTCCTCACGCGCCTTCCCGGACCCGATTTCCCGACGGGCGGCATCATCCTCGGGCGCGAGGGGATCGTGGACGCCGCCCGCACCGGCCGGGGAAAGCTCGTCGTTCGCGGAAAGACGCACGTCGAAGAGGGCAAACGCGGCAGAACAGCCGTCGTCATCACGGAAATTCCCTACATGGTCAACAAGACGCTTCTCATCGAGACGATCGTCCAGGCCGTGCAGGAAAAGAATATCGACGGCGTGTCGGATATCCGGGACGAATCGGACCGGGACGGTATGCGCATCGTGCTCGAACTCTCGCGCGAGGGAGATCCGAACCTCGTGCTGCGGCAACTGTACCGGCGAACGCAGCTTCAGTCCACGTTCGGCGTGATCAATCTCGCGCTCGTGGACGGCAAGCCGTGTGTCCTCCCGATGATGGACCTGCTTCGGATTTATCTGGATCACAGACGGGACGTGGTCCGTCGCCGGACGAACTTCCGGCTCGACAAGGCGAAGGCCCGCGAGCACATCGTCGAAGGGCTCGTGAAGGCGCTCGATATGATCGACCGGGTCATCGCGCTGATCCGCGCGTCCTCGACGACGCAGGACGCCAGGGACGCTCTCGTGAACGAACTGGGGTTCTCTCCCCTCCAGGCCCAGTCGATCCTCGAACTGCGCCTCCAGCGCCTTACGGGGCTGGAGCGGGAGAAGCTCGAGGAAGAACTGAAGCAGCTTCTTGCCGACATCGAATACTTCACGTCAATCCTCGAGAACCCGAAGCTTCTCGACTCGGTGGTCCGCGACGAACTTTCGGACGTCGGACGGCGTTTCGGGGACGACCGCAAGACGCAGATCATGGAAGCCGAGCGGGAAACGGCGGATGAAGACCTCATCCCCGAGACGGATATCGTCGTTGTTCTCTCCAAGGACGGTTTCCTCCGCAGGAAGAGCCTGGAAGAGTATTCGCTCCAGGGGCGGGGCGGCAAGGGGCGCAAGGGGGCGTCGGTGCCCGAAGAGGACGAGATCATGATCCTCGCGGTGACGAACACGCACAAGGACATTTTCCTGTTCACGTCGAAGGGACGCGTTCTGGCCGTCAAGGGGTACATGATTCCCGAGTCGAAAAACGGAAAGGGACGCCATGTCTCGAAGTTCGTCTCCATCGAGGAGAACGAGCGCGTCGTCTCGATGTACGGCCGCGGCGTCGAAGACTCGAAATACATTTTCCTCATCACCCGGAACGGAACGGCCAAGCGTCTGGATATTTCGGAACTCGCCTGCCTCACGCGGGCCGGGAAGCGGGTGCTCTCCCTGGACGAAGGGGACGAGATCGCCAAGGTGCGTCTCACATCCGGTTCGGACGATCTCCTGCTCATGACGGAAAACGGACAGGCGCTCCGCGTTCCGGAGGTGGAGTTCCGGTCCATGGGACGCAGCGCCCGGGGAGTCCGCGCGGTGCGCCTCGATCCCGAGGACTGCGTGATCGGGTGCGATATCGTGCATCCCGACAAGAACGCGCTCATCATCAGCCAGCGGGGCGTCGGAAAACGCACGGAATACGACGACTTCACGACCCATCACCGGGGCGGCGGCGGCGTGCGCGCGATGAACCTCGGGCGCAAGACCGGCGTTCTCGTCGGATGCTGGGGCGTCTCCGACGACGACGAAGTCATCGTCATCACGAACCGCGGCCGGATGATCCGCGTCGCGGCGTCGGAAATTCCCTTGCTGAGCCGGGGCGCGACCGGATCCATAACCGTGCGGCTTGACGAGGGCGATATGGTGGCGGACGTGAGCGTCGTTCCGGGAGACGTGAGCCGCGACGCCGTCCCGGCGTCGCAGATGCGGGACGCCGAAACGCCGCTGCTCGCCGATCAGGAGGAATAGCGCCGTGCGAATCGCTCCGGACGGACGGACAGCGGTCGGAATTGCGGGGCTTCTCGCGCTGGGGAGCCTGACCGTCTCCGGGCTCCTCGCGGCTTTCTTTGTCGTGGCGCTTGGAGTGCTGATCTGGTTTTACCGGGACCCGGAACGGGTTCCTCCCGAGGGCGCGGACATCTGGGTCGTCCCCGCGGACGGAAAGGTCGTCGAGGTGCAGGATGTCGATCTCCCGGACCTCGGAAAGACGCGCAAGGTCGGGATCTTCATGTCGCCGCTCGACGTCCACGTGAACCGTTTCCCCTTCCGGGGAACGGTCGCGGCGCTCGAGTACGTCCCCGGGAAGAAGTGGATGGCGTTCGCGCCGAAGGCCTCCGAGGAAAACGAACGGATGATCGTCACGCTCGACACGGAGGCGGGGCCCGCAAGGCTCGTTCAGATCGCGGGGTTCCTCGCGCGGCGCATCGTCTGCCGGCTCCGGAAGGGTGAAGTCCTCGACCGGGCGGAACGGTACGGCATGATCAAACTCGGATCGAAGGTTGACGTATATGTCCCGTTGCGCGTAAAATTAACTGTTAGAATCGGTGATCGTGTATCGGCCGGTCAATCTGTGCTGGGAGTGATGGGACATGAAGATCATGAAGCGTAGGCGGCACATCCCCTTCCGCGAAATCGCGCCGAATATGGTCACAAGCGGAAATCTGCTGTGCGGAATGTTATCCCTGATTCTGGCGATTCACGGAAGCTATGTCCCCGCCGCCTGGCTGATCTTCGCAGCCGTGTTCTTCGATTTCATGGACGGGAAGGTCGCCCGCAGTCTCGGGGGCGGAAGCCAGTTCGGGCTGGAATTCGACAGTCTCGCCGATGTGGTGAGCTTCGGAGTCGCTCCCGCGGTGCTTCTGTATATCGTGTATCTCAAGGGCTTTCTGGGCGTCTCGGGCGCGCTCGTCGCGTCGTTCTTCGCGCTCTGCGGCGCGTTGCGTCTGGCCCGTTTCAACGTCGTCCACGTGACCGGCCACTTTCAGGGGATTCCGATTCCCGCCGCCGGGCTGTTCGTCGCGTCGTTCGTCATCGCCGGCGTCCATCTTCCTCCGTGGGTCACGATGATCCTTCTTGCGGCTACCGGCGCGCTGATGATCTCGAGCGTTCCCTACGGCAACCTAAAGGGCATCAAGAAGGGACAGGGCGACCGGAAAAAGTTTCTTCTCCTCACGTCGCTTATGGTCGCGATCTTCGTCTTTCTCCGTTCCGGAGGGCCTCTGGCCGCGATCTCGATCTACGTGGTCAGCGGACTGGCCCGTTTCGACTGGGGAAAGTGGCTGTCCCTTCCGGTCGTCGCTTCCGACGAACTGAACGAGGACGAGACCGCCGAAGGTCACTAGTCGCCGCTTGCATCCGGTCCCGGGGACGGGACACAGGTATGAGCAGTCTTTCGGGGGCCCTTCTTTCGGGCCCCCTGATTTTTGCCGGAGGTGAATGTATAGTGGAATCACTCTACAGGGGAATCGCGCTGACCATCGCGGGCAGCGATTCAGGCGGCGGCGCCGGCATTCAGGCGGATCTCAAGACGTTCGCGGCGCTTCGCGTGTTCGGAACCACCGTGATCACGGCGATCACGGCGCAGAACAGCCTGACGGTGTCCGACATCGAGAACCTTCCCCCGCGGATTGTCGCGGCGCAGATGGATGCGGTCCTCTCCGATTTTCCGGTGAACGCGGCCAAGACCGGGATGCTGAGCTGCGAGAAGACGATCCTGTGCGTGTGCGACGGCATCCGCAGGCACGGAATCACCCGGCTCGTCGTCGATCCCGTCATGATCGCCCAGAGCGGAGCCTCGCTGATCGATTCGGACGCCGTCGCGGCGATCCGGCAGGAACTGCTCCCGCTCGCTCTTCTGGTCACGCCGAACATTCCCGAGGCCGAGCGACTTTCAGGAGGACGGGTGAAGAGCGTCGACGACATGGCTTCCGCGGCGCGCGTCATCGCGGGATTCGGCCCGAAGGCGGTCCTCGTCAAGGGCGGGCACATGATCGAGGGCGACGTTGTGACGGATATCCTGTTCGCGAACGGCGCGATCACCCGTTTCGATTCTCCCCGGATCCCGACGGAGAATACCCACGGAACCGGCTGCACATTGAGCGCGGCCGTCGCCGCCGAGCTGGCCTCCGGCAGCGAACTGCCCGAGGCCGTCAGAAAGGGGCGCCAGTACCTTATGCTGGCGCTGAAGCGAAGCTTCCGTCCCGGACACGGAGCCGGTCCGCTGGGTCACGCGGTGCTTGCGCCGTGGCTCTCCTGACGCTGCCGGAAGACCGAACGGATCTCGAAAAGCGGATCGGGGAGATCTGGGGCGAAGTCCGCCTCGCGCGTCCCCTGTTGCATCATCTGACCAACAGAGTGGCGGCTCCGCTCCAGGCGATCGTCGCTTCCGCGCTCGGCGCGAGCCCCCTGATGTCCGCCTGGCCTGCGGAAGTCGCGGCTCTTGCGGAATCGTCGGACGCAATCCTCTTCAATCTCGGGACGCCCGGCGACGAGGAGTGGGCCGCGATGCGGATCCTTCTCGACCACGGTTGCTTCGGCAAACCGTTGCTTCTCGATCCGGTAGGCGTCGGAGCGAGCGTCGCCAGAATGGACTTCGCCCGGGGCATCCTTGGGTCGGGGCTTGTGTCCGTCTGTAAGGGAAACGCTTCGGAGATGCGCGCTCTTGTTCGCGGAGGCGCGGATATGCGCGGCATGGACGCCGCGCATCCCGTCGAAGGGAACGACGCGAGGGATCTGGCGCTCCGGTTCGGGTGTGTCGCGGCGATAACGGGATATGAGGACGTCGTGAGCGACGGCGAGAGATCATGGAAAATCGGAGGCGGTTCGCCCCTTCTGCCGCGTCTGCCTGCGAGCGGATGCCTCGCAGGGACGAGCGTCCTGGCGTGTCTGGCCGTCCGGAACGAGGGAATTTCGATCCTTGCGGGGCTGCTGGCCGTCAAAACCGCGTCGGAAACGGCGGAGCGGATCGCTTCCGGACTCGGCGGTTTTCAGTCCGCGCTTGTGGACGCGTTCTGTTCGCTCGGCGCCCGTGACGCGGAATATGGAGCCTCCCTGGCGCGCCTGATTTGATTCTCTTACCGGCGCGGGTCAGTGCGTCATGATGTACAGAACCACGCTTGCGAGCGCGATGAGCGACGCGAAGACGACCGTCGGAGCGAGCCAGAGTTCCCGTCGGAGCGACGCGCTCGTATCGGGCGCGTATCCGTCGAACAGCAGCCGGATCTTGTAGTTGCCGTCCAGCTCGGCGATTCCCCTGAGCCCCTCGGCGATCGTGAATGCGATGGAAAAGGCCTTCCCGTTCCGATCGACGCTTTCGACATGTCCCGCCACAACGCCGTCGAAATCCGACCGGCTTTTTGCAATCATCTCATAAATGCCGGAGTCTTTCGGCAGTTCCACCTCGATGACGTCGCCTTTTCCCAGTTTTGAAGCGTTCTTTCCTTCGACCGGATCGATGACGGCGACGCAGTTGTGAACGATGCTTACGGCGTCGGAGACGGTCTGTTCCGGGATTCCCGCGTTATCGGCCGATACGGGAGCGACGGCCGGTTCCTTCGGGCGGGCGGGAAAAAAACGCGCGACCGCGTCCGCGGGTTGTGAATCGAACGCGACATAGACGATGGATCGGAAACCCAATCCCCCATCGATCGCCGATGTGATGGCCGTTTCCATCTTTTTCGCGCCGGAAGGCGTCTCCAGGCATTGCGCGATGAGTTTCGGAGCGGCTATTTCCCGGAGCAGCGCAAGAAGGCGCACGTACAGAACGGCCGAGGGCGTTCCGGGGATCAGCGGGGATGGCGCCGCAGCGCGTTCCGCGATGGACGAGAGGAACGCCGCGGTATCAAGGTTGACGGAAACGTCCTCCTCGGATTTTCCCTCGTCGAGCGGGGCGGAGATGAGAGAGAGAACGGCGTCCGGGGACAACAGCACGGCAAACAACATCCGGAAGCGTTCGAGCTTCGTCTTCCGGATGGATACCTGGCATTTGAGTACGGAAAGGACGGCATCGCCCGAACTGTCGTGTGTTTCCACGCGTATCGACCTCGAAACGGAATCTCGTACGGATGCCCGTAGTATAACAGGAAGGCCTTCCGGCGTCTCAATCCTTTGCGATATCCCGTCCCGCAGCGGCCCTCGATAGGATCCGCAAAACGGCATAGCCGATGATCGCGCCGGGGATGCTGCTCGCAAGAAACGCCGACTGAAGCGCGACGAACCCGAACGACTTCCCGAGAGCGGGCCCGAGAAGCAGCGCAGAGAGCGTCGCGCCTATCGGCCCGGTTCCGATCGGTTCAAGCAGCGCAACCCAGTCCTTCCGGACGAAACGATATGCGAACCCGACGACGAGAGCGCCCGGAATGCTGCCCGGGAAGGCGAAGATCGTCCCCGTCCCGGTGATGTTTCGCACGATGCTGGTCACCACGGCCGCTCCGGCGGCCCACCAGGGGCCGAGCAACACCCCCGCGATGGCGTTGACCGCGTGCTGGAAGGGGAAGCACCGCGTCGGCCCCATCGGGATGGAGACTCCCGAGAGCAGAACCGCCGCGCCCGCGAGCAACCCGGCGATGCACATCCTCCGGACGAGCGTCGGATCACTCGCCCCGGAGGAGATCATCGAGCGACACCTCCCGTTCGATCAGGCCAGATTGCTTCGCGAACGCCGCAAAGGTTTCCCACCCTTTTCTGTCGAAGCGCTGCGAGGAAGCGTATTGCGGAAGGGTGCGGGCGAAGGCCTCGCGCTCCATCTCGCGGGGCGCTTCCGGGACGGCCGCGAAGTACAGATTGAGCGCCTCCTGCGGATGTTCTCTCGTCCACGCGATTCCCTTTCCGAGACATTCCGTGAACCGGCGTATGACGGCTTCCCGGGCCGTGAAGGTTCTTTTCCCGGCGACGATGATGAGTTCGTCGTAATCGGGCATGCCGTGTTTTTCGAGTTCGAACCACTCCGGAGAGAGCCCCTTGTGCTCGAGTTCGACCGTTTCGTAGTTCTTGAACGGCCCCATGATCGCGTCCACGGCTCCGGAAGCCAGCGAGGGCACGATCGTGAAGCCGACGTTGACGGCTTCGTAGTTTGCGATGCCGTTCCGTTCGGCGAATGCCGTGAGAAGAATGTCCATCATTCCGGGGACCGTGTAGCCGATCTTCTTTCCCGACAGGTCCGACGGTTTTTCGATTCCCTTCCCCTTGAGGAAGAGCAGGGTCGAAAGCGGGTGCTCGACGAGCCTCCCGACGGCGCGGACCGGTATTCCGGCGGAGGCTGCGACGATCGTCTGCGGCTGATAGCCCACGGCGAGATCGACCTGTCCGGCCGCGGCGAGCTTGAGCGCGTCGGACGTTTCGGACGGCGACAGGTATTCGACCTCGATTCCGGCTTCTTTCAGAAAGCCTTTGTCCCGTGCGACGAAAAGCGGAACGTGATCCACGTTGGGGAACCAGTCGAGCATCACCGTCAGCTTTTCCGCCGCTGGGGCGGCGTGAACCGTCGTCGCAGCGAACAGAACGAGCGCAAGAACTGCGAGAACCTTTCTCATGCGTGTGCCTCCTCTGGGAATTGTCCCGGATCGGGACGTATGGCGCCCCGGAGTTTGCGGGCGCGACATGCGGAAAAAAATCAGTATTTCCACATAACGAATCGCTTCTCGAGCCGTCCGGCCAGCGTCCAGAGCGCGAGCCCCATGACGGAGAGCCAGAGGATCGCCGCGAAGACCAGATCGACGGACATCCGTGCATTCGCCTGGATCATCAGGTAGCCGAGTCCCTTCTGCGATCCGACCCATTCTCCGATGACCGCGCCGATCGTCGCGACCGAGACGCCGACGCGAAGGCCGGAAAAAAAGTACGGCAGCGCGAAGGGCCAGTAGAGCCGCCGCAGCGTCGTCAACGGCGAGGCCCCCATAAGCCGGAAGAGTGTGCGAAGCTCCTGCGGACAGCTGCGGAATCCCTGGAGAAGATTCACCGTGATCGGGAAAAAGATGACGATCGCGGCCATGACCACCTTGCTTCCGATGCCGTATCCGAACCAGACGATCAGGAGCGGCGCGAGCGCGAAGACCGGGATCGCCTGCGAGGCGACGAGGAAGGGGGCGAACGCGCGATCGAGGACGGGCGAGAAGAACATCGCGACGGCAAGAGGAATGGAGATCGCAAGCGCGAGCGCGATGCCGAGAAGGATCTCCCCTCCGGTCACGAACGAATGGAACAGGAGGAGCGGGCTGCGAAGGATCGCCGTCCGGAGCACCTGCGACGGAGGCGGAAGGATGTACCAGGGGACGTCAAGCGTCCGAACCGCCGTCTCCCAGGAGAGACACAGAAGGAGAACGGTCAACAGGGACGGACCGTAGCGGCGAATCATCGGCGCGCTCCTGTCGGCGCAAGCGACCCGATGATCCGCTCCCGCATCGCCACGAACCCCTCCTGCGCGGCGGAGCGGGGCTTCGGCGAGGAAAGGCGGATTTTCTCCCGGATATCCATCGGTTGCGTTCCGAGGACATAGATGTCGTCCGCGAGAGCGATGGCTTCCTCGACATCGTGCGTGATCATCAGAACGGTCTTCCCGAACTCCGACTGCAACAGGAGCAGAAGCTCGCGCAGCGACCGCCGCGTGATGGCGTCCAGGGCGGAAAGCGGTTCATCGAGCAGGACGCACTCCTCGTGCATCATCAGCGTCCGGGCCAGCGCGCATCGCTGGCGCATGCCGCCCGAAACGGAGGAAGGAAGAAAGCCTTCAAACCCCTCAAGTCCGAGCCGAACGAACAACGCCCGAGCCTCGTCGATGTCGTCCGGGGAAACGAGGCCGCGAACCCGTCGGGGAAGCAGGACGTTTTCGAAGAGGGGAAGCCACGGCAGCAGCAGGTCCTTCTGCTGCATGTAGGCGCAGAGGCCGCACAGATTCGGGACGGCGACGCCGTTCCATGCGATGTCCCCCGAATCCGCGGACGCCGAACCGACGAGGATATCGAAGAAAGATGTCTTGCCGCACCCCGAGGGGCCGACGAGGACCGCGAAGCCGCCGGTCGGCACGCAAAGATTGAAATCCGAGAGGACGGTCACCCGTGCGGACGGATCATCGGAATCGTATTCTTTTGAAAGGCGGGTGACCTCAAGCATAAAAAAACTCCCGCTGCAGGAGTCCTCCGAATGCCGAAAGAGGCGTCGCCCGACGGGAGTGGAAGCGTACCGTGATCATAATGGTCCTTCCCTTCGCCGGCATGACCCGGATCAGGTTCCAGGGGTCGAGGCCCGAAGCCTCCTCTCAGCCGGTGTGCGCCGACTCCCCCAGTACGCGTGTATTGTGCATCCACGGATGTTTTTTGTCAAATACGCAGATTTACGTCGCAATTCGATGTACACTTGGTGCGGTACGGAAAGAGGAGGGATGAAGTGTGCAGACACTCATGGCGGCAGGCGCTTTTGGCGACGGCGCGACGATCGTCAGCGATCTTCCCGCCCCCGCGAGCGGGAAGATCTGTCCGAGAATCGTGCTCCTTCACGGGGTGCACGGGTGCGCGTCTCCCGAGCCGGAGAACAAATACGGGTATCTGGCGCGCCTCTGCAACGAGCGGAACGCGGACGCGTGCATCGTCGAAACGAGCCGCGCGCGACGCGACCGGAGCGCATTCATGCGGGAGGACGGCGGCGATGATCGCGTCGCCTGGGCGATTGCGGCCTTCTCCGGAAAGACCTTCGCCATGGAACTCTTCGACGTGTGCGCCGCGCTGGAGCGCATCGAATCGGACCTTTCTCCGCGGCCGACGGTCCTGTGGGGGTTTTCGCTCGGAGGAATCATCGCGGTCCTCATCGCGGGAGGCGGACACGAGCGGCTTCTGAAAGACGCGGGTCTTCGCGCGCCGCGCGTGAATGCCGAATTTCTCGGGGTGGCGACGTCCGGCTCGGGAGACCGGATCCGGCGCGAGGCCGAAGGAAGCCTCGCGCTCCCGATTCTCGACAGCGTTCCCCCTCCCGAGACGCTGCACCACGCCGCGGAGAACATGCGGACGGAGTTCTTTGTGTCGTTTTATGGCGACCGGGACATGTCCTTCGACGAGGCGTCGGTGCGCCGGATTTTCGACCTGGCGGCCGTCCCGGGCGGGCAGAAGGTCTTTTCGGTGCTGGGCGGCTCCGACCACGCGTTCCGGACGCTCAACGGGGCGCCGTCGTTCCGCGCCCTGCACGGGATGGCCGACAGCGTCGCTTCGTTCAGCGCCAGGGCCATCCGGGAACGAAGCCGATAAGCGAGAGCAGCTGCGGACCGACGAGAAGCGCCGCGAACCCTCCCGCGGCAAGGAACGGAACGAGAGGGATGGCGTCCTTTCGGGACACCCTCCCGAGCAGAAGCAGAATCAGCGCGATAATCCCGCCTGCCATAAAACCGAGGTAGAGCGCCACCGAGATCATGTGCAGGCCGAGCGCGGCTCCCGCGCCGGCCGCCAGCGTGGCGTCCCCCCACCCCATGCCGCCGCGGCTCACGAGGATGATGCACAGGATGAGCCCCCCTCCGAGCAGTGCGCCCCACAGGCCGTCAAGAAGCGCGGACGCTCCGCCGGCTATCCGGAAGACCAGCCCCGCCGCGCCGATGACGCCCGCGAAAAGGTCGAACACATACCCGCTTTCCAGATCCGTCAACGCGTTCAGGAGAAAGCCGAACGCGACGATCAATGCGAGCGGCAGGGCCGGAGAACACCCCCAGCGGAGAAAGACCGCCCCCGCTACGGACGCGCCGATCAGCTCGACCGCGAAATACCGGGCGCCGATCGCGGCCCCGCAATGCCGGCACTTTCCCCTAGAGGCGAGAAAAGAGAAAATCGGAACCAGATCCCGCGAGTTCAGGACCGTTCCGCAACTGTCGCAGCGCGAGCGTTCCCGCCCCCACCAGGACTCTCCGGTTACGGAGCGATGCGCCACGACGTTCACGAATGATGCGAGACATGCGCCCAAAGCCGAAAACAGAACGAAAAGCGTCCAGGTCATATGATCACTCCGCAGACAGAAAAGTTGGAAACGGATAGATCCCGGATAGAGATTGTGGTATAGTTTTGTAAAACAGTCAAGAAAGGGGGATGCTCCATGACAAAAAAGATTCTTGTCGCCGTCGATATGAGCAAGATATCCGAAGCCGTCTTCGCATACGGGTGTTCGCTTGCGCTCCGGCTGAACGATGACGTCACGTTCATTCACGTGACTCCGCATCCGACGCTCTGGCGCGGCTATGAACAGTGGCTTCCGGCCGAACTGAACCAGGAGATCGAGGATGTCGCGCGCAAGAAACTCGAATACTACTATCGCAAAGCGCTCGAAGACCTGCCCGCTTTCGCCGATTCAAAACACGAACTCGTCGTCCGGCAGGGAAATCCGGCCGATACCATCATCGAATACGCGAAGGAACATTCCTTCGATCTTATCGTGATCGGGTATCGGGGGCAGAGCAACATCGAACGTCTCGTCGTGGGGAGCACCGCCGCGAACGTGGCGCGGTACGCCCACTGCTCCGTACTGATCTACCGTCCCGGGTTCGACGTCCTGTAGCGAAAACAGGGGCGCTCCGGAAAGGGCGCCCCTTTCCGTTATTTCCTTTTCTTTCCCCTGTCCCCGTATTTCTTCCGGGCGTGCATCCCGGCCGAAGCCTCTTTCGGCGTTTCGGCGGATTTCGCGGGAGACGTCCGGAGGTTCCTGACGAAGCTCCGTTTCGTCTCCGCTTCGTCAGTCGCTTCGCCGGGGACGCTCCGTTCGAGATACCCCATTTCGATCAGCGCGTGGACGTACCGGATATCGATCCCGAATTCCGCGGCGAGAGCCTCCGCGTTGAGCGCCTTCCTGGGGTTGTCACGGAGATACTCGCGCACCTGCCGGAACAGGGAATCGAGTTCGTCGACGCATTGCGGGCAGGCAGTCGGACCGTCGCTCGGAAATGCCTTGGCGCAGAGTCTGCATGTCGTGAGTCTCACGTTTCACACCCCCCATTCGCGCATGTCCCTTTGTATTCTACATGAGGCGCCGCCATTTTTCACGGTCTTTCCCCACGCACTGCGGCTTCCCGCGCGGTCGACGTCCGTCCTCCGGAGGCGGTTCATGGACCGGAACCGGAAAATCCTGTATCATCATTATTAAACCCCTG
>CAZVUT010000063.1:0-14944 GCA_964630155.1 uncultured Synergistaceae bacterium
CCTACCACCTGACCTACACGTCGAACGATCTTCAGTCCTGCATGCGGCAGGAGCAGTCGCCGAAGACGGTGTGAGGGGACGCCCCGGGGTTTTTCCCGTAATGAAATGTTTTAGGCGGGATCCGGCGCTGTCCAAAATATCCCGGGAACGAAAACAGCATCCGGAGTATGCAAAGGCCTGCGGAGCATGTTTCGACACGACTGGAACGAGACGAAAAGTCCTCCGGAGGGGGGGCTTTTCGTCTCGCAGTCGGAGAACGAAAAGAAAATGATATGAATTATTCTTCTCTAATTTTATCTGCCAAGGACTCGATGAACTCTCTGGATGGCGCTTTTTTATCATGCTCCGAAACGGTGACAATCAATTGATATAAATCGACAGATTTTTCTTTGGCAATTTCCTTAAAAATAGGAAGAAAACTAGAATGACACCCGGAAATCCCCAACACTAACTCAACTGGAGGTATTGGAGCCTTAAAATAATTACTCAGAAGCGGCATGATTTCGTTATCTATACTGGACAAAAGAGAATACAAATCGTAACAGGATGCTTCTCCGAACCGCTGGAGCAGCGCGATCATCGCTTCGGTTGGAATGTTGCCGACGCTTCTTGCCATCCCCATGACGCCGCAGTCGATGGACGCAGCGCCGGCTTGCCATGCGGCGAGGCCGTTGGCGACGGCCAGGCCGAGATTGTTGTGTCCGTGGAATCCCACAGGAATCGATACGGCATTTTTCAGTGCGACGACATACGCCTGAACCTCTTCCGGGAGCATGTATCCGGCGGAATCCATAATCGTCACCGCATTGGCCCCTGCGGCTTCAAGGACACGCGCCTCACGCGCCAGTTCGGCGGCGGAAAGAACATATCCTTTCATCAGGCTGGTTCGAACCTTGATTCCATACCCGCGGATCGTTCCTATCAGATCCGTCGCGTCGGCCGAATCGCCCGCATTGATTCCGACGCGGAGGAATCCGATGCCCTTTTGTGCGGCGAGCTTCACACTGTTTTCGGTGGCGAACTTCGGTTGACAGAACATCCCGATCTCGGCTTTTCCGAAATACGGGGAGGCGACTTCCAAATACTCCTCGTCCGACAAGGGAGCCTTCTTCACACCGCCGTCGTTTCCGCCGAGGCCGCTGCAGTGTCCCATTTCTACGACATTTATGCCGCTCTTGAGCAGAGATTCAATAATCGTTACAGTCATTTCCTTTGAAAACCCCGCTCCGACGACATTGCTTCCGTCTCTCAGGGTACAGTCGAGCAATTCGACCATAAACGAGTCCTCCTTTTTCCGTATCAGATTCGTATTTTCTTTATCTCGCGCAGGATCGGATATCCCACAGAAATGAGAATCAACGCCAATATGGCAAGACTGAGCGGACGAGACAGAACCGGAAGAAGACTCCCGTGGAAAAGAATCAGCGTTCTCTGGAGTTCGGCTTCCACCATAGGGCCGAGGACAAGGGAGAGGACGATAGGCGCCTGTGAAATTTTGTAGCGCTCCATGAAGTAGCCTAAAACGCCGAACCCGAAAAGGAGCCAAACATCGAAGAAATTGTTTCTGATGGCGTATGAACCAATCACGCTAAGAACGCAGATAACAGGAGCCAAAACAAGATTCGGAACTCTGAGGATCTTCACAAACTGTCTGGCGAAGGCCATTCCGACGATCCAGAACATGATGTTGGCTATAAAGAGGGAAATCATCAGCGTGTAGGTTATCTCGCCATATTTGATAAACAGGTTGGGACCGGGAATCAATCCCTGAATTGTCAATCCTCCTATAAAGACCGCCGACACGGCATTCCCGGGAATCCCAAGCGTCAGGGTCGGAATGAGCGAACCGCCTGTTACAGCATTGTTTGCCGCTTCCGGGGCCGCAACTCCTTCGATGTTTCCCTTTCCAAAAGAATCGGGGTCCTTCGACGCCCGCTTCGCCTCGTTGTAGCTGATGAAAGCGGCGACGCTTGTACCGGCGGCAGGCATGATGCCAACGATGACTCCGATGATGGAGGATCTGAGAATCGTCAGCCAGGTTTGCTGAATATCCTTCTTTTCAGGAAAAATGCGGTCGGAGATGATGATATCTTTCGACGTAACGATATTCTTTTGACTCCCCACGGCGAGCTTGATCGCCTGAGAAAGCGAAAACAGACCGATTAGCGCAGGCAGAATCGGAATTCCGTCCAGAAGGGAATCATTTCCGAAGATATACCTCGGGAAGCCCGTGAAGTTATCCATACCTGCGGTTGCAATGAGCAACCCGAAAATTGCAGACAGGAACCCCTTTATATAGGAACCGGATGAAAGGCTGACGATTACTGACAGGCCGAAAAGACCTACGAGAAAGTATTCGGATGGTCCGAACTTCAGTGCGATTTTCGCCAGGGGCGGAGCGATAAAGAGAAGCGCTACGGCGCTGATGATGCCCCCCACGAGAGAAGCCGTAGTCGACATTCCGATAGCTTTTCCGGCAAGGCCTTTCTGGGTCATCGGGAAGCCGTCAAACGTTGTCGCTATGGAAGCATCCGTCCCGGGCGTCCTGAGGAGAATCGCGCTGATCGATCCGCCGTAGACCGAGCTGCAATAGACCGCTCCCAGCAACATGAGTCCAATTTTGGGATCCATGCCGAAAGTGAGGGGAATGGCGAGGGCGACTCCCATCGTGGAGGAAAGGCCGGGAAGAGCCCCGACGATCAGGCCCGCAATGGTTCCGGCAAACAGAACGAGAAGGGCCTTTGGTTCGAAACAATTTCCCAACGCGGGAAGAAGAAATTCCATCATGCGGATTTCGCCTCCTTTCTTTTAAAACAAGATCCCTCTGGGAATGGGAATACGGAGCAGAACTTCAAAGAAGTAGTACACGGCTGCCGAAGTCCCGACGGAAACGCCCAATGAGACAAAAAGGGAAGCGGCATGCATGACTCCGAGAAAAATAAACATAAACATCGCAGTTGACGTATAAAATCCGAAAATCTGAATCGACACGATATACCCGAGGATAAGAGCCATGACGAGAAGCACCTTGGGAATCGGCTCGTCTTTCCATGCGGGATCTTCCGGTGCGGCATTTCGTCCGAAGAACGCCTTCAGGCCGAGAAGAATCGCAACGAGGATCAGGAGAGAGCTGTAAATATACGGCATCAGCCTCGATTGCTCGGGAAAATCGGAAGCTTTTACAATCGCCGCAACTCCCACGCCGAACATCATGATGGATACAACGATATCCGCTCTTTTCATTTCGCCCTCCTTGAAAGGCTAAAGACGATACGCGAGGGAGGAAAATATTCCCGTCTTCCCTCGCGTATATCTTTACACATCAGTTCTCGTGAGACTAAATCACTTTTACTTTGCGATCCAGGGATCCGTCTTCCAGAGATCAGACCAGAGTTTGTCCTGTTCCAGAAGAAGTTTCGTGAATTCTTCTCCGGGCACGAAGTCGATCGGCATGTTCAGCTTCTTTAATTCCGCCTTGTACTCCTCAGATGCCGCAATCTTCTTCATTGCGTTCACAAGAAGGGTGGCTGCGTCGGAAGGGATGTCTTTCGGAGCGGCGAAACCACGGGATGCGGTACCCTGAATCACCGTCGGATACCCGAGTTCGGCGAACGTAGGAACGTCGGGCAACTCGGCGGACCGCTTCGCGTTCTGCACGGCGAGGGCGCGGAGCTGTCCCGCTTTTACCATTTCGGCGATTTCCGATACGTTCACGGCGAGAACATCGATATGGCCGCCAAGAAGCGCGGCCTTCGCGGGAGCGTCTCCCTCGAAGGGGACGGGATTCAGCTCAATCCCGGCCTTTTTCATGAACTCAACGACACCGAGATGGTCGCCGGAGCCCTTCCCTTCGTGAGAAATTGCGAGCTTTCCCGGATTCGTTTTTGCAGCCGCGACAAGATCCGCAAGAGTCTTAATCGGACTGTCGGCCTTTACGCAGAAGACCCCGGGATCAGTCACGACGTTGGCAATGCCGATAAAATCGGTAATCCTGTACCGCACTACATCCGGCTGGACTATGGGGTTCACGACGACGCCGCTGAGGTTGATAAGCCCGATCGTATAGCCGTCCGGCTTTGCTTTGGCTATGGAAGTGAAACCGACGCTCCCCGCAGCTCCGGGCTTGTTAACGACGACAAACGGCTGTTTGAGTTCCGTCTCAAGGTATTTCGCAGTGATGCGAGCCAGAATATCAGTGCTTCCACCGGCGGAATAGGCGACAATCATTGTGACGGGCTTCGTCGGATATTCCGCAAACGCCGCTCCGGAAACGACCAAAAGCAACAGCACGACGACAGCAAGGTGCTTTTTCATCGATATTCCCCTCCTTTTGGCATACTCGTTTGATACTCGCCGGAAACATACGTATCATCCATCATCAGTCCGCGCGGATCTCGTCAAGAAACTCCCCGAAGCGCCTCACCCCCTCGCGAATGTCGTTTTCCGGACAGGAATACGAGATCCTGACGGATCCCGGAGAAAGGAAAGCGGTCCCCGGAACCAACGAAACGTTTTTCCGTTCCAGAAGCTCCTCACAAAATGCGACGTCGTCCCTGAGAAAGACCTTCGCCTTTCCGCCGAGACAAGAGGAAATATCGATAAATACATAGAACGCGCCCTGCGGAGGAACGAAGTGAATCCCCCTGATTCCGGAAAGGAGCCGGACGATACAATCCCGTCCTTTGCGGAATCCCTCCCGCATCTCTTCGCACTCCTTCTGGGAGTTCCTGAGGGCGCCGACTGAAGCCCACTGAGATATGCTGCTTGTTCCGGATGTCAGATGTCCCTGAAAATCCACGATCGCCTTTATCAACCCTGCGGGGCCGAGACCGTAGCCTATCCGCCAGCCGGTCATCGCAAATGCTTTGCTGACGCCATTGACGTTCAGAACGAGATCTCTTGCCTCCGGACAGGCTTGCAGAATCTGCGGAGATTTTTCGCGGTCGAAAACAAGCCGTTCGTATACCTCGTCGTTGATTATTACAATGCCTTTCTTCATCGCAAGCCGGGCCAGATCATCGAGGCAATTCTGCGGATAGACAACACCGGTCGGGTTATTCGGAGAATTGATTATCATGGCGACGGTTCGGGCAGTGATCGCATCCTCTGTCTTCCGGATGTCCGGAATGAAGCCTGTTCCGGACGTATCGACTTCCACGGGAACACCGTCGAAAAGCCGGATCTGTTCGACATAACTCACCCAGGCCGGCGGGAAAACGATGACTTCGTCTCCCGGATTCACCAAAGCTCCGAGGGCCTGATAAATCACCTGCTTGGCGCCTGTTCCTACGACGATTTCCTTCGCCGGATCGTATTCCAATCCGAAATGATCGCGGTAATACTCGGCTACCGCATCACGGAGAGGCGCTATCCCACTCGTAGGAGGATAGTGGGTTTGCCCCTCGTTCATAGCCTTCACTGCAGCGGTCACCGCTGCGGAAGGAGAATTGTAATCCGGTTCTCCGGTCGCGAATGAGATGACATCCAGACCGAGTTTCTTTTTTTCACGCGCCTTCGTCGCCATGAGCGCGGTTGCCGAGGGACGCATCCTGAGAAGCCTGTCGCTCAACTTCACTTTTCTTCGCCTGCGCTTTCTGTTTGGTCTTTTTTATAAAAAATATTCCATCGTGTCGCTATGTTGCTGAACATCTCCACTCTCTCATGAGCGGCATCCCGGCGCCTCAGGGCCAACGTCGTCGCAAGAGCGTTCAGGAGCGCCATCACAGCCACATTCGAGTTGAAGAAACTCATGCTTTCGTATCCCACCTGCAGGACGACATCGGCAAGCCGCCCCGTCGGAGAGAGTTCGTTATCCGTTACAGCAACGATCCGACATCCCTTTTCCGCCGCTTCTTTCGCGGCGCGCACCGTAAACATTCCATATCGGGGCAGACATATAGGCACAAGAACATCTTTGGGAGAAAACCTCGAAAAACAATCGAGATAGTCCATGGATTCCTGGGATATCAGCGTAACTCCTTGCCGAATCTGTTTCATTACGCCGCTGAAATAGAGTGCGGAAGGGTATTGAGTCCCCAGACCGACGACGAAGACCTCCCTTGCATCAAGCAGCATTTGTATCGCGGCGTCGAATTGCCGGTCCGCCATATTCTCAAGAACGTGCCTGATGCTATCCATATCTTTCCGGAGAGAATCCCGGAAGCTGAATTTCCCGCTCTCCGGCACCGCCTGCTCCATTCGAACAGTTGGAAGGAGTTTCTGGCGGAGATATTCCTGAACTTCGTTCTGCATCTCCTGGTAACCGGAATACCCTGTGTCGACCGCAGTGCGGGAAAGGGAAGATGTGCTGATGCCTATCTTCTCGGCAAGAATATCAATCGACAGAAATGCAGCGATTTCGGGATGATCCAGTATGTATTTGATCGCCTTCGCCCGAGCTCCTTTAAACGTCGAACGATTTCGTTTCAATCGATTCATTATTCAACCTCCAACTTCGAAAAAGGACGAAGATTCCCCCGAATGACGTCTCTTTTAAAAAAATGCCGCAGGATGCTCAAAACTCTCTTTGAAGCATGTTCGGACCGGTTCGACAGGAGTTCTTTTTCGGCGATTCGGCAAACATGACTCGATTTCGTCTGGCGCAATGCCCCGAACCTTCAATCTTTTTTTAGGCGAAAGATTCTGTTCTGAGTCGACTGAAAAAATATTACCACCCTACTCCATAACATGCAAATTTATTTTCTTCAACAGGGGCGATGCCGATACCTTGAGCGGGACGCGAAAAAGCCTCTCTTCCGCGTCCTCGAAGAGAGGCTTTTCACAAAATCGGAAATGACTCCCGGCGCAGTACCCCGAAAGCGGAAAGCGTCCTTATTTGCAACGGTTTGTAAATCCGATGAGCCGTATTTGAAACCATGTCTCCCAAAGGGCTGTTTCTTGGAAACCAAAACCGACTTTCCGAATCAACGCGTCGCCGGAAAGAGCTGTTCCGGACTCAGAAAAATCGGCGGCGTCTCGTACCGTCCCTCCCAGCCAAACTCGCAAATCCCGATACGTAAAGAGGTTCAATCGTAAATAGCCGCTATGTCGGGGAAGGACCGCCGTATTTTAGGGATGCTGTTGCGTTGAAGGACAGGGTGATACCCCGGGATTCAGGACCTTTCCCTTAAAAAAACACTTTGGACAAGAGCGGGCGCCGGTACGCTACTCCTCGGACAGGACCCGGTTCCGCCCGAGTTCCTTCGCGCGGTACATCCGGTCGTCGGCGCGCTGGATGAGCGTGTCGAGATCCGCGTCCGAGCCCCTTCCGGTTGCGATTCCGATGCTGACGGTGTAGCGGATCGAGCGGGGCTCGGAGCTTTCGGCCGTCGCACGGATCCGTTCGGCGATCCGCAACGCCCCGCGCCCGTCGCACCCGGCGAGCAGGACGACGAACTCTTCCCCGCCGAAGCGGCACGCGATGTCCGTGTGGCGGATCGACTCGCGGAGCGTTGCGGCGAGGCTCGCGATAATGTCGTCCCCGGCGGCATGGCCGTGCGTATCGTTGATGGCCTTGAATTTGTCGATGTCGATCATGAGAAGCGAGAAGGACTCGTTCTTCCCCGCCGCCTGGAGAACGTACTCCCCGGCCAGACTGAAGAAGGCCCGCCGGTTGTAGAGCCCCGTCAGGGAGTCGGTCTCGGCGAAGACCTGAAGCCTCCGGTTGAGTTGCTCCTTCTTGAGAAGAACGTACGACATGCTGCTCAGAAGCAGCAGAAACGGCTGCAGAAGCAGCGCGAAAGCCACGTCCTGGCTCGAAGAAACGCCGGGGAAGGCCGCGTACGCGCTGTCCCGCAGAATCGCGACGACGCGATAGAGGGTCGACATGCTGCACAACAGGTAAATCGAGCCCGTGACCTTCTGGATGAGCGACGTGTCGCGGCGCGAGAACATCAGAATGGCGCCGGGGATGAGATACGTCGCCGTCTGCAGCAGGAAGAGCGCCACGACTCGCGTTCCGACCTCGAGCCCCGGAACGAGCATGGCGATGCCGGAGCTGATCGGGAGCAGAACGTAGCCGGCCGTGTACACGCGGTTCATGACGACCTTGAGGGAGAGCATCGCGAAAATCTCGAGGCTCCATCCGCAGACGAGCGTCGCGTTGCCCGCGCGGAACAGAACAATGAGGCCTGTGGACGACGCGGCCATCATGAGAACCCATCCGGCGATCTGAAGGGCCTTTCCCCACAGGAAGGCGCGGTCGTACCCGGTCACGACGCCCTGCCGCGTATCGAACAGGAGAAGCAGGAAGACGACGATGTGCCCGACAATGAGAACCGCTGTGATCGTTGCGATGCTGACGCTCATGGTTTCGCCCTTCCGCTCGCGGGGATATCGCCCGGGACAGTCCCGGACTCCAATGCCGGACCGCATGAGGACGAAGCGCCCCGTGCGATGAGTCTTGTAATAATATCAGCAGATGGGGAATTTTCCATCGGAAGTTGCACGAACGAGCGTCGAACAGCTTCGCTCTGCGCCGGAACTGCCCCCAGGACACGGTATGAGGCGCGCCCGTGAAAGGCCGCGCTCCTCAGACGGATCCGGCGTTCCCCGGGCGAAAACAGAATGCCTCGCCAAGCTGCGCGAAAAGCTCGTTCGACCATACGGATGAAAGATTCTCCGGGTTTTTGAGGAACGGCGCGACCTCGGAGATTGCGGCCCGAACGTCGAGCGATCGGGCGACGGATTCGTACAGACGCAGAAATGCGGCGGGCGTCAGAAAGGACTCGTCCTTCCAATGTCCCGTCTGTCTCATTCGTTCCTCGAGGTGCGGCAGGTCGACAGGAGTCTTCCTCCGGAGATACCAGATCATGTCGTACCAGTCCCTTCCCTTGACCCTGTCACCCCATGCCCGGCACAGAACCGCGTGCATCTTTCCCGCAAACAGCCACGGCAGACCGAGAACCCTGGGCTGAAAGAGAGTCGGTTCGAGCACCGGACGCAGCTCGGTTTCGAAACGTCCCGGCGGAGCGATGTCCACTTCTATTTTTACCTTGAGAATCCTGCCGCGGGAAATCCCCGGAAGTTCCGGAACGCCTATGGACGCAAGTTGTATGGAGGTATTCGTCTTCAGGAAGGCTGAAAGAATGTTACCGGCGGATACATGAGGGCGAGGAACGAACTCCGCCGAAAATCCGAAGATATTCAGCGTCCGGACGAGTTCCCCGCGATACGGTTCAAAGGAAAAACCGGGATCGGCCCGAAGAAGCGAAAAGTCCATGTCTTCGGAAAAACGGTCGAGCCCGTACAGAATTCGGAGCGCCGACCCCCCGTAGAAGGCCGCCGAATCGAAAAACCGCGCCTTCCACAGGCCGAAGAGCGTGATGTTCTGGACGATCTCCCGTAGTGCGTTCTCCGCGTCCTCGGCCGTCACGAGAGAGTACCGCCCGAGCATGTTCCGGAGAGCGTCTCCCGTCATGCGCGTCCCCTCCTTTCATTTGGTCCGGGCGCCGCGGACATCGCCGCGAGAAGCTCCGCGACGCGTCCGATCTTCCGGGAGCCGAAGCGTTCGGCAAAGGCACGAAGCTCCTCGTAGCGGAGGCGGCGAAAGTCCTCCCGATCGATTCGGAGGTCGTCGAAAAGCCATTGCTCGCAATCGGCCATATTCCGGGGTGTCCACCCCTTCGCGGCCAGGATCGTATCCGCGAGCGCCCGTTCAGGGGTCGCCACGAAAAACGGAGGCCCGGACTCCGGAGCGCAGCGGTCCATTCCGCCCACGAAAAACTCGTCCGAAACGCGGCGGTACGAAAAACGCCCCAGAGGAGTGACGATCGTCCGGGAAGGACGCGAGGAAACGGAGGTCACGGTCTGCACCCGTTCCGGAATGAGGCCGTGATGCGCAAGCGCGAACTCGAGGGAGATGAACGACGGAGAGTAGATCATGTTCGCGAGGTACCTCCCCGACACGGGACGTTTCCTCAGGCGCTCGCCCCGGACATACCATCCCCTGCAGACCCGGACGAGGTCTCCACGGGAAACGAGCAACGCGATGGCTTCATCAGGATTCGCGTAGTCCCTGAGGAGTTCTCTCAGAACCGGGTAGCTTATTTCTTCATAATCAAGGAACGACAAATACTCCCATGCAGACATGTTTCGACCTCTGTGATCACGGATTTTTCATCATATATACGCCATAAATTCCGAAAAAACAAGTGCAAGCGCCACATATATGATTAACCTGTTTCAATAATTTCAACTGTATCGGGGATGCCCGGTTCGCCTTTTGGAGCGCGATCTTCAGGGTATAATTGTCCGGCCGATGCGACGTTCACGAAACGGCCGTGATCCCCACGAACGAAATTCTTCTTCCGGAGGCTACACTATGAGTTCTGTCGCTACCCCGCAACTCGTTTTCTCCTGCCACGCGGACACAGGCTTTTCGTCACACCGCATGCGACGCACGAAGGGCGGCGTCCTCGTCGGGCACATGGACAATTTCGTCGGGGTCCACGCCGTGATGAACGCCTATTTCAGCGGGCGAATGAACTACCCGCACGTCCGCATCGAGCTGACCCACGGCGAGGAGATCGATATGGAAGGCGCCCGCCAGGTGCTCGAGACGCTCTCGCCCGGAGACATGGTCGTTGTCGTGGACGTAACCGGCGTTCCGACGAAATGCGACTTCACGATCGAAAAGTGCCGATCGGCCGCGATGCGGTCGTTCGTCCGGACGACGCTCAAGGGCATGTCGTTCGAGCTGTTCGAGGACTGCCCCGATCCGATCGCCAACGAGGACGAATCGGACGTATACTCCGAAGAACTCGACGCCGTCTTTTTCCTCGGCGTCCCGTGCGGCGACGGCGACTACAACGCCGGCCCCGTTTCGTGCAGGGAGTCGTGCGTCGAGGCCGTCACCGAGGCGATCATCCGGCTCGCCGGGGCGTTCCAGGAATACGCGCGGAGCGCCGTATAACGGAGCGAAAACAGGGATGCGGACGACGGAGCGCGAACGGGACGGCGAATTCGTCCGGTACGGAAAATGCGGAAAAATCGGAGGCGTCTCGTTCCTCTGCGCACGCTTCCGCAGTTTTTCCTATGCGCTCCACGGACACGAGGAATACGCCATCGGACGGACTCTCCGGGGTGTTCAGGTCTTCCGGTGCGGCGGTGACCGCTTCGCGGGCATGCCGGGGAATATTATCGCGATCAATCCCGGCGAAATTCACGACGGACACGCGGGGCGGGAATCCGGATTTTCCTACCAGATAACCTACGTCCCGAAGGATGTCCTCGCTCCACTCCTCGGAGAAAGGGAATTTCCGGTCGGAGCCTGTTTCCGCTCCGCGCTCATCGACGATCCCGACCTTTCCGGACGCATGACAACGATGTTTGACCTGCTGACCGCCCCCGACGCGCCATCCCTCGAAGTCCAGACGGTCTTCACGGAGACGATGGCCCATCTCTTCATCCGGCACGCCTCCCCCTGGCCGGCCCCGGACAGAAGGACACGGTCGGTCAATTTCGTCCAAGACGCGATGGAATACCTGCGAGAAAATGCGTCGCGGGATATCGCGCTGGAAGACCTTGCATCGCGCTACGGGGCGTCGCCGTACGTCTTCCTGCGCCATTTCAGACGGGTGACGGGGATTCCGCCGCATCGCTTTCACATCCAGTGCCGCGTCGAAAAGGCCCGGGCGCTGATCCGGACCGGCATGAACCTCGCCGAAACGGCCGCTTCGGTCGGGTTTTGCGACCAGAGCCACCTCAACCGCCGCTTCCGCGAAGTCTACGGCCTCACGCCGGGGCAATATGCGTCTGCGATGCGTTCGCCTGCGAAACCCGCACGGGGAGGGACGAAATCATGGAGTTCGCCACAAAGATCGCCGTTGTCGTAAGGGAAGACCTCGCAGTCTGGCAGCAGCTCAACGTGACCGCATTCGTCGCGGGAGGCGTCGCGAGCGTAGGAGAGACGGTCGGACGGCCCTATGAAGACGCAGATGGCCGCGAATACCTGCCGATGCTCCGGCAGCCGGTCTTCGTCTATTCGGCGTCGAAAGACAAGATCCGCACGGTGTACGAACGCGCCCTCCGGCGCGGCGTCCGCCTCGCCGTCTACACGGAAGAGCTTTTCGCGACGAATAACGACGACGACAATCGCGCCGCAGTGCGGTGTGTTTCCGCCGCGGACTTGAACCTGGTCGGCCTCGCCGTTTACGGAGATAGAAAAGCGGTCGACAAGGTCGTCGACGGGCTGAAGTTCCATGAGTGATAGCGGCCGGACGCGCGCCGAAGCATACGGAACGTCCCCGACTCCTCGGAATTTGGTTACTGCGCCGTATACCCGCCGTCGATGGAATGGACGCTCCCGGTCATGAAGGCCGCGCGATCGCTCAGGAGATATGCCACCAGATCCGCAACTTCTTCCCGTGTCGCCAGACGCTTCATGGGATGTACGCCGGCCATCCAGTCGGTGACCTCTCTACCGGAATCCAGTATCCGTGGGGTTGCGACATAACCCGGCGCAACTGCGCAGACGCGGATATGTGACTCGGCCAACTCCAGCGCCGCAGAACGCGTCAGCCCGATGATTCCGTGTTTGGCCGCGGTATATGCGGCCATTCCAGGCAGGCCGACCAGACCGTTGGCGGACGACATGTTGACGATCGCACCCGACCCGTTCGCGAGCATCGCGGGGATCTCAAACTTCATCGAGTAGAAGACGCCCGTCAGGTCGGTTTCGATGACCTCCCGCCATACGTCCGCCCCGATGTCCTGAACCGGCGTTCCGGCCGGGCCGGTGACTCCGGCGTTGTTTACGGCCAGACCGAGCGCGCCGAACCGCTCGACGATCCGTTTCACCGCAGCCTCCATTGCCTTCGGATCACGAACATCCGCCTCGACGGCCAACGTCCGCACCCCTTCCGGGTCAATTCTCCGGCAGACCGATTGCACCGGTTCAAGGCGACGGCTCACCAGCCCGACCGATGCTCCGCCTGAGAAGAGTCGTTCCGCTATCGCCTCTCCATTCCCGGTTCCGGCGCCGGTTATCAGTGCGACTTTCCCTGAAAATTCCATGTCACACCTCCAAAGTCTTCAGCAGGAAGCGTTCCTATTGTGGATAATTGTACACGACGCGGACACGACGGGAGAAGATGCTTCCGTGGGCGGGGGAGGTCGCGTCTCGTTTTTTCCGCGTTGTCTGCCGTCCGTCTCGATGGCGCGGCGAGGTGAAAACCGACCTGTTCGCGCGACGGCAATCTTCCGTCGGAATGTCCGTTGCGGTACACTGTACGGGAAGAAGAACGTTTTTTCTGACCGGCAAAGCGGATCGGGAAGAACCGGGGGAGGAGCCTGTAATGAAACGAATATTCGTTCCGACGAAAGGCGTCGAGGACTGGAAGCCCTTCGACATAAACCCGGGAGGGACATCGAGTCCGGTCGCGGCGGCCCTGGCGGCCTGCTGGGAAGCCGGAGGCGACGCCCTGCCGAGGGATGTGCGCTACCTTCTCGACGCATCGCTCGTTCTCGCGTTCACCGACGTCCGCCCGCTCGTCATGCTTCCCGGATACGGCACGACGCCGCCGGGCGAAAAAACGCCCGTTGGGACGGACCTTCTCGTTCTGGCGCGCGGGCAGGCGGGCCTTGTCGCCATGTCCGTCGGCGGCGCGATCGGCGACGGGCTCGGCGATTTCGTCAGCGACCGCCTGCAGCAGGGAACGCCGGAGGAAATCGCGTGCATGGAAGCGATGCAGGAGGAACTCGAACTTTCCCTCCCGCTGAATGCCTGCCCGATGATCTCCATCAGACACCGCTGTCTGTCGCTCGCGGCGGAGGCCGTCCTCGCCGCGAAGGAATTCTGCGCGGAAACGGCCCTGATGCTGATCCACTCGTTCGACGACAGAAGCGCGGGGTTCGAGGACTTCCGGAGATTCGCCTCCCTGTTCGGCGTGTCCGTCGCCCCCGACACGATCGTCAGAATTCCGCGCACCTGTCCGCCGGATCTCTACGTCGGCTGGTGCCGCAGCGATCCGAAAACCGCGTGCGGGGTCGTATCCGACTGACGTGACGCAAAAACGACCGGCATCGCCGGAGGAACAGGACGTGACCGGTATCCTTCACGGGTTTCCCCCCGTCGCAACGGAGTGCGCGCGCGTGCTTGTCCTCGGCTCGATGCCGGGAGCGGCGTCGCTTCGTGCGCGGCAATACTACGCGCACCCGCAGAACGCGTTCTGGAGGATCGCCGGCGACCTGTTCGGCTTCGACCCGAACGCTCCGTACGCCGTCCGCACGGAAAAGCTCGCCGCTTCGGGCGTCGCGCTCTGGGACGTTCTCGTGAACTGCGCGCGTCCCGGGAGCATGGATTCGGACATCGAGCCCGATACGGTCGTCTGCAACGACTTCGCTACCTTTTTCGGAACGCACCGGCGGATCGCCCGGGTCTTCTTCAACGGCGCGACGGCAGAGCGGCTCTTCCTGAAACACGTCCGGCCGCGCCTCGCTCCCGGCCCGGAGCCGCTGTATGCGCGCCTTCCGTCGACCAGCCCCGCATACGCGTCCGTCCCGTACCCCGAAAAGCTGCGCGCCTGGCGCGCGATCGTGCAGGAAGAAGGAAAAGGAGAATCCGCGCCGTCATGAAGACGATCCGCGCCTTTATCGGAGAATACGGCACAACCTGCATCTGCGCCGTCCTCGGAGCGGCGGTCTATATCCTGTCGCTCGCGTTCGACATCGACATCTTCGAGGCGATGCTCGAATTTCTCAGGAACCACGAACTCATGGAAGCGGACGAAATCGTCGTAGTCGGCCTGCTGATCGTCGCAGGACTGCATGAAGACCTCGTCAGGATGCGACGGCGCCGCGACCGCGAGCTGGAAGTCCAGCGAGAGCGGCTCGGCGTCCTGAAGGCGACGATGAGAACCGTGCAGGATATCGTGAACAACGCCCTCAACGGACTCGTCCTCATGCGGCTCGAAGGCGAAAGCGGCAAACCGATGGACCGGGAATC
>CAZVUT010000064.1:0-3827 GCA_964630155.1 uncultured Synergistaceae bacterium
CGCGCCACGTCGTCGAGGTTCGGCACGACGGCCTCCAGCGTCAGGGCGCAGCCGTCGTCGTCCCATGTGATGCGCTGCGTGGGGTGCCACGTGGTTTCCGACACGGCCGTGGCCAGCGGCGAGCGGACGCGGATGCGCACGGGGATCGTCGCGGGGCCGGGCATGCCGTACCACGCGCTGGAGGCGTATGTCTCCACGCACGTGTCGGCGGGCGGCTCGGCGTGCCAGGGGCGGTCCAGCGTTTCGGCCCCGGTGACGCGGCCGATGCGGAAGGGGCCGGGGGCGTCGAAGCGTTCGTTGAGGGCCCACAGGTACCAGGCGTGGGCGCGGAAGTACACGCCCCAAGGGGAGAGGGTATGTTCGTGCGGCGCTTCGGCGGCGCGTCCCGGGGCGTTGTAGGCGATGCGCAGCATGCGTTTTTTCGTGATGGCGCCCGTGATCGTTTCGAAGATTCCGGGGTCGACCGGCGAGACGGGCAACGTGACGACGGCGCATTTTCCGAGGGCGTCGCCTTGTTGCGCGAGGGTTTCGGGGATGGCGGTCCGGAGGGTGTTCCACAGGCGGCCGCAGTCTTTTTCCAGGTGCGGCAGGAAGTGCGCGGCCATGCGCAGCCCCGCCGAGAGGGCCGTGACGTCGCGCTCCGAGAGGTCCAGCGTGAGCAGGAACCGCCCCTTTCCCTTCAGAAGGTAGCCCTTTTTCTTGCGGTCGAAGGCGATTTCGGCCGCGTATTCGTCGCGCAGAAAGGATATGTCCCGCTCGAAGGTGCGGCTTTGCGTGTATTCCAGGTCGCGCATGAGGCGTTGTTTCGGGGCCGGGTCGCCGGAGGCGAGCGCAAGCATGAGGTTGTTGAGCCGTCGCAGACGGATGGAACTGAGGTCCTGGGGCACAGTGGTCTCCTCCCTGTCGGGCCGTCACGCGGAGCGCGCGCCACAGTGCATCCGCGAATGGCGGAAACGTTTTCTAAACTATACACGCAAAACGGCGCGTATAAATTAACTTTGCTGCGTTCGTTGGATTTCTGTCTTTTTGTTCCGACTTTCGCTGTCGTGACTATGATATCGGAACAGAGCGACATGATAGGGGGGGTGTGCCCCGTGCGGGGGATTCGGGGGGTTCAGCGAGAGGGGTGTTGTTCCGGCGCGGCCGCGTCCAGTTCCCGGAAGAACCGGCGCGCGAAGGGGACGCAGAGCAGAAAGGTGCAGACGTCGGCCAGAGGCTGCGTGATCTGGACGCCGAGCAGGCCGATGCATCGGGGCAGGATCAGGATCAGCGGCAGGAAGAAGAATCCCTGTCGCGCGGTGGACAGGAATGTGGCGGTCAGCGATTTTCCGATGGACTGGAAGGTCATATTGCAGACGACGCCGAGAGGGATCAGCGGCATGACGAGGCATATCGCCCGCAGCGCCCGCGTGCCGATCCGGATGACGTCGGCGTCCGTTTCGATGAAGAATCTGATGAGGGACGGGGCCGACAGGAAGCCTGCGATCGCGGAGGCGGTCATCAGGACGCAGGCGACTTTGAGCGTGAAGAGGAACGCGGCCTTCACGCGCCCGTATTGTCCCGCGCCGTAGTTGTAGCCCACGACGGGCATGTAGCCCTGGCCGATTCCCAGGTTGATCGCGAAGACGAACATGAATATCTTGCCGACGATGGACATCGCGGCCACGGCGGCGTCCCCGTAGACGGCGGCGCTGACGTTGAGCGCGATGGTCGCGATGCTGGCGAGCCCCTGCCGGCAAAAGGAGGGGAAGCCGTTTTTGAGGATTTTCAGGTAGGCGTCCGGCCGCCTCGAGATCCGCGCGACGGTCGGGCGGGTGATGGTTTTGCCCGCGAGGAACCACGAGAGCAGGATGCCGAAGCTGACGCACTGGCTGAGGGCCGTGGCGATTGCGGCGCCCGCGATGCCCATGTCGAACGTGAAGATGAACAGCGGGTCGAGCAGCAGGTTGAGGATGCCGCCCGATGTCAGCCCGACCATGGCGAGCCGGGCCTTTCCTTCGGCGCGCAGGATGTTGTTGAGCAGGAAGGACGCGGCCATGACGGGAGCCGCGAACAGGATGTAGCGCGCATAGTCGCGCGCGTAGGGCAGGATCGTGCTCGTCGCGCCCAGGACGCGCATCAGGGGGTCGAGGAACAGAAGGCCGAACACCGTGAGCAGCGATCCCAGGACGACGGCCGCGCAGAAGCCGCTCGCCGCGACCGCGTTTGCGTCGTCCGTCCGCTGCGCGCCCAGAAGCCGCGAGATTCTGGCGCCGGAGCCCATTCCGATCGTGAACCCGACCGACTGGATGATCGCCATGAGCGAGAACACGATTCCGACCGCGCCGGACGCGCTGGTGCCGAGTTTCGAGACGAAGTAGGTGTCGCCGATGTTGTATATCGAGGTGACGAGCATGCTGATGATCGTCGGAATCGCCAGCGAGGTGATCAGCGAGCCGACGGGGGTTTGCGTCATCTTTGCGTATTGCAGTTCGTCGCGGTTCATCGTTCCAGTATAGTCCTCTTTCCGTATTTCAGTATGCGTCCAGTTCGTAGAGGATGCTCCGCGTGACGGCTTCGCGCGCCGAGGCGATCACTTTCGGGTCGGGGTGTTCCGTGACGGTGACGAAGAAGAGGGTTCGTCCCGTGTTTTCGACGTATCCGACGTCCCAGCCCATGTGCGGCGGGCGGCGCGTGACGGTTCCCGTTTTGCCGCGCAGGAGGCCGCGCTCGTTTTTTCCGCGGACGATGATGTTCCGGACGATGTCCATGTTCCGTTTCGAGAAGCGCAGGTTTCCGGTCTTGAAGCGGCGCATGAAGTTGAGCTGTTCGAGCGGGCTGATGCGAAGCTTCCCGTCGAGCCAGAAGGAATCGATCTCGTCGCCCGTTTCACCGTTGCCGTAATTCGAGCGGTTGATCCAGTCTTCCATGCGCTCCCGCCCGATGCGCCGCGCGAGTTCCTGGTAGAACCAGACGGCCGAGCAGGCGATGGCTTCCTGCATGTTCATGTCGCGGTTCCACGCCGCGACGTCGCGCTCCGTGCGGTCCCAGGGGATGATGTGCGTTTCGTCGCTGACGACGCCCGTTTCCAGCGCGATGAGCGAATGCAGGATCTTGAACGTCGAGGCGGGAAGAAAGCGGTCGTAGATGCGCATCGGCGCGCTCGAATAGTACCGGTCGGCCGCGTCGTCGTAGACCAGTGCGACGCCGGTGACGCGATGCCGGTCGAAGATGAGGTTCCATTCGGGAACCGGTTCGACCGTGAAGGCCGATGCGGGTGAGAGAATGGCGACCGCCAGGGCCGCCGCTATCGCGAGTCGGGCATAGCGCATATCTGTTCCCCCCTCGTGCAACGGATAATATTGGAGGGTATTATAGTCCTTTCCGGCAATTTTTGTGGAAGGTTGCGATTATTCATTTTCTGACTGAAGTGTACTGATTATTTCGTTTTATACCGGTGCATTGATGCGTGCATCGCGAGAGGTCAGCGGGACGATGCGGACTGCCGCCACGGCGATTTCCTCCATACGGGCGTCGCCGCCCGAGAAGGCGAACACCCCGGCCGTGTCATTCTTGATATAATGTTCAATCGATATTACAGATACCCGGGAAAGAGGAGGAGAGAACATGTTCCGAGGACGCATGAAGCCGATCGTGTTGCTCGTGGCGTTGGTGTGCATCGTTTTGGGCGTTCCCGCCGCGGCGGTCGCGGCGTCGGGCCTGAGGCCGGACGGAGTTCCTGCGGAGTACCCCAACAAGGAGATCCAGTACATCTACGCGTTTTCTCCCGGTTCCATCCAGGACGCGTATATCCGCAAGCTGGCCGACAAGATCCAGAAGATGGAAGG
>CAZVUT010000064.1:3927-8749 GCA_964630155.1 uncultured Synergistaceae bacterium
GTGGCCGACGCGAAGAAGCGCCCCGGCGAGGTCAGCGTCGCCGTCACCTCGACGATCGGGCAGGAAGGGCTGACGCTGAAGCTCATCGAAAAGGAAGCCGGATGCACATTCAACATCATTCCGTTTGACGGCGAATCGGGAGTGTTCGCCGCGATCGTCGGGAAGCATGTCGACGCCTTCTGCCTGAACGTCGGCGACACCACGGCGCTCATCGAGGACGGGAAGATCCGGGTTCTGTCCACCGGGAACACCGAACGCTCCTCCTTCCTGCCCGACGTGCCGACCTACAAAGAGGCGGGGTACGATGTCATCCAGGTCAACATGCGGAGCGTGGCCGGTCCCGCCGGAATGCCCGAACCGATCCGGCAGTACCTGGAGAACTGCTTCCTGGCGGCCGCGGAGGATCCGGAGATCAAGGCGCAGGTCGCCTCGCTGAAGATCCCCGTCGACACGAAAAAAGGCCTCGAAGTGAAGCGGAAGTTCGCGGATATCACGCAAAAGCTTCAGGCTCTCTGGAAGGAAGCTCCGTGGCAATAGGAAACGCCGCGAAGCTGCGCGATTGAACAAATGCAGGACAGCCGGTTTCGGTTCGGGCGGGATGAACGCTGCCCTGCCCGAACCGAAAGCCGGAATCCGCCGTCTGGGGTGTTCCGGAAATGACCGACAAAAATGTCGAACCCGGTTTTGATTACAATATCGTCTCTTCCATATTTTTATATATCATCGCCTTTGTGTTTTTATATTTGACGTATTCGTTGAAAGACAGCGGCTCCAGGGTCTTTCCATATATTGTATGTATTCTGACGATCATTCTTTCGACGGCGCTTTTATGGAAGACGGCGAGGAACGGCAGACGGGGAAACGGGGACGCTTTCGATTTCAGCGGAACTCTCTCCGCCCTGAGCATGTGCGTGATATTGCTCCTGTACATCGCCGCAACGACGCTTATGGGTTTTTACCTGTCGACGCCTTTGTACCTGGCTCTGTCGATGTGGGTTCTTGGGCAGCGAAACAAAAAAATCATCATCGTTGTTTCCGCCATGACGCCTTTGGTGATCTATCTGTTTTTCACGCTCCTTCTCGGCATGCGAGTTCCGGAGGGCGTTTTGTTTTCATACGTATAACTCTTCGACACATATTTCAACTGAAATCTGCGTAAATAAGGAGCAATAACAAATGGAATTTCTGGAGTACGCCCTGCAAACGCTGGATTTCACGAATCTGTTGTGGCTGACGATCGGCTCTCTCGTCGGCGCGTTGCTCGGCGCCCTGCCCGGGATGTCGGCCGATACGGGCATTGCGATCTTTCTGCCTTTGACGTTCAATCTGGAGCCGGTTACGGGGCTCATCACCCTGGGCGCCATTTACGTGACCGCTTCCTACGGCGGCAATATAACGGCCGTCCTGATCAATACCCCCGGCACCTCGGATTCCCTGTTCATGACGCTGGACGGCTACCCGATGACCCTGCGCGGCGAAGGGCTGCGGGCGATCGGAATCACCACCGTGAGCGCTTTCATCGGAGGCGTCGTCGGTTCCGTCGCGCTGTTGTGCATCGCGCCGCCCCTTGCGCGGATCGCGGTGCGGTTCGGCCCCTGGGAGCTGTTTTTGACCACGATGATGGGCCTCGCGATTATTATCGGCCTTTCCAAAGACGGCATGCTCAAGGGGCTTTTGAGTTCCTGCTTCGGCCTCCTGTGCGCCCTGATCGGCCTGGACGGAATCACCGGCATGCCCCGGTTCACGTTCGGAATCGACGCGATATACGACGAGCTGCCGCTTCTGCCCGTCGTCCTGGGGATGTTTGCGGTGTCCCAGGTGTTCCTGCTGGTGGCGGAAAAGAGAAAAGCGATTGTCATCGACCAATCGGCGATACGGGGCAGCGTATTTCTGTCGATGAAAGATCACCTGTCCATGCTGCGCAACAACATCCGGGCTTCGATTATCGGGACCATCGTCGGCATCATCCCCGCCGCCGGGACGACCGTCGCCGCGGGCATCAGCTACAACATCGCGAAACGGACCGACCCGCACCCCGAGACCTTCGGCAAGGGCAACGAGCAGGGCCTTGCCTCCGTATCGGCCGCGAACAATGCGGTTGTCGGCGGCTCCCTGGTGCCGCTGCTGACCCTCGGCATCCCGGGGAACGGAACATCCGCGCTTTTTCTGGGCGGGCTCCTGATCCACGGCCTGGTTCCGGGAACGCAGCTGTTCACGAAACACGCGGATGTGGCGTACGGGCTCTTCTTCGGCCTGATCCTCGCGCAGTTTTTTATTCTGCTGATCGGGCTGTTCGGCGCGCCCGTCTACGCGAAGGTCACCCGGATCCCCAACAATATCCTCGTTCCCGTGGTCGGCAGCCTGTGCATCCTGGGGGCCTATACGGGCCGAAGCCTGCCGTTCGACATGTATCTGATCATCTTTTTCGGAGTCGTCGGGTATTACATGACGAAGGCCAATTTCCCGATGGCGCCGTTCGTTCTGGCGTTCGTCCTCGGAAGCAACGCGGAAATACAACTGCGCCGGGCGCTCATGCTCATGCGGCATAATCCCGGAGCGATTCTCCTGCAGCCGTTGCCGATGGCGTTGTCGGCAGTCGTCCTGTTCTTCCTGATTTCTCCGTTCTGGGGCGACATCCGGAGGCTTTATACCCATTATTTTCGTTCGGAATAGCGGATTCGCTTGCGACAGGCGCAATCACCCGGACGGCGCGTCTCCCGGAAGCCGGTGCGAGCCGTTGAAGAGGCCGCCGATCACGGGGTTGTTTGCGTGCGTGATCCTTGACAGGGCGTATTTCCAAATTTAGTATATGCGTATATGCGCATACGTTGTATTTTTCCCGGATCCGAAGGAGGAGAGTTCATGGGCGAGATGATACAGGACGCGTCCGTTGTGGCGATGGGCGACGGTCGCGAGACGGCCGACGCGAGCGCGCTTGAGGCCGTTATGGCGTGCAGGGAGCGCGGCGAGGCCGTCGCGCTGGTGACGGTCATCGGCGCGACGGGGTCCGCGCCGCGCGGCATGGGGGCGACGATGGCGGTCCGAAAGGACGGCTCCATCATCGGAACCGTCGGCGGCGGCAATCTGGAGCTGTTCACGATCCGCCACGCGCTCGCGTCCATCGAAGACGGCTGTTCCAGGCGGCTGCACTACGACTTCAGCGGCGGCCCGGAACAGAACGTCAGCAAGGCGTGCTGCGGGACGACGGATTTCTTCATCCAGCCCTTCGTCGAGATGCCGCGGCTGGTGATCTTCGGAGCCGGGCACGTCGCCCGGGCGCTCGCTCCGATGGCGGCGTCGTGCGGGTTTTCGGTGCTCGTCGCCGACGACCGGCAGAAGCTTCTCACGTCGCAGTTCTTCCCGGAGAGCGTGCGGTTTCTCTGCGGTTCGTTCGCGGAGACGCCCGGAAGCATTCCGTTCGACGAGTCGACCTACGCGGTCGTCATGACCTACGGGCACGAACACGACGAGGAAGTTCTGGCCGCATGCCTGAACCGTCCGTGGAAGTACCTCGGGCTGATGGCGTCCCGCGCGAAGATCGCGGAGCTGAAGGCGCGCCTCGGAACCACCGATGAGACCCGCCGGCGGCTCGAAAGCGTCCGAATGCCGGTCGGGCTGAACATCGGCGGCCGTTCGCCCGCGGAGATCGCCGTGTCGATCATCAGCGAGATCATCGCCGAGCGGTACGGACGCCGCAACAGCCTCTGACGAAAGAAGGGATTCCGGGTGGAAAAAGCTGCGGCCCTTTTCAGCGCGCTGTCGGATCCGACGCGCCTTTCCCTTTTCACGGCGCTCCTCGGGTTCGGGGAGGCGTGCGTCTGCCAGCTGCACCGGGGGCTTGGGATTCCCCAGTCGATGGCTTCGAGGCATCTGCGGGTTTTGTACGACGCGGGGCTGCTCGATAAGCGGCGCGTGAAGCAATGGATGCACTATTCGGTGCGGAATCCGGACGATCCCATCGTCCGGAAGGTCATCGGCGCGATCCGGGAGGTGTATTGCGGCGCTCCCGAATTCGCGGTCGTGTATGAGTGGATGCGGCGCATTTCGTGCGACGACCTTGGGGAGGGCGATTCGTGATGAACGGGAGCGTTCCGGCTCCGGCGCGGGGATTGGGGTTCTTCGAACGGTACCTCACGGTGTGGGTGGCGCTTTCGATCATCGGAGGCATTTTCCTGGGCAAGGCGGCCCCGGAATTCGCGCGGACGCTGGACGGCATGGCGATCACCGTTGACGGAGCGCCGGTCGTGTCCATTCCGATCGCGATATGCCTCTTTTTCATGATGTATCCGATCATGGTCAAGATCGACTTCGGCGAAGTGGTCAAGGCCGGCAGGAGCATCAAACCCGTCGGGCTCACGCTCTTCGTCAACTGGGCCGTCAAGCCCTTCACGATGTACGCGATCGCGGTCTTCTTTCTTGGGACGCTCTTTCTGCGGTTCATCGGCCCCGACGCGACGGATATCGTGAAGATGCCGCTCGGGCTCGACCTTCAGGCAGGCGCGACCTACGGGGTCGGCAAGGTCGTCCTCGTCGAAGGCGTCAAGGCGTTGCAGGTTCCGCTCTGGCGGAGCTACCTCGCCGGGTGTATCCTGCTCGGGATCGCGCCGTGCACGGCGATGGTCCTCGTCTGGGGATACCTCGCCAGAGGCAACGACGGACATACGCTCGTCATGGTCGCCATCAACTCGCTCTCGATGCTCGTGCTGTACGGTCCGCTGGGCGGCTTCCTGCTGGGCGTCGGCCGGATCCCCGTACCCTGGCAGGCGCTCGTGCTGTCCATCGCGATCTACGTGGCGCTGCCGCTCGTCGCCGGGTACTGGTC
>CAZVUT010000064.1:8849-14858 GCA_964630155.1 uncultured Synergistaceae bacterium
TCGTGCTGTCCATCGCGATCTACGTGGCGCTGCCGCTCGTCGCCGGGTACTGGTCGCGAAAGGCGATCATCGGCGCGAAGGGGGAAACGTGGTTCCGCGAGAAGTTCCTTCACGTCCTGACGCCGATCACGATCGTTGCGCTCCTTGCGACGCTGGTCCTGCTCTTCTCGTTCAAGGGAGCGGTCATCATGGCCAACCCGCTCACGATCCTGTGGATCGCGATCCCGCTCTTCCTGCAGACCGTTCTCATCTTCGCGCTCGGGTACTGGCTGTCGCGCGTCCTTGGGCTCAGCTATGCGGACGCGGCCCCGTCGGCGATGATCGGGGCGTCGAACCACTTCGAGGTGGCCATCGCGACGGCCACGATGCTCTACGGCCTGTCGTCGGGCGCGGCGCTCGCGACGGTCGTGGGGGTTCTCATCGAGGTGCCCGTCATGCTGATGCTCGTGAAGATCTGCCTGAGAACGCAACACTGGTTTCCGGCCAAAACCGGAAGCGGCCGGGCGCGACGGTGAAACCCGTTCCCGGCGGAAACACACATACGGAAAGGATTGATCGCATGAACGAAACAGGAATGTCCGGCCGGCCGAAAACGAGGGGAACGGCGCTGCATGTGTCGATTCTCGCGCTTTCGCTGATCGCCGCGACGGCGTTTTCGGCCCAGGCCGCGCGAAAGCTCCCCGACTTCGACCCGTTTACGTCCCTCAAGCCCGATGTCCTGGCCTTCAGGACAACGGGAAAGATCCTCCGCGTGACGACCTCCGCGGACGTGGTCCGCGCATCGTTTCGCGGGTTTCCCGAAGTGGTGGTCAACGATCACGGATACGCGGAACGCATCATGATCCGGACTCCGGTCCACACCGGGTCGATTTCGGCGGATTTCTCGCTCGGATGCGGCGGGTGAGGCGGCGCGAAGGAATTCGCCTCCGTAAGTTTTACGGGGCTCGACCATGAACTGAAGAAGGGCGACAAGGAAAACGCGCACTACGCGATCCGCTGGGATTTTTCGGGAAAGAACGACCGGATTCTGTCCGGGGCGCTCGTTGCGGAACAAGGAGCGGATAAGACGCGCTTCCCCATCGATATCGTGCGGCTCGACAGGGGCGTCCGGCTGCTCTTCGCCGTGTACGACCCGACGGGCGGACTGCCCGCGTCACGGATTCTCGGCGAGGTGACATCGACGTCGTCGCGGCTCGTGTTGCCGATACGGGATCCCGCTCCCGCGGGACGCGACTTTCTGCTCGCCGTCGCGAACGTCGGCACGGAAACGGTTCGCCTCCGGGGCGGATCGGATCAGATGCGCCCGATCGCCGGAAATCCGGCGAGTCCGCAGCTCTGGACCGAAGACAGCGGCCGCATCGGTCCGGGCGCGATGGCGATCCTGAACCTGAGCCGGGTTTCGGGACTCTGGGCGGGCGTGACGATCCACTTCGACGACGCGAAGGACGTGAAGATCACCTGGGGCGCGCCGGGGATGCTCCTGTCGCCGATGGGGCTCGCCGCTGCGGGAGTGTTCGCCGTCGCGGTCTGCGCCCTCGTGATCGTCTTCCGGAAACGCAGACAGAAAGCGGCGTGAGCCGGCGAAGATAAGGAACGGAAGGCCGGATTCTCCGACATACGGGGAATCCGGCCTTTTTTTGTGACGGCGCCGTTTCGTTCCGTGCCGTTGCAGCGAATTTTTCGGCTTCCCTTGACATGCGGGGCGATGGTCACTAATATATGCGATATTGCGCAGATACGCATATAATCCGAGGAGTGACCTGCGACGTATGGATATTGAAGCCGACCTGTTCAAGGCGCTGTCTCACCCGATTCGTCTGCGGCTGGCCGTGTTTCTCGCCATGCATGGAGAGACGTGCGTGTGTCATCTTGCGGAAGCCATGGGAGAGCCGGATTTCAAGATCTCCCGGCATCTTGCCGTTATGCGCTCGGCCGGAATCGTCACGGCGCGCCGGCAGGATACCTGGATGTACTACCGGCCGGCGGAGGCCCGAAGCGATATCGAAGGCTGTTTGCAGAACTGCCTGCGGAATTGTTTCGTCACCCATCCGGCGGTGTGCGACGATCTGAAGCGTTTTGAACGGATCGCCGGAAAGGCGTCGTGTCCCGAATGCGACGCCGCAGACGGAGGGATTGTATGAACCCGTTCTATATGTCCCTTGAGTTTTTCGCCTATATCCTTGCGGAGCTGACCGTCCTGTTTCTCGGCGTCAGCACGCTGGTGGGACTCGCGTTCGAGTATCTGTCGGATGACACGCTTCGCCGGTGGCTGTCCCGGAAGGGGTGGCTCGGCTATTTCCTGGGAGCGGCGCTCGGCGCGGTGACGCCGTTCTGCTCCTGCTCCACCATTCCGATGACCGTCGGGCTTCTGCGCGCCGGGGTTCCATTCGGCGCCACGATGTCGTTCCTGCTGGCGTCTCCGCTGCTGAACCCGATCATTCTGACGATGTTCTGGGTGTTGCTGGGATGGAAGTCCTGCGCGGTGTATGGAGTCGTTACGTTTGCGGCGGCCATGATCAGCGGGGCGCTCCTGGAGGCGTTCGGACTGGCGAAAGACGTCCGGAACGTCCGCGTCAGCGGCGGCGCGGAGGAAAAGGCAACGCTTCTGACGTTCGGCGGCAAGCTCCGCCGCGCATTCGCCGGCGCGTGGAGCGACTTTCGCGGCGTGCTGCCCTTCGTCGTCGCCGGCGTCGCCATAGGAGCGGGCATCTACGGGTATTTGCCCGCCGACTTCGTCGTTGGCGTCGCGGGACCGCAGAATCCTCTCGCGATCCCCGCAGCCGCCGTTATCGGCGTTCCGTTGTACGTCCGGGCCGAAACGGTTATCCCGATTGCCGTTGCGCTCACGCAGAAGGGAATGAGCATCGGCGCCGTTATCGCGCTGATCATCGGAGGGGCCGGGATGAGCATCCCGGAGATGAGCATGCTCGCGGCCATTTTCAAGGTCCGCCTGGTCGCGCTGTTTGTGTGCGCGGTGTTCCTGACGGCCGCGGGAGCCGGTTTCGTATTCAATCTGATCTGATATGAAGGAGGAATTTCTTATGGAAAGCGAAAAGAAAGGTTTTTTCTCGAAGCTCTTCGGCAAGGGAAGTTCGTGCGGTTGCGGGGGATGCTGTTCGATGAAGATCGAGGAGATCCCGGAAGAAACGGACAAAAAGGCTGACGCCGGGAAGGAAAAACCGGCGGCGAAATAGAGAGCGGAATACGAGACGACGCGGCCCTCGTGCCGCGTTCCATGGCGCCCGCTCCGCCGGAATACGGAGGTGGCATCATAGATGCGTGGTAATATCTTCACGTCCGCATATAACGTATTTTACCGGCCAATTCCCGGCTGGATCCGTGTTGCGGAGAGAATAACATCCACCTTGTTTCGGGGAGTGATTGTGGTATGAAGGGAAAGAACGTTCTGACGGTTTTGTTGCTTGTGTTCGTTATCGCAAGTCTGGGGTATGTGGCGTTCGGCGAGCTTGGCGGCCGCGCTTCGGCTCCGGCGCCTGAGAAGACGTCCGCCCCCGCTTCGCCCGCGGCTCAGGCCAAACCGGCCGCACCGGCGGCGACAATTGCGCCGGAGCGCGCGGCTGCGCCGACGCCGGTGACTGCGGCGGTCACGCAGGAACCGAAGACGCCCGCGCCCCTTCCGGAACGCACGCCAGAAGCGGCTGCGACGGTGAAGGCCGAAGCGCCCGCCGCAGGGAAGCATTTCGTCGCCTATTACCTTCACGGCCGGGCGAGGTGCGTGAGCTGCACGACAATCGAGAGACTGACGAAGAACGCGCTCGATACGCACTTCGCCGACGCGCAGAAGAGCGGCCTGATGGAGGTTCGGCTCGTCAACGTCGAGACGTCCGAAAACCGGCATTACATTCAGGACTATCAGATCACCAACCAGTCGGTGATCCTCTCCGAGCTTCAGGACGGCAAGGAAGTCCGCTGGAAGAACCTGAAACAGGTGTGGCGTCTGCTGCGGGACGAGAAGGCTTTCGACGACTATATCCGCACGGAGACGGAGTCCTTCCTCAAGGGAGACGAGGCGGGGTCGGTGAAGCGGTGAGCGCCCTCTGGTTCGGCGTCGCGACGGCGTTCTGGCTCGGACTTCTGACAGCCGTCAGCCCGTGCCCCCTGGCGACGAACATCGCGGCGGTCTCGTTTCTCGCCCGACGGGTCGCACATCCGCGGCAGGTCTTCCTTGCGGGAATCCTGTACACGCTGGGCCGGGTTTTGACGTACGTCGTGCTCGGCGTTCTGCTCGCGACCAGCGTCCTGTCCGCGCCGGGCGTCTCGGCGGTGCTCCAGTTCACCGTGAGCAAGCTGCTCGGGCCGATTCTCGTCCTCGTCGGGATGATTCTTCTCGGACTGCTGTCGCTGCCTTCGTTCGGCGGCGGGACGTCCGAAGCCCTGACCCGGCGTGCGGAGGACATGGGGCTGTTCGGCGCGCTGCTTCTGGGCGTGATGTTTTCGCTGGCGTTCTGTCCGGTCTCGGCCGCGCTCTTTTTCGGCTCGCTGCTTCCCCTTGCGGTCAATGCGGGATCCGGGCTGCTTCTGCCGGCCGTGTACGGCGTGGCGACCGGGTTGCCGGTGCTCGTCTTCGCGCTCCTGATCGCCTTCGGCGTGAAGAGCCTGTCGGGGATCTTCGGCCGGATCACCCAGATCGAACTGTGGGCGCGCCGGATCACCGGTGGAATTTTCATCGGCGTCGGACTGTACAAGACGCTGCAGGACATATTCGGCCTGTTCGTGTAGAACGGGTTTCGACAAGGAGGATTCGGACGGAATGACCGATTGGGAAAAGGTTCCCCAGACAGAAATCGTGTGCGGGTGCGCGAGCGTCACAAAGCGCGACATCGTTCGCGCCATCGCCGCGGGAGCGGATACATTCGAAATGATTTGCGACGCGACGGGCGCCGGAAAAGGAAGCAAGTGCGCCGAACTGAACCCGAGGGGGCGCTGCTGTCACGGGGATATCAGGGAGCTTCTCGCGGCGTACGGCCCGGCGCTCAAGCGGATGAAAGGGGGATGTTCCTGTGGCGGAGGTTGAAGCGCCTGATGCGGTCGGTCTGACCGCAGAACGCGTGAACTGTCCGGAGCGGGAGCGCATGCAGCAGGGGAAAGCCGACATTCTCAAGGCTATAGCGCATCCGGTGCGCCTTTCGATCGTCGAGATGCTCGGGGAAAGGGAGCGGTGCGCGTGCGAGATCAGCGACGCGTTTCCGTGCGACCGGACGACGGTGAGCAAGCATCTTGCCGTCCTGAAAAGTCTGGGTGTGATCGAGGATCGGAAAGAGGGGCTGTATATTCATTACCGCCTGCGGATGACGTGCCTTCTGCCGTTCCTGGCGTGCCTGGAGCGGGTTGTCCGAATCGGCGCGTGCGAATGTGAAAAGGAGGAATAGAAGATGAAGATTCAGGTTCTGGGAACGGGATGTCCGAAGTGCAAGAAGCTTGCGGCGAACGCCGAAGAGGCGGCGAAGGGCCTCGGACTCGACGTCGAGATCGAAAAGGTGACCGACATCGACAAGATCATCGATTTCGGCGTCATGTCGACCCCGAGCCTTGCGATCGACGGGAAGGTTGTCGTCGTCGGCAAGGTTCCGTCCGTGGAAGAGATCAGGAAGCTGCTGGCGTAAGGCGTGACGCGGCGGCGATCGGCATCGCTTGATGGCCGTGGCTGTTTCGGGATCTTCCCGCGTTCGTCCGAAGATCCCGTTTTTTGAGGGCTATATGTGGCAAAAGCACCACATTGCTGCATTCCGGTTTTTCGGGAAGGAGCTTTTCGCATGAATGACGAACTGAAAAAGTTTCTGTATCTCGTCGCCGCGTTTCTCGCGTTCTACTATATGCCTGTCGACAGCCCGCGGTTGCAGGCGGCCGCGATCGAATCGCTGGCGATGCTCCACGAATACGCCAGGGAGCACGTGCTGCTCTGCCTCGTTCCCGCGTTTTTCATCGCCGGCGCGATCAGCGTTTTCGTCTCCCAGCAGGCGGTCATGCGCTACCTGGGCGCGAAAGCCA
>CAZVUT010000065.1:0-11039 GCA_964630155.1 uncultured Synergistaceae bacterium
CCTCCGGAAGTTCCCCGCGGCGGCCCGCCAGACGGAGAACGCCGCCGTGCGCCGCAAAAAACGGGCAGTCGTCACTCGAGTCCGCGCCACCTCCTGTATGTTGCGGTCTGGGAGAAAAGAAGGAAAACAATGGACAGCGTCAGGAACAGGCTGATGGGGCTGGTTACAAAGCCCTGCAGGAAGGGGAGAATCTGGTTTTCCGCCCCCTGCATGGTCCGGCGGTAGTTGGCGTCGAGCATGGGACCCAGAATGAGTCCCAGGACCATCGGCCCCGTCGCATAGCCGTAAAGCCGCAGGAAGTACCCGATAATTCCGAAACCGATCATGTAGAAAATGTCCACGACGCTGTTCTGGATGGCGTATGTCCCGATGACGGAGAGAATGATGACCACGGGCATGACAATCTCTTTCGGGATTTCGATGATTTTCGCGAAGGGCTTCACGCTGATCAGCCCCAACACCATGAGGGCGACGCTGGCGATGCTCAGGCAACTGACGATCATCCAGAAAAGGTGGGGCGTTTCGATCATGAGCATGGGGCCGGGTTTCAGTCCGTGGATGAAAAGCGCTCCTATGATGATGGCCGTGACGGCGTCCCCGGGGATTCCGAGCGTCAGCATCGGGATGAAGGCGCCGCCGATGGCCCCCTTGTTGGCCGTTTCGGGAGCGATGATCCCTTCAAAGGCTCCCTTGCCGAAGGGCCTCGACGGATGTTTCGTGGATCGTTTCGCCTGATCGTAGGCCAGAAGGGCCGCCACGTCTCCTCCCGTGCCCGGAAGCGCTCCGATGAAAACACCCAGCAACGCGGAACGAAGCGAAAGGGGCAGATATTTCAGAAACGTCTCCCAGCTCGGGATGATCCGGTCGAGATTCTGTTTCGGCGATTTCGTTCCGGAACTCCGGAACTGCGTCAATGCCTCGGAAACGCCGAACAGGCCGATCATGGCGGTGACGAAGCTGATTCCCGCCATCAGGTACAGATTGCCGAATGTGTAACGCAGCTCCCCTGTAGAGGGGTCCATGCCGACCATGCTGAGAAGGACTCCGACTGCTCCCGCCGTAATTCCTTTGACCGGGTCGCCGCCGCCGATGCTGCCGATGAGAAGCAGTCCCATCACGGCGAGAAGGAAGAAATCCCGTGGGGCGAACTTGAGCGAGAAGTTCGCGATGACCGGCGCCGCCACGGCGAGAATCACGATGCCCACGAAGCTCGCGAACACCGATACGGTCGTGCAGAGACCGATCGCCTTGCCGGCTTCGCCCATCTGCGCCAGCGGATAGCCGTCCATCGCAGTCGCGATCGCGGCGGGCGCTCCCGGAATGTTGATGAGAATGGCGGTGATCGCGCCGCCGTAGACGCCGCCGACGAATACGCCGCAGATCAGCGCCAGGGCGCTGTTGATATCCCACGAAAAGGTGAATGATATCAGCAGGGAGGCGGCCATCGTCACGGAAAGCCCCGGAATGGCTCCCACCCAGATGCCCGCGAAAACGCCCACCCAGATCAGGAGCATCATCTCCGGCTGAAGGAACGGAATCAGAAAATACTGCAGGTTCTGCGCCATTGTGCATGGCCCCCTTACGGAAGAATGACGAGGAAGAGGTAGCGGAAGACGGCCACCAGCACCGCAAGGGAGGCCGCGGAAACGAGCAGGGCCCGGACGATGTTTTTCCCTCTCTGGAGATAGATCATCCCCAACACGAGAAAGGCGAAGGAGGATGCGACGAAATGAAGTCTGGGCAACGCGATACAATACGCCACGAGGAGGCAGAGAACGACCACGACATCCCCTGGGAAAAGAAAGCGCGCCGGCGATATCCCGGCTTCGGGTTTCTCCCGCCTCACCGCACGGAAAAAGTTGACGGCGGAGCAGAGCATGATCACCGTCGAGGCAAGCTTCGGAAAGACGGAGGGAGACGAGTATTCGCCGCTCGTCATGTCCAGCGCGAAATAGTACCCGAGCGCCCCGATGAGAAAGCCGATCACCGCGATTCCAAGTTCCCCCGGTTTCCGGTGAGCTTCGGGGACGAACGTCGACAAGTCCTTCAGTGAAGCGGCTCCGTCCGACGCATTTCCCTCCGCAAGGATCTCTTTCGATTCTTCCATACGGATATTCACGTCCTTTCAACTGAACAAACCCTTCAACGGTGAAACGGAGCGGCGCCTGTCGCTCCGTTTCACCGGCGTTTCGTGGAGCGTGATGCTATTTCTTCGGCTCGGGGATTCCGAACTCCGCGGGGGACTTCTTCGCGCCGCCTGCGTTGAAGATCAGCCAGCTTGCCGTGGACTCGAACTTGTCGAGGAACTTCACCGCTTCCTCGCCCGTGCATCCGTTCTTGAAGCCGCCCGAATTCTTGACATATTCTTCGAAGCGGGGTTCGGCCATGGCCTTGGTGAAGGCGTCCGACAGCTTCGCGACGACATCGGCCGGAGTTCCCTTCTTCACGAAAACGCCATAGAAGGGGCCCCACGGAAGATATTGTGCGTATTCCGGATAGACTTCGGTGATGCAGGGAAGATCGGGCAGTTGCGGGACCCGTTTCGTCGTGAGGACCGCAAGCCCCCGGAGCCGTCCTGCGCGGATATACTCGACGGAAGTTGACAGCGCGAGCGGCATGACATCGGCGTGTCCTCCCATGACCGCGGTCGCGCCGGGGCCGTCGCCGTCGAACTGGATATAATTGAAGTCGGTCCCGTGGATATTCTTCATCATGGCGCCCGCCACATAGGGCAGACCGCCGACGCCGGACGTGGCCATGCGGATCTTCTTGTTTTCCTTCGCCGCCTCCACGAGATCCTTCATGGTCTTCCAGGGTGTTTCGGGGTTCACGCATATGACGACGGCTCCCTCGACGGCGACGGTGATGGGTTCAAGGTCGTGGAAGCTCAGCGGAGACAGGCCGAGGACGCGATAGTTCGCCGGGTTTTCGGCGCCGTACAGCAAGGAGTATCCGTCGCCGGGGGCGTTGACTACCAGCGTCGTCGCGAGGGCGCCGGAGGCCCCGACCTTGTTCTGCAGGACGATTGAACCGCCGAGGTGTTTTTCGACGAGCGGCGTGATCGCGCGGGCGAAATTATCGGTCCCGCCGCCGGCCCCCCACATGATGTACCCCTGGACCGTCTTCTCCGGATACGCGGCGAATCCCATGGAAACGAGCGACAGCATCAATAAAACGGACAGGAACAGAACGCAGGATCTCTTCATTCGTGACTCCTCCTTTTATCGGCATGTCTCTGGAACCTTGCGCACGTATGAAATGCGATGCTTGCAGGACTTCTTTCCCGTTCGTCGGTCGACGCCCGGGCGATCAGTCTCCCTTCCGGTTCTCCGGATCGAAGAATTCGCCGAAGAGGACGGCTTCCGAAGGGATGTCCGTCATGATGGGTTTCGCGACCCATGTGCTGTTCATGTAATGCTTGAGCGCGATGTTCTCCGATACCTGGTTGCCTCCCCAGGTCCCGCACCCCATGCTCGACGTCATCGGCATGCCGTTGTTTGCGCTTCCGGCGTTGGCCTTCGACTGCGGCTGGCGGACCATGACGCGGGTGACCGGCGCGCGGAGGGCGAGCGCGTTGATGTGCTCGTCGTTGAAACTGTAGATGCCGCATGAGTGTCCGCGTCCGCCGACCTTGTAGATTTCATCCATCATTTTGAGCGCGTTCTCGAACTCCCCTTCGTAGCGATAGAGGGCAAGCAGCGTCGTGAGTTTTTCGCCGGAGAACTTGTAGTCCTTCCCGATTCCGTCTCCGACGACCATGACGAACTTCCGGTCTTCCGGGATCTCGAATCCGGCGGCCTTGCAGAGCTTTTGCGGCGAGACGGCCACGGTGTCCACGAGCCGGTGGCCCTCGTCGTCCCACATGGCCTTCTTGAGCATCTCACGTTGTTCGTCGGTCGCGAGGTAGCCGCCTTCCTTCTGAAGCTGTTCCACCATCGCGTCGTAAATCCCGCCGTAGATGACGAGGTTCCCGTCGGCCGAGCAGCCGGAGCCGTAGTCCGAGGTCTTGCTGATTCGCGTGTTCCGCGCGGCTTCCTCGACGTTCGTGGTTTCGTCGAAGATCATCGTCGCGTTGCCGGCTCCCGAGCAGTAGGCGGGCTTGCCGGAGCTATGCGCGGCCTTCGTCATGGCGGGGCCGCCCGTGGCCATGATGAGGTCGCACATTTTCATCGCTTCCGCGACCGCCGCCATGTTGACATCTTCGATGCAGAGCAGGAAATCCTCGGGTTCGCCGATGGCCCTGAGCCCCTTCCGCATCATCTCGACGACTTCATACGTGGTCCTTTTCGTCCGGGGGTGGGGCGAAAAAACGACAACGTCCCTGGCCTTGAGCGCATAAATTGCGGTGACGATGGGCGTCAGTTCCGGATTCGTCATCGGGATCAGGGACGTGATCACGCCCGCAGGCTTGCCGTAGCGCACGATGCCCTTTTCGGGGAGCACCTCGATGGGGCCGACGCTCTTCTGCCGCAGCGCATCGCGAAGAACCCCCAGGATCTTGTGGCGCTTGCCGAAGCGTCCGCTCCAGTCGCCGGCGCCGCTTTCCTCGACGCCCATCTTGCAGAGACGGTCGAAGTCCCTGGGGTTGCCGGCCGCCCACGCGACGCACCGGCACATCCGGTCGACGCGTTCCTGATCGTAGGTTTCGATGATCTTCTCCGCGGCGCGGGCCCTTCCGAAAATTTTCTCAAGCTCCAGTCTCTGTTCCTCCGTGATATCGTGTTTCGCCATGCCGTCACATCTCCTTTACGTTGCTTTCGCGCGCAGGTCCGGCTATTTCTTCATCCTCCAGGGCGTTTCCTCGCCCCAGGACCAGACTCTCCACGGTTTTTCCTCTCCGCGTTTCCGGAAAATATCGTTGATGTTCCAGCACCCCTCCGTGACGACGGGCGCATTCTCCATGCGGACATCGATGACGCAGGGTTTTTCGAGCGCGAGGGCCTCTTCCAGGATCGGCTTGAAGTCTTCCGGGCGTTCCACCTTGTACCCCTTGATGCCGTAGGCTTCCGCGATGGCCGCAAAATCGGGGCTGTACGGCTGTCCGTCCCGCTCGAAGAGCGTCGCGAACTGGTGCCGGTAGTGCTGATTCTCGAGCCCCGCGATGGTTCCGAACGCGCAGTTGTTCATGACGACCCACACGACTGCGATGTTTTCCACCGCGCCGGTTGCGAACGGGGAGACGTTGGCGCCCATTCCGCCGTCTCCGATCAGGGCGACGACTTTGCGATCCGGGCATGCGGCCTTCACTCCGAGAGCCGCGGAAGGGCCGTACCCCATTGTCGCGAGTCCTCCGGGGGCGACGAACGTTCCCGGTTCGTAGATGGGGAACTGCTGCCCCACGCCGTTTTTGTTCCATCCGACGTCCGCCACGACGAAGCCGTCTCTCGGGAGCGCTTCCCTAAGATCGGCGAGAATCCGTTCGGGACGCATCGGCCACTGTGTCGACTTCTGCGCGTCGGCGATTGACGCGCGGTATTCCTTTTTCGCCTTCGCAATGGCCTTGACGATCTTCGGGCGTCTCACGCCGGACGGGTATTTTTTCTTCGCCGCCGCCAGAATGGCGTCAATCGCCATCTTCGCGTCGCAGACCGCGCCGATCTCGGTCTTGTAGTTCCGGCCGATCTCTTCCTGGTTGATGTCGATATGAATGAGCTTCGTGGGGGGGATGTCGAACGTCTCGCCGAAGTACCAGGAACTGCAATCCGCTTCGGAGAGCCTCGTGCCGATCGCCATCATGACGTCCGCCTTCATTGCGGTGCTGTTGTTGAACGCCGTTCCCCAGAAGCCGGTCATTCCGACGGCGAGCGGATGATCGTCCGGGATGGAGCCCTTGCCCATGAGCGTGTAGAGAACGGGTATTTCGAGGTGGGCGGCCAGCTCCGTGAACGCCGCCGCCGCGCCCGATGAGATGACGCCGCCGCCCGGGTAGAGAATCGGGTGTGCCGCCTCAGCCAGCATCGTCGCGATTTCCGCAGCGGTTGCTTCGTCCATGCCGGGGCGCGGGAGTTTCGGGGCGTTGTCGATTCGCTGTTCGAAGAAGCGGGTGTCGATTTCCATGGAGAAGAGGTCCATCGGGACGGATACGAGCACCGGACCGGGACGTCCCGTAACGGCGAGCCGGAACGCCTTGTCCATCACCTCGGGGAGAAGTTCCGGACGGTCGACCCGCCAGGCGCGCTTGACGAAGGGACGATAGATCTCGAACTGGCTCGCGTCCGAGTGCATGTTGACCTCCTGGTGCGGATGGCGGCCGAAGTAGCAGCTCGGAACGTCCCCCGCGATGACGACCAGGGGGATGGAGTTGAGTCCCGCTTCCGCGACGCCTGTGGTCGCGTTGGCCAGTCCGGGGCCGAGGTGGGTCAGGAGGACGCCCGGAACCCGGCATCCCTTCGCCCGGGCGTAGCCGTCCGCCGCGTGCGCCGCGATCTGTTCGTGCCGGACGGAAATGAAACGGATGTTGCTTTCCTTCAATGCGTCAAGAAAGCCGATCACCGTATGTCCGCAGAGTCCGAAGATCTTTTCGACGCCCCGGGCTTCCAGAAACCTGACGAGCTGGAATGCGACTAGGTCTTTTTTCATGAACACACCTCCGTTTTGATCTGGGTCCGTATCCTTCGGGGAGCTACGCCCGAAGCGTTCACTTCGGAACGGGATAGACGACCTCAAGGCACCGGCGAAGGTCCGAAACGGGGATCTGTCCCGGCGCCGAGGCATTGCTGCCGACCGCGAACGTCAGATCCGACCCGAAAAGCCCTCCCGTAATCCTGCTCACGGCGCCACGTTCGCCCATGGACATCGTAATCAGCGGAACATCGGGATACTCCCGGCGGATCGACAGGGTGGCGGAGAGAAGGTTGAGAACGTCTTCCTCCGAGCGGGGCATGGCCGCAAGTTTCGCAACGTCGGCTCCGGCGCGTATCTGCGCCGCGAGGGTGGAAAAGAGGACTTCCTTTGTCGGGGTTTTTTCGAAATCGTGCGCCGAAACGATGAGAGATGTTCCGGTGTCTTTCAGGGAATCGCGGATCTCGTGAATTTTCCGGTCGCCGTAGACAAGCTCGACGTCGATGAAATCCACGAGGCCCGTCGATACCGCCCTCCCGTAGACGGCGAACTTCGATTCGTCGGACACCTTCCGGAACCCGCCTTCCCAATGTCCCCTGCATGTCAGGATCATGGGAATGTCGCCGACCGTCTCCCGGACGCGTTCGATCATCGATACGGCTTCGGAAACGTCTTCGATGAAATCCCACGCGTCGATGCGGAGTTCGATCGCATCGGGAACGATCGCGGGAACATTTCGGGCCTCTCCGAGGATGACATCCACGCTCTTGCCGACGAGAGGAATGCATACAAGAGGCAAGGGGCCTCCAAGGAGCTGCTGTCGTGCACGGATCGGTTTTTTGGGCTGCGGTCTCATCTCTTCGATACCCTCCCAGATAAAATTCCGCTTAGCGGAAACACTATCCGTTCCAAAGAATTGATTCCACAATAGTAAGAAGTTTTGCCTTTGTCAATATGCCGGAGAGCAACAATTTTATCCGCCTTGCGGAAAAAACGCGCTATTGGGTCAGTGTTGCAATATCTCAGGGGTCTCGCTTTTTCCTGTCGTGCGCGCATTGTCCCCACAATCGGCGCGCCGTCTGCGCGTTTTGATTCCGTTCGACAGGCGGCGTTCGGGCGCAATGACGGGTTGCGCGGCCTTCGTGATGGTTTGGCATTCAGAAAATACCGCATAGCGGCAACAAATCCCATTTGACAGAAATATGCTTTGTCAGTATTGTGGGCGAAGATCGACCTCGATTCAATCGCCTGTTGGGAGGAATGCACATGACCATGCAATGGCCGGAGAAAATCATCTTTTGCGAAGTCGGCCCCCGGGACGGGCTTCAGAACGAAGCGACCCTGCTCTCCGTGGAACAGAAAGTCTCGCTTATCGAAGGCGTCGTCGATGCGGGGGTGCGGATCGTCGAAATCGGTTCGTTCGTTCACCCGAAAGCGGTCCCGCAGATGGCGGATACGGACGAGGTCGCCCGGAGATTCCGTCGCGCGGAGGGAGTGGAGTACCGGGCGCTCGTCGCGAACCTGAAGGGGGTCGAACGGGCGCTGGCGTCGGGCATAATGAAAGTCAAGCTGACGGTATCCGCGAGCGAGTCACACGCGAAGGCCAACCTGAACAAGACCCCGCTGGAACTCATCGAGGGCTTCAAGGACTGCGTCGCGTTCGCGCACGCGAACGGAGTGGAGGTCTCCGGAGCCATCTCGACGGCGTTCGGCTGTCCCTTCGAGGGGAAGATACCGACCCGACAGGTCGCCGATATCGCCTCGCGGATGCGGGATCTGGGGCTGACGGAGCTTTCTCTTTCTGATACGACCGGCATGGCGAACCCGCGTCAGGTCTACGATCTTTCCGCGAATATGCGCGAAGCCTTCCCCGACGTTCGCTGGTTTCTGCATTTTCATAACACCAGGGGGATGGCGCTCGCGAATATGGTCGCGGGAATGCAGGCCGGGATCGTCCGGTACGACGCCGCACTCGCGGGACTTGGCGGATGTCCGTTCGCTCCGGGCGCGTCGGGAAATATCGCGTCGGAGGATGTCCTCCACATGCTTCATGAGATGGGCGTCGAAACGGGAATCGATCTCGACAGGATGATCGCCCTGGCGAAACGCCTTCAGGAGTGGGTCGGCCACGATACGGAGAGTTCCATCCTGCGCGCAGGCCCCAACAGCAGGCTCGTGGCCCTGAACAGCGTCCGAAAGCAGCGGTAGGGGGCGCTTTTCCAAAATCCCCTCATTAAATATTGACAAATACTGACCTTAGTTGTATATAAGGTATGGTAAAGCCTTGTCAAATGGGGGGATATATATGGACCTGTCAACGTTTACAAAAAAATCGCAGGAAGCGCTCTCCGAGGCGCAGACGCTCGCCGTCACGGCGGGGAATACGAGCGTCGAGGCGGAGCACCTTCTTCTTTCCATGCTGCGCCAGAAGGACGGCCTCATTCCGAGGATTCTGGAGCGGATGGAGATCGATACGAATCGCCTTATGCAGGACGTCGAGCGCGAACTCGCGCGTCTGCCGAGGATTTCCGGCCCCGGCGCGGAACCGGGAAAGATTTACGTCTCGCAACGGCTGAACCAGGTTCTCGTGAACGCGCGTGAGATGGCGACCCGTCTCAAGGATGAATACGTCTCCGTGGAGCACGTCATGGCGGCGATCCTGGCGGAGGGCGCGGGCGCGGGTGCGCCGGCCGGAAGGATCCTCGGCGCGTACGGCGTGACGGAGGACCGCTTCCTTTCGACGTTGTCGCAGGTCAGGGGCGCGCAGCGCGTATCGAGCGATTCTCCCGAGGAGACGTACGAGGCGTTGCAGAAGTACGGGCGCGACCTCGTGCAGATGGCGCGGGAGGGAAAGCTCGATCCGGTCATAGGGCGCGACGAGGAAATCCGCCGGGTGATCCGCATCCTGAGCCGGAAGACGAAGAACAATCCGGTCCTGATCGGAGACCCCGGTGTCGGAAAGACGGCCATCGTTGAGGGGCTCGCGGAGCGGATCGTGCGCGGGGACGTACCGGAAGGCCTGAAAGACCGGACTGTGTTCGCGCTGGATATGGGCTCTCTCCTCGCGGGAGCAAAGTACCGCGGCGAGTTCGAGGAGCGACTGAAAGCGGTGTTGACCGAAGTCCGGCAGAGCGAAGGACGGATCATCCTTTTCATCGACGAACTGCACACGGTCGTGGGAGCCGGAGCCGCGGAGGGCGCCATCGACGCGGGCAACATGCTGAAGCCCATGCTCGCGCGCGGCGAACTGCACTGCATCGGCGCCACGACGACGGACGAATTCCGCAAGCATATCGAAAAGGACGCCGCGCTGGCGCGGCGTTTCCAGCCGGTCCTCGTGGAGCAGCCGAACGTCGAGGATACGATTTCCATTCTGCGCGGACTCAAGGAGCGCTTCCAGGTCCATCACGGCGTGCGAATCAGGGACAACGCGCTCGTGGCGGCGGCGGTGCTCTCAAACCGGTACATCACGGACCGGTTCCTGCCGGACAAGGCGATCGACCTCGTCGATGAAGCGTGCGCGATGATCCGGACGGAAATCGACTCGTTGCCGACGGAACTGGACAACGCGTCGCGGCGCGTCATGCAGCTGGAGATCGAGGAGGCCGCGCTGACGAAGGAAAAGGACGCGGCGAGCCGGGAACGGCTCAAGGTCCTCTGCAAGGAGCTGCAGGAGGCCCGCGAGGAAGCCGACTCGCTCCGGGCGCAATACGAGGCCGAGAAGAACATGATCTCGGGAGTCCGGGATCTTCGGAGCCGGATCGAAGAGATCAACCGCCGGATCGAGAAGGCGGAGCGAGACTATGACCTGAACCAGGCGGCCGAACTGAAGCACGGGCAGCTTCCGCAACTGAAGGAAGAGCTGAAAAAGAAGGAAGAGGACCTCGCCGCCCGGCAGGGCGGTCAGGTGCTTCTCCGGGAGGAGGTCACGGACGACGAGATCGCCGAGATCGTCAGTCGCTGGACGGGAATTCCCGTAACCCGGCTCGTCGAGGGGGAGCGGGAGAAGCTGCTGAAGCTCGACGAGATCCTCCACCGGCGCGTCGTGGGGCAGAACGAAGCCGTGACGCTCGTGGCCGACGCCGTCATTCGCGCGCGATCGGGGATCAAGGATCCGCGCCGTCCGATCGGATCGTTCATCTTCCTCGGACCGACCGGCGTCGGAAAGACAGAGCTCGCCAAGGCGCTCGCCGAGGCGCTCTTCGACAGCGAGGACGTCCTGACGCGGATCGATATGTCGGAATACATGGAGAAACACGCGGTCTCGCGTCTCGTCGGAGCGCCTCCGGGATACGTCGGGTACGACGAGGGGGGGCAGCTGACCGAAGCGGTCCGCCGCAAACCTCGCTGACACGCGGCAGCTGCGGTGGCGACCACGTGCCGTCTTCGGCGATGTCTTCGCCCCTTGGCTCCTGCGGGTCGTTCGCAAGCGAGGTGCACTCGATCAATATGCTTCCGTTTAGCAGCGAAAGCGGTAA